>NZ_KV799267.1:0-106369 GCF_001809885.1 Corynebacterium sp. HMSC058E07
CTCCGTGTCCAAAATGTCGCTAGACATCACAGGCTTTGGCTAGTACTTAGCCTTTGGCCAGATAGCACCTCCATCTGCATAAACCGCGCCACTATTTCGGGTGGCGCGGTTTTGCTTTGCCTGCATAGTGCTTTGTCTGCACAGTCGTGCGCCGGTGATTCCTTTTGGAGGGAGGGGATGGGGCTAAATGTCGGAAAAGTTGCAATTCTTTTTGCTCGACTGTCTACGGCTGGGGCTGAAAAACCCCTGACCAGCGCTTTTGTATTAGCGCAAGTCATTACCAATAACGTTTTGCAACTTTTCCGACATTTAGCTTGTTGGATAGGTTGTTGGACTTAGCAGAACACTTGCTCAGCCCACATCGGAGCCCCAGTGGCACCCTCTTAATACCCCCACCGGTGCCATAATTGAACAATGACTGCTTCTGACGCACCGCTGTCCCAGGCCCCGGCATCACTAGCCCAGGTTCCCGGGCCCGACCCGGCGACCGAGGCCGCCCGCCGGGCAGAGCTCCGCAAGCACAAGACCATCGCCACCGGCCTGCTGGTCATTGCCACCCTCATCTACGTGACCATGCGTTGGCTCGAATACCAGGGCAACCCGGGCGCGTGGATCGGCTACGTCCGTGCAGCCAGCGAGGCCGGCATGGTCGGCGCCCTGGCCGACTGGTTCGCTGTCACTGCCCTGTTCCGCCATCCCTTGCACATCCCTATCCCGCACACGGCCATCATCAAGCGGAAGAAGGACCAGGTCGGCCACGCGCTCAGCGAGTTCGTGGGCGAAAACTTCCTCAACGCCGCCCTCATCAGCGACAAGCTCCGCAAGGCACGCATCCCGGAGCGCGCCAGTGACTGGGTAGTCGACGGCGGCGGTGCCCACCGAGTCTCGCAGGAAGTCGGCAAGGTCATCGACCTCACCGTCAATGGCATAAACCCCGAGGAAACCGAGCACGTCCTCCGTGCCCTGGTTATCGACAAACTCAGCGAACCCACCTGGGGGCCGCCGCTAGGCCGTGGCCTGGAACAGCTCATCCAGGAGGGCCGCACGGAACCCGCCGTCGAGGCAATTGTCATCTGGATGGACGACAAGGCCCGCACCTCCGAGGACTTCGTGGTCCGACTCATCGACGAGCGCACCCCATCCTGGGCGCCCCGCTTCGTCCGCGATCTCGTGGGCTCCCGCGTGTACCACGAGCTGGTGGAATTCACCGGCGACGTCCGCCGCGACCCCGACCACGATGCCCGCCGCCAACTGCGCTCGTTCATTTACCAGCTTTCGCAGGACCTGCAGCACGACGACAAGATGATCGCCCGGGTGGAGGGGTTCAAGAACGACATCATGACCTCGGGGCCTGTCACGGCAATGCCCGGCCGCCTGTGGGAATCCGTCCGTGCGACACTCACCACTTGGTCTCGCGACCCGGATTCCCTGTTGCGCCGAAGGATAGCGCAATGGGTGGAGGACTATGGGCGTCGAGTCCAAGAAGAACCAGAGCTGCGCGAAGAGCTTGAACGCCGCATCGTCGGAGCGGCCAGCTACCTTGCCGATAACTACGCGGGCGAGGTCACCGGCATCATCGGCGAGACGGTCGAGCGGTGGGACGCGCAGGAGGCCTCCGACAAGATTGAGCTGATGGTCGGCAAGGATCTGCAGTTCATCCGCGTGAACGGAACGATCGTGGGCGCGTTGGCAGGGCTGGCGATTTACTCCCTGACTGAGCTGATCTTTGCGTTAGGCTAAGGGGCATGGAAGCAGTCTTCAAGGCGATGTACTACGCCTACTCGGGCATCAGCTTGACGTTGGCAGTCGCGATTTTCGTGCTGGCGGCTATTGGACTGGTGCAGCTGGTCACTACCCGCGACGATGCCTTCATGGTGATCGATCGCGAGAAGCAGAATTGGCTGATGCTGATGGGTGGTGCCGTGGCGCTGTCCGTCTTGAGCTTTTTTGTTGCCATTGAGCTGCTGTGGATCATCGCGGCCGTCATCGTCGGCATTTACTGGCAGGACGTGCGTCCCGCGATCCGCGACGTGCTGGGCAACGCGGGTGGTTCCTGGTGAGTTCTGTGAGTTCCGTGGATCGTTCTGAGCTGTCCCGCGAGGCCGTTGCCGCCATCCTCGACGCGACGGTGCTGAAGCCCGAGGCGACGCGCGATGACGTGGCCGCCCTGGTCCGCGAGGCCACCGAGTTGGGTTGCGGCGCGGTGTGCGTCTCGCCGTCGATGTTGCCTGTTGGTTCTTTGGGTGATGACGCCACGCTGCGCATCGCCACCGTCGCAGGGTTCCCTAGCGGCAAGCATGCATCCCTGGTGAAGGCCACCGAGGCGCGTTATGCCGCCCAGTTGGGGGCGGATGAGATTGATGTGGTGATCGACGTGGCGGCGGCTCTGGCCATGGATCAGAATGCGCTGCTCGCGGAGCTGATCACCGTGAGGGAGGCCGTGCCGCATCCGCTGGTGTTGAAGGTGATTGTGGAATCCGCACTGCTGGACGAGGAGCAGCTGCGTGCTGCTGTCCGCGCGTGTGTGCAGGCGGGGGCGGACTACGTAAAAACCTCCACGGGCTTCCACCCGGCGGGCGGAGCGAGCGTGGAGGCTGTGGAGATCATGGCCGACGAACTGCGGAAGCTGGGTAAGCTGGCGCCCTTCGGCATGGGGGAGGAGGAGCGCATTGCAGCGGGCCTGGTGGGGATTAAGGCCTCGGGCGGCATCCGGGATTGGGATGCGGCCGTGACGATGATTGAGGCGGGGGCGACGCGCCTGGGCGTTTCCGCTGCCGCGAAGGTGCTGGGAGCCTAGTGCAGGGCGCCTAGTGCTGGGCGCTTAGTGCAGGGCGCTTAGCGCAGGGCGCTTAGCGCAGGGGCGCCTAGGCGGCGAGGGCGGAGGAGCCCACCGGGCCGTCGTTCTTCCATGGGCGGGTGACGTCTGCATTTCCGGAATTATCAGAGCTACCGGAGCCACCGTTGCTGTTGGAACCACCGCTGCCCGTGCCGGTGCCCGTACTGCTGCCCGTGCCGGTGCCCGTGCTGCTGCCCGTGCCGGTGCCCGTGCTGCTGCCTGTGCCGGTGTCCAGGTCGTTCACGCGAACGTCCGTGCCGTGCATGGTGACCTCGAGACCTTCCTCAGTGACGTTGATGCCCTGGAATTCCAGACCGCCCTGGGGATCCGCAGGTACGGAATCCTGCAGTTGCGACTCCATCTGCTGTGTGAAGGATTCCGGGAGCTGGAAACCCAACAGGGAGACGTTGTCCATCTCCATCTTCATCTTCCCATCCTGGACGGTGGGCTTGACCTCGAAGGTGGCCAGACCGCCACTGATGTCGAAGCTGAGGGTCTGCTTGTCCGGGTTCGGGCGTACGTCGGAGATCTTCATCATGCCACCCAGAGGGTTATCTTCGGCGCCTCCGGATTTATCGTCGTCTGCGCTCTCCGCAGCCTGAGCCTTCAGCATTTCCTTGGGGAGCGTTGTCCGAAGGGTGACCTCGCCGACAGTGGCGTTGTTGGGATCGTCGCCATCCATCTTCAGGTCCCGCATGTCTATGTGCATGGCGGGCTGGCCACTGACCTTAGGCTTGGACTGATCGTTATCCTCGTAAGAAATATCCAGCGTGGACGGAACGTCAAGGGTCATCTGCGGAATCTTGCCCTGCGCCATGCCCAGAAGAACCGGGGAAGCACCCAAAGAGACCTTGGGATCAACGGAGGAGGAAACTCCGGATTCCTGGATCTGATCCTTGAGTGCAGCCTTGAGCTCATCCTTGAGGTACCAGCGAAGACCGAATTCGGCGAGTACCAGCAGCAAAACGATGACCAAAACAATGCCGGTGAAGATTTTCAGGCCGAGGTTGCCCTTCTTCTTCGGCTTCTGGTACATGCCCTGGCCGTACTGACCTGGCTGGCCGAACAGCGGCCGCTGGCCTGGCCGCTGACCGTACTGGCCTGCCTGGCCCGGTTGCTGGCCGTATTGCCCTGGCCACTGACCGTACTGACCCGGCTGGGTGTGCTGAGCACCGTCGTTGCCATTACCCGAGAACGGGTTCGGATGCTGGGAAGGGTTTTGTGGGTTAGTCACCCGTATCAGTGTTCCTTATCGTTTGGTTTATGCCAACCCGTAGCTTAGCCTTTGCCCGTTGTTCGCAGGCAACGTACAACTAACGCACAGGTTTGCTCATGTGGGTAGTTCAATCAGGTTCGCACACCACGGACCACGGCAGCGTAATTGAGTTGTCCGCCAAGCGGCGGCGCGGGTTGAGCCGCGCCGCGGCAGCGTGGGCGTCACCAAGAGAGGCCAAGTACTCCCGCTTCGCCGAACGCCACCGCACCCGCGGGCCAAAGACCGCCAGGGGTGCGGCGCGCTCCCAGCAACGGTCGAGTTCGGCGAGGACGTCGTGGATGCGATGTCCGGGGGTGTTCCGGTGGATCAGGATCTTCGGCAGGCGTTCGGCCAGGTCGGAAGGGGTCTGAATGTCATGCGGATCCCAGGCGAGGGTCAGCGACTGCGGACCGTCCTCGTCTAGCAAGACCCAGCAGGAACGGCGGCCGACCTCGTCGCACGTGCCCTCAATAATCACGCCACCGGGGCGCAGGTTAGCGCGCATAACGTCCCAGGCGGCCTGCACCTGATCCACGTCGTACTGGCGCAGAACGTTGAATGCGCGCACCACGTCCGCCTGCAAGCCCGCGAGTTCGAAACCGCCGAGGGCAAAATGCACGCCCTCACGGTCGGGCAGCACGCGGGAAGGCTCGATCTCCAGGCCGGTGACTTCCACCGTCGGCGCGACCGTGCGCAACCAACGTGCCCATTCGCAGGTGGTGGTATGGGAGGCTCCGTAGCCCACGTCCACAGCTACGGGGTTGCGGTGTTCGTGGAGCACAGCACTCCGCAGCTGCGCCTGCACCCGCGGCTGCGCCACCAGCCACCGGTCGGATTTCCGTAGCCGGTTGTAGCCAGTTGTTCCGCGGGTAGGTACGCCAACAGGCCCGTCCGTGTTCCACGAACGGGCCTTGAGGTTGTGGGCGTGATCAGCCACGCGAATCAGCTGAGCATACTTTGTTGTGAGTGAGTTAGGTCAGGGGTGCTTAAGCGTTGTCGCTGATCCACTTCTGGATCAGGGCGGCCTCGCGGGTCAGGAACTCCTCCACCCACTCGGCAACCTTCGGCTCCAGGACGGCGCCCATCATCGGGATCTTCACGTCCACGGCGCAGTCGGCCTTCAGCTCGGTGGCCTCGCCGGTGCCGGTCAGGGTGACGTCTGCGGAGAAGGAAACCGGAGCGCCCTTGACCTCAGCGTTGACCTTGCCGGTGGTGGCATCGTTTGCCAGCGGGCCGAACTCGACCACGCGCTTGAGCTTCAGGTCCTGGGAAACCATGCCGCGCACAGCCTCCGGCAGAGCGGACTTCGGCAGCAGTTCAAACAGAACAGCCTCGATCGGCTCGGGGGTGAAGGAGTTTACCTCGCCCGGCTCGTCGCCGATGTTCTCGACCTCGTATGCCCAGTAGTTCGCGGAGGAGAGTGCCTCGTAGACCTTTTCAATAGGGAAGTTAATCGTTGCAGTGTTCTCGCTGTGAGTAGTCATGCCAACAGACTACCTTTAGTGATGTGACTGATACGACTAATAACGCACATTTCACGTCCGAAGAACGCGCGCAGCATCTTTTGGAGCGCCTGCGCGGCAACGGCGCCGACCCTGTCGCCATCCCCGGCGCCCGCGTGACCAGCCGATCCTTCGCCGACATGACCACCCTGCGCATCGGCGCCGCGCCCGCGGGGGTTGTGGAGTGCTCGTCGGCGGAGGCTGTCGCCCAGGTTGTTTCTTTTCTGGACGCCCACACGCAGCCGCTGCTTGTCGTCGGGGGAGGGTCGAACCTCGTGGTCGGCGAGGGGGATGAAGTATCCCAATTGGTCGTAGTGCTGTTGAGTGCTGGCGGTGGGGAAGGTGGCGTCGATAAAAATGGCGCCGAGAAGGAAGGCGCCGAGGTAAAGAGCGCCGAAGACGACGTGATGATCGACCGCGAGACCGGCGTGGTGCGGGCATTCGCGGGGGTCGAATGGGATCAGTTGGTGGCCACGACCGTCGAGGCGGGGCTGGGCGGGCTGGAATGCCTGAGCGGAATTCCCGGGTCCGTGGGTGCTACGCCGGTGCAGAACGTCGGGGCATACGGTGCGGAGGTTGCACAGGTGCTGCGGCGCGTGCAGCTGTTCGACCGGGCGAGCGGGGAGCTGGAATGGGTTGAGCCGTCTGCGCTGGAACTGGGGTATCGGTACTCGAACTTGAAGTTCACCTCGCGGGCAGTGGTGACTGCGGTGGAGTTTCAGCTGACCACCGATGGGCTGAGTGTGCCTCTGCGCTATGGCGAGCTGGCACGGCGACTGGGCGTGGATGCGGACGAGGCTGCCGCCGGGAACATTCGCCGGCCCGCTGCTGATGTGCGTCAGGCCGTGCTGGAGCTACGCGCAGGGAAGGGCATGGTCCTGGACATGGCAGACCACGACACATGGTCGGCCGGGTCCTTCTTTACCAACCCGATTGTCACTGGTGAGGAGGCGCGCGACGCAGTCGTGGCGGCTGTGCGCGAGAAGTGCGGAGATGCCGAGGCGGAGTCCATGCCGCTGTACCCGGTAAAGGGCGGCGGTGCTGGTGCTGGTGGAGTGGCTGGCGCTGGAGCTGCTGGAGTTGGCGAGCCGCAGTTTAAATTCTCGGCGGCGTGGCTGATCGAGCGTGCCGGGTTTGCCAAGGGCTGGCACGTTCCGGGCAATGACCGTGCCTCCCTGTCCACGAAGCACACTCTTGCGTTGACTAACCGCGGGACTGCGACCAGCGAAGATGTGGTGGAGTTGGCGCGTGCGGTGCGCGCCGGAGTGTGCGAAGCCTTCGGAGTGGTGTTGGAGCCGGAACCGATCTGGGTCGGCGTAAGCATCGACTAGCTGGACCTGGGCATCGGCCAGCTGAGCCTGGAGCATCGGCCAGCTGGCGGGTTGCTTGGCGCGGTTTTTGGAGTGCGTGGCACGGGTTTTCGAGTGCGTGAGCGGCTAAATGTCGCTAAAACGGGATTCCGTGATCGGGTGGGCGCGCTTTCAAGTTTTCGCAACTCTCTGACCAGGGCTTTTGCGTAAGTGGAAAGGATTTCCTTTAACTAATTCCCGATCTAACGACATTTGGCCGGTGTAGGCCGGCGTAGGTCGCCGCCGCCCGCCGCCCCCGCAGGCCGCCGCCCAGCACCGCCCGCAGGCGCCCGCCGCCCCCGCAGGCGCAGACGCGCACACCCTCGACCTGTGGGAAAGCCTCACCCCGCTCGGCCGCAACGAGTTCATCTGCTGAGTCACGGACGCCAAGGAAGCAAAAACCCGAGCTCGGCGCATTCGCCGAACTCGGGAAGAGATCGAAGAGGGGAAGCATCGCCCGTGCTGCTGGCCCGGGTGCAAGCACCGCGAGCGCACAGGCCACGCCTAACAGGTCGGATCGGCGGTTGCGGGCGCCTTTCTAAACCTTCTATCTATCTATTGACGCCCACACGCCCCCACTAAACCATCGTCAGAACTAGATCCTTCACCTCGCGGCGCCGGATTTTGCCGATCAGGTCGGCCGGCATCTCATCGATGATGAAGAAACGGCGTGGCACCTTGTAGCGGGTCAGACCTTCGCGGGCCCACTCGCGCACAGCCTCTTCGTTGAAGTCTGCCTTGTTCACGCCGTCTGCCAGGACAACTGCGGCGACGACCTCCTCGGAGCCGTCATCCTGCGGCAGGCCAACCACGCCGGCCTTCTGAATCTGCTCGTGCTCTTCCAGGAACTCTTCCACCTCGGCTGGGTAGACGTTGAACCCGCCGGTGATGATCATTTCCTTGATGCGCGAGACGATCTTGATGAAGCCATCCGGCTCCATCACGGCCATGTCGCCGGTGCAGAACCAATCCTCGTGGAAAGGCTGATCCTCGTCCGGGATGTTGATGTAGCCCTTGAAGACCTGGCGACCGCGGGCCAGCAGCTCGCCTGGCTCGCCATCCGGCATGGTCTTGCTGAAGTCGTCTGGGTCGGCTACTCGCAGCTCCGTATCGGGGAATGGAATGCCGATGTAACCTGCGCGGCGTTCCGGGGTGACAGGGTTCGCCACCAGGATCGGGCCGGATTCGGTCAGGCCGTAGCCCTCCACGATCTTGCCGCCGGTCTTCTTCTCCCACTCCAGCGTGGTGTGTACCGGCAGCGGTGCCGCGCCGGACAACGCATTGGCGATGCCGCTGAGGTCCAGGTTGTGCTCTTCGGCTGCTGTCAGG
This sequence comes from Corynebacterium sp. HMSC058E07, assembly GCF_001809885.1. Taxonomy (NCBI): domain Bacteria; kingdom Bacillati; phylum Actinomycetota; class Actinomycetes; order Mycobacteriales; family Corynebacteriaceae; genus Corynebacterium; species Corynebacterium sp. HMSC058E07. The sequence continues at coordinate 8,272 of NZ_KV799267.1, forward strand.
ATCTTGTCGTACAGGGTCGGCACGCCCGGCATGTAGGTCGGGGTTTCACGCTTCAGCTGATCCACGATCAGCGGAATCTCCGGCTTGGGCAGAAGTAGCAGCTTGCCACCGGTAGATACGGCCAGCGCGGCGGTCAGCGTCAGGCCGTAGATGTGGAACAGGGGCAGGGCGGCTAGGAACTTCTCCTGGCCGCGCTCACCGATGCCACTGATCCAGGACTGACCCTGGACAACGTTGGACATGACGTTGCCGTGCGTCAGCTGCGCGCCCTTGGGCTTACCGGTCGTGCCGGAGGGGAAGAGGATGAAAGCAGGGGAGTCCTGGTTTGTCTCCGGGCAGTTTTCCAGGTCTGCACCGTCGCCACCGAACTTGGCGCTCTGCAGCTGGGAGAATGGGATGGTGCCCGGGGCCTCGCCGTGTAGCTGCTCGCGCTTCTCCTTTAGCGACTTGATCGGTAGCTTCAGCGCCAGGCGCTTAACCAGCGGCATGGCCTCGATCATGTTCACGCTCACGACCTTCTCGATCGGCGTGGTGCGCGACAGTTCCTGGAACATTGGGGCGATCTTGTCCCACACCACTGCGACCTTCGCGGCGTGATCCTTGCATGGTCCCTCTAGCTCGCGGGCGGTGTACAGCGGGTTGTGCTCTGCCACGGTCGCACCCAGCTTGTGGGCAGCGAAGATCGTGATCAGGTGCTGCGGGCAGTTCGGCAGAGTAACTGCCACGCGGTCGCCGGAACGCACTCCCAGCTCTCGCAGGCCAGCGGCAACGCTCTTAACCTGTTTCAGGAATTCTGCGTAGGTCATGGTCTGGCCGAAGAAGTCCAGAATGTCGTCGTTGGCGTGCGAGGCGACGGTACGGTCGAGAAGCTTAGCCATGGTGTCGTCCGTGTACTCCAGGCTGTGCGGGGTCCATTCCGCGTAGTACTTCAGGTAGGGCTTGTCCTGCCAGGCCGTTCCCTCTGGGCGTTCGGTGTCGGTCATTTAGATCCCTTTGGTCTTTAGAAACAGTCTTTGAAAACGTGATGCACGTTACTTTGGAACCCTAGCTAAGTTTCTCATTTTCTTTGGTGGAATTAAGCAAATTTTATCGACGCCACCTGCGCCCCCAGCCCCGCCCCGATCTGTCTAAGCTGGGGCAGTATGCGCGTCGCTATGATCTCCATGCACACCTCACCCCTCGAACAGCCCGGCACGGGGGATGCCGGCGGGATGAATGTGTACGTGAAAAATACTGCTGAGCAGTTGGAACGTATGGGCGTCACCGTCGATGTATTTACCCGAGCGACCCGTCCGTTGCAGGGCGAGGTAGTGAACGTCCGGCCGGGCCTGCGGGTGATCAACTGCGTGGCTGGGCCGTACGAAGGGTTGTCGAAGGAGGAGCTGCCCACGCAACTGGCGGCTTTTACGGGGTCCATCTTGGCCTTTTGCCGCGAGGAGGGGGTGAGTTATGACCTGATTCATTCGCACTATTGGCTCTCTGGCCAGGTCGGGTGGCTGCTGCGCGACCTGTGGCAGATCCCCTGGGTGCACACGGCGCACACGCTGGCGGCGGTGAAGAACAATTCCCTGGCAGAGGGGGATTCGCGCGAGCCGGAATCGCGCCGCATCTGCGAACAGCAGATCGTGGACAATGCGGACCTGCTGATCGTAAATACCGACCAGGAGGTGCAGGACCTTATTGAGGGTTATGACGCCACGACGTGCGCGATCAAAGTCGTCCCGCCCGGGGCAGACGTCGACCGCTTCACGCCTGGATCGGATCGCGCGACCGAGCGTTCCCGCCGCGAGCTGGGCATTCCCTTCCGCGCGAAGGTCATTGGGTTTGTCGGCCGGTTGCAGAGGTTGAAGGGGCCACAGGTGCTGCTGCGAGCCGTGGCGGAATTGCGGCGCCGCCACCCACAGCAACAGTTGGCCGTGGTTATCTGCGGCGGGTCCTCCGGAGCAGGCGGCAATGAGCTGGAGCGGTTGCAGCTGCTGGCCGAAAAGTTGGGGATTAGCCGCTGCGTGCGCTTCCTAGCCCCGCGCCCACCCGAGGAGCTGGTGGGTGTGTACCAAGCCGCGGACATTGTGGCGGTGCCCAGCTACAACGAGTCTTTCGGGCTGGTGGCGCTAGAGGCGCAGGCGTGTGGCACGCCTGTCGTGGCTACGCGCACTGGTGGCCTGCCGATCGCGGTGGAGGACGAGAAGTCCGGCCTGCTGGTGGATGGCCACGACACGGATGCGTGGGCCGATGCGCTGGGCAAGCTGGTGTTGGACGACGAACTGCGCATCGCGATGGGGGAATATGCTCCCAACCACGCCGCTAAGTTCTCCTGGCAGGCTTCCGCGGAAGCTCTGTACAAGTTGTATGAAGAGCTGCCGCCCGCTGGTCACCGAGGGGAGCGCCAGCCCGCGGGATAGCTGCTATACGGTGCGGGTTAGTTGGCGCGTGGTGCGGGGCAAAGGGGATGGTCGCTGAATGCCAAGGTGACTGCGCGGGCGCTGTGGGAAATGTAGTTTGGGGCTTATGGATCGCGCAAGGATTTGTGAGCTTCTGGACGAAGCGGAAGTCGAGTACACCCTCCCTGAGGGGCCAGCCGGAGACGACGGCACCGTCGTGGTTGTGCTGCCGGGAGAGAAGCGACTGAAAACGAACTGCCTTTTTATCCCGCAGGACGGCATGTTCCGCGTAGAGGCCTTCGTCTGCCGTGCAGTTGAGGAGGCCCAGGAAGAGGTCTACAAGCTGCTGCTACACGCCAACCGCCGCAGCTTCGGGGTGCACTACACGCTGGATCGCAACAACGACATCTATCTGGTCGGCCAGTTCTCGGATAACACCAGCAGTGAGGACATCCAGCGCATACTCGGACAGGTGCTGGAGAGGGCCGACGCCGACTTCAACCGCATTTTGGAACGCGGCTTTGCCTCTTCTATCCGCCACGAATGGGCATGGCGCCTGTCGCGCGGCGAACCTACGATGAACCTCGCGGCCTTCGCGCACCTCAAGCCGTCGGAACAGGAGGTGCAGTTGCTGGCGCCGCCACCGGGCTCCACGTTGGCGTCCGAAGCAAAGAGCCCGAGCATCCCGGACGTAGAGGGCGACGACGACACTCAGGAATAAGTACAGTAGCGCCGAATACGGGGGCACAAGGGCGCACATCATGGCAGAATTGGGAGTATGAGCGAGCAAAACAACTCCCACGGAAATCTGATCCTGCTGCGTCACGGCCAGAGTGAATGGAACGCCTCCAACCAGTTCACCGGCTGGGTCGACGTGCGACTGACCGAGAAGGGCCGCGAGGAGGCAGTTCGCGGCGGCGCGATGATCAAGGAGGCCGGCCTGGAGCCGACCATCCTGTACACCTCCCTGCTGCGCCGCGCCATTACCACCGCTAACATCGCCCTGGATGCGGCGGATCGCCACTGGATCCCCGTCGTGCGCGACTGGCGCCTGAACGAACGCCACTACGGTGCGCTGCAGGGCCTGAACAAGGCAGAGACCAAGGACAAGTACGGCGAAGAGCAGTTCATGGCATGGCGCCGTTCCTACGACACTCCGCCGCCAGCCATCGACGCTGATAACGAGTACGCGCAGACCAACGACCCGCGCTATGCGGATCTGCCCGAGGTTCCGGCCACCGAGTGCCTGCTGGATGTTGTCAAGCGCTTCATTCCTTACTACGAGGAAGAGATCGAGCCGCGCGTGAAGAACGGCGAGACCGTACTGGTTGCGGCCCACGGCAACTCCCTGCGTGCGCTGGTGAAGCACCTGGACCAGATCTCCGACGAGGACATCGCGGGTCTGAACATCCCAACCGGCATCCCGCTGGTGTACCGCATCGACGCGGACGGCAAGGTTCTGAACCAGGGCGGCGACTACCTGGATCCGGAGGCAGCTGCCGCTGGTGCCGCAGCCGTCGCCGCGCAGGGCCAGGCTAAGTAGAGCCGGGTCGATTCTTGACCTCTGGAGTTGCCCTCGGGATTCTTTTTGGGCTGATCGTCGGCGTTGCGCTGGGCGCATTCGGCATGTGGGCGTACCGCAAGCGAGTGAAGGCGCAGCGTAACACCCGAACCCAAAAGGAGCTCGAGGGCAATCGTGTATCTACGGTCGCCCAGGTTCTGCACTTCACCATCCAATCCGCGCCCGATGCGGTCGCAGTGGTGGACCGCAAACGCAACGTCGTGCTTTCCAACCCCCGCGCCCACGAACTCGGGCTGGTGCACGAACGGAACTTGAACTCCGAGGCGTGGAAGATGGTCGAACGAGTATTCGCCGACCAGGAACCACGGCAACTGAACTTTCTCCCCCCGCCCCGGCGCAGTAATAGGCCAGTCATCGCGGTGGCAGGCCAGGTGAAACCGCTGTCGCTGGCGGATGACCGCTTCGCCGTGGTGTACGCCGCCGACGATTCCGAAACGGTGCGCATGGAATCGGCACGCCGTGACTTCGTGGCCAATGTCTCCCACGAACTGAAGACCCCGGTCGGAGCGATCTCTCTGCTGGTAGAGACTCTGATGTCCGTGCGCGATGACGAGGAAGCGGTGGAGTACTTCGGTTCCAAGCTGATCGTCGAGGTGCGGCGAATGAACCAGATGATCACCGAGCTGATCAGTCTGTCGAAGCTGCAGGGGGCGGAATCGCTGCCGGACCTAGAGGTCTTGAGCGTCGACAAGATCATCGAGGATGCCATCGACCGCTGCCGACTTGCCGCCGAAGCCCGAAATATCGAGTTGGTGAAAGACTCCAAGTCTTCCGCGATGGTGAAGGGGGACAAGGGGCTGCTAGTCACCAGTGTGTCCAACCTGCTGACCAACGCGATTAACTACTCCCCGGAAGGCTCGCCGGTCTCCATTTCCCGTGAAGTGCAGAACGATACGGTGATCATCCGCGTAACCGACCGCGGTATTGGTATCTCCCCGGACGATCAAAAGCGAGTATTCGAAAGGTTCTTCCGCGTGGACAAGGCGCGCTCCCGCAACACCGGTGGTACGGGCCTGGGGCTGGCGATCGTCAAGCACGTGATGGCCAACCACGGTGGCAGCGTTTCCTTGTGGTCCAGGGTAGGGACGGGCTCGACGTTTACCCTGGAGCTCCCGCGCTATCAAGAGGGGAAGAACAAGGATCTGCCGAGCGGTGAAATCCCGGTGATCCCGGATGCGCGCCGCCTCGACGAAGAGTCTAAGTGAATCCAGGGTTGCTACAGCCTTAAGCGGAGTAGCACGTTACGATAGGTCTTGTAGCTTTAAATAGTTTTTTGAAAGGCATTGAGCAGCTGTGACGAGCGTTTTGATTGTCGAAGACGAAGAGTCTTTGGCGGAACCTCTAGCGTTTCTGCTGAAAAAAGAAGGCTTTGAAGTCTTCATGGCCCAGGACGGTCCAACCGCACTGGATACCTTCGCTGCGGAGGATATTGACATCATCCTGCTGGATCTGATGTTGCCAGGCATGTCTGGAACAGAGGTCTGCCGCCAGCTTCGTCAGACCTCCAGCGTTCCGGTGATCATGGTGACGGCCCGCGACAGTGAAATCGACAAGGTCGTCGGCCTTGAGCTCGGTGCTGACGATTACGTGACGAAGCCCTACTTTGCCCGCGAGCTTATTGCCCGCATCCGCGCAGTGCTGCGCCGCGGTGGGGAGATCGAAGTCGAGGCTCCCGCTGAAGACGGCCTAGTGCTGCAGGAAGACCGCGTGATGATGGACGTCGAACGTCACATCGTTACCGTCGATGGCCAGAAGGTTCCGATGCCGCTGAAGGAGTTCGACCTGCTGGAATACCTCATGCGCAACAGTGGTCGTGTGCTCACCCGCGGTCAGCTGATCGATCGCGTGTGGGGTGTCGATTACGTCGGAGACACCAAGACCCTGGACGTGCATATCAAGCGCCTGCGCTCCAAGATTGAGCGTAATCCTTCCCGCCCGGAGATCCTGGTGACCGTCCGCGGCCTGGGCTACAAGTTCGAGGCCTAGATTCCGCGCCGGCGCGCCTCGGCTGTCGCCGGGTGGATCGTCAGCAAAGGAAACCCGCTAGGGGAGACCTTCGCCAGCTTTTCGCGCTGTTCGCAATGCGCGGCCAGCACTTCGTAGGCCGCCTCGCCTATCAGCTCCGTCAGCTCCTCGCGTCCGGTGCGCCACAGTGCCTCGCCACCCGCGTGGCAGTTCGGGTCTGACGAGCAGTACCAGTCGAAGTCTTCCCCGCCGTCGCCCCACCCGCGCCGGTTGTATTCGGTGACGGTCGTCCGCAGCATCTCCACCCCGTCGGGCCGGGTTTCCCAGTCCTCGAGTCGCCGCAGAGGCACCTGCCAACACACCTCGGGCTTTGCTGCAGTCAGTTCCACGTCGTTGCGCAGCGCCCAGGCATGCAATGCACACCCCTGACCCGCAGGGAAGCCCTCGCGGTTAGCGAAAATGCACGCACCGTTCGTGGTTACCGTCTTGAGGGCGGGTTCCATCTCGCCCTCGTCGTTTTCAAGCTCGTCCCATTCGAGCCATGGCTCGATTTCGTCTGTGTTCTCGTCGTCGCTGCTGTAGTCGCTGTGTTTTTTATGACGCCCAGTCGCCTCCCATTCTTCCATTTCAGCGGGACGGTTCTGCCAATCTTCCGCGGTGAGCTTTTCCGCGACATTTCGCAGGGTCGCACGGTCGTCTTCATCCGTGAGAAATGCTCCGTGAGTGCAGCAGCCGACGTCCGGATTCTCGGCGTCAATACCTAAACACGCTTCGGTGCCAAACCGGCAACGGTACGTGGACAGCAACCAGGTGAGATCCACCTGAATAATGTGTTCTGAATCGGCGGGGTCGATGAATTCCAGCCATTCGCGTGCGTGGTCAGCGGGCATTTCGCGGCCGGCTCGGATGGAAAGATCGGCAGGGGTTCCCTCCGGGTAGCCGGTAGCCAGATCGTTGTTGAGGCCTTCTGGCTGGACCGTCGAGGGGGTTGCAGATTCGCTTTCCATAGACGTTTCATTCACGAGTTCCACCGTAGACGCATTAGGCTGGGAGGCGTGCGATTAGGTGTGCTTGACGTAGGTAGCAATACAGTTCATCTGGTGGTCGTCGATGCACAGCGCGGCGGACCGCCGACCCCCATGAGCAATTGGAAAACACCCATGCGCTTGGTGGAGTACCTGGATGACAAGGGAGCGATTAACCACAAAGGGCAGGAAAAGCTCCTCAACGGTGTGGCATTGGCGAAGGAGATGTCCGAGCAGTTCCGCTGTGAGGAAATGCTGCCTTTTGCCACCTCCGCAATCCGTTCAGCGGAAAACTCTGACAAGGTGTTGGACAAAGTGGAGAAGGAAACCGGGGTGCGCCTGCGGATTCTTTCGGGGGATGATGAAGCGAGGCTGACGTTCCTGGCGGTGCGACGTTGGTACGGCTGGTCAGCGGGACGGATTTGCGATCTGGATATTGGCGGTGGATCGCTGGAAATGTCCATCGGAATGAACGAGGATCCGGATGTCGCCTGCAGCGTGAACCTGGGCGCTGGGCGGTTGACTCGTGAGTGGTTCGATACTGATCCGCCGTCGAAAAAGAAGATCGCTGCGCTGAAGGAATTCATCGATGAAGAGCTGAATGATCCGGTGGAGAAGCTGTTGGATTCCGGCGACATTGACCTGGCCGTGGGAACCTCGAAGACGTTTAGAATGCTGGCGCGACTGACCGGTGCTGCACCGTCCTCAGCCGGTCCCCGAGTGAAGCGCACCCTGACGCAGGCGGGCCTGCGCCAGCTGATTGCCTTTATTTCCCGCATGACCGCCGCGGACCGGGCGGAACTGGAGGGCGTGAGTGCGGAGCGTTCCCACCAGGTGGTTGCCGGAGCGTTGGTGGCGGAAGCTGCTATGCGCAAGCTGGACATTGATGTGCTGCACATGTGTCCGTGGGCGCTGCGCGAAGGCGTGATCTTCCGGCAGCTCGACCATGGGGTGGACCTCGCCTAGGGGGCGTTGCACCAGTTGCCCTTACCCAGGAGCCGGGGAGTAAAGTACTCTGTTTGAAGACATATGTTTAAAGTGAAGCTTGAGGGCGGATCGCTGGCGATAGTTTCGTGGGAACGGCTTCGTAGGAACTGCACTGCAAGTGACGATGTGATGGGATCAATGGATGAGTGAGAAGCTGACAGTCGCCGAATTGCTCGCCCGCAACGGGCGCGACGCTAGTTCTGCTGACACTGGCCGGCGTCGACGCCGTCATCGCAACCTAGATAAAGGTGGCGTGTCCGTCGCTGAGCTGACGGGTTCCATTCCAGTAGTAAAGACCGAGGAAGACCGCGCCCGGGAGCGTGCTCAGGCCGAGGCTTCCGCTCCGTCTTCCGCCGAGACTCTCACCACGACTCCCGCCGAGACTCCCTCTACCGCGCAGGCGGAGGCGCCGGCAGCTCCGCAGCAGGATCAGCGTTCCGTCAGCCGCACCGCGGAGCGTCCGGAAGAGAAGACCGGCCAGCTTCCCAACGTGGAGAGCGCTGACGAGGCCAAGGTAGAGACGGTAGAGAAGCCGCGCGAATCCACAAAGCCAACCTTCGGTGAGGTTGCCCGCGAAGAAGCGAAGGCCTCTGACAAGCCGGTTGCTGATGCCCCCAAGCCTGCAGAAGCTGCAAAGCCTGCTGAAGATGTAGAGGCTGAAAAGGGCGGCGTCGCAAAGAAGGCCACCAAGAAGACGGGCACGATCCCGGGTTCGGCTAACCCCGCGGCTGCAGCAACGGCAGCGACGGCTGCGACGGCGACCGGTGCTGCTGGCGCTGCCGAGGTGAAGGCCGAGCCGAAGAAGGTTGAGGCTGAGAAGGCTGAAGTTAAGCCGGAGGCTAAGGCCGAGGCGAAGAAGCCGGAGCTGAAAAAGCCTGCGCAGGCGACGCCCGCAGCCGGCTACCCGGAGGCCTCCCCGGAGGAGAGCGCACAGTTCGCCGAGCTGGAGCAATCGCTCGAAGACGGTGAGGTTGTCGAGTACGAGGACGACACGATCTCCTGGCCGATGATGATCCTGCAAGCAATTGCGGCGATCGCCGTCGGTGTGGGCGTGTTCTTCGGCTTCAGCCTGATCTGGGCGAAGGCCCCGACGGTGCTGGCGCTGGTTCTGGCAATTGCCGTCACGCTACTGCTGGTTGGCCTGGTCCACGCGCTGCTGCGCCACCGCGACAAGCTGCTGATGGCGCTGGCCGCCATTGTCGGCCTGGTGCTGACCTTCGGCCCGCGCCTGATCCAGGGGCTCTAGGAGTGGTGCTTTCCGCTGGTCAGGGGGACTAGCGGAGCAGCGCCAGTCGGGGCGATTATCACTCGGGGGAAATTGGGGTGGGGTAGCAGGAAGCCGCCAATCCTGGCACGCTGGGTTGCATGACTCAAATTGGAATTATTGGCGGAGGTAACATCGGCGAGGCCCTGCTGGCCGGAATCATTGCGGACACCACGGACGCCGCCGATGCGAAGAAGATCATCGTTGCAGATCCATCTCAGGAGCGCCTGAGCGAGCTGAAGGACAAGTACGGCATGGTCACCGCCCAGGAGGGGCGCGAGGCTGCCGAGGGCACGGACATCCTTTTCATCTGTGTTAAGCCCAACATCGTCCCCATCGTTCTGGACGAGGTTGCGGAGGTTTTGGACGCTAATTCGCAGGACACGATCGTCGTCTCCCTGGCTGCCGGTGTAACCATCAGCACCATGGAAGCCGCGCTTCCCGCTGGCACCACCGTGGTGCGCACTATGCCGAACACCCCGATGCTGGTCGGTCAGGGCGCGATCGGTATCGCCGGTGGCCGATTTGCTGAAGAGGCGCAGCTGAACACGGTGCAGGACATCATGTCCAAGGTCGGCGAGGCCGTTATCGTGAAGGAGAAGGAGCTCGACGCCGTCACGGCCGTCTCTGGCTCTGGTCCGGCTTATATCTTCCTGGTTGTCGAGTCCATGATCGAGTCGGCTGTGCAGCTGGGACTGGCACGCCCACTGGCGGAGAAGCTGGCTATCGCCAACGTGCAGGGTGCTGCCACCATGATGTCCAGGAACCTCGCAGAGGGCGGGGATACGCCTTCTGTATTGCGCACCAAGGTCACCAGCCCCGGGGGAACCACGGCGGCCGCTCTGCGCGAGCTGGAGGAGTCCGGCATCCGCGGTGCCTTCTTCCGTGCGATGGAGGCCTGCAAGGAACGCTCGGAGGAGCTGGGCGCGCCCGCCCCGGGAGCGAACCCGGCGAAGAACGACGACTAGTCGGCAGCTAGTCGGCCCCCGGACTGGCCCCGAACTAGCCCCGAATCGGCGCGGGAAACCCGCCCATTCGGGGTTAATTTTTCATCTCCCGCACACTCGCCACCCAAGCTCCGGCTAGACCCAATGATCTTTTTACATATGTTTGTTTAACACCAATCACGCCTGTTAAATCCAGCCTCAATTGATGACTTGCGTTGGTTTTCAACCCCCTTGGTCATGTCTGCCACACGGGACAAATCCCCCTCAATGGTTCCCCTTGTTGCACATGATTCACTGGTTTCACGTTATGATGGTTCGCGAGCGATCACGTGTGACGTCCTGCAGGAGGGGAAGCCTGCAGCGCATGAGAGCGCAAAGAAAGTGAAGATCTATATGGCTAACACCGAAAATGGAACATTTCTGACCGTCGCAGAGGTCGCCGATCTGATGCGCGTGTCGAAGATGACTGTTTACCGTCTGATCCACTCGGAAGAACTGCCCGCCGTCCAGGTCGGCCGTAACTTCCGCGTACGCGGCTCTGCTGTCGATGCATACCTCGGCGCATCCGAGTACAACCCCGGCCAGACCGGTTAACTGGCCTGTCCCGTTAGTTTTCGGGCAACGCCAACAACGCAACAGTCCCCCATTTTCGGTGCGAGGTGGCTTCCGCTACCAGCCCGGCGATGGGGGATTTTTGTTTCTCTGAGGTACTGGGCGCTAAACTGTTTGGCATTCGTGCCTACGGATGTGAGGGAACTTCACACCTTTGCTTTAAAAGAAACTAACCGAGAGAAACGAGGCTTACCCCATGGGTTCTGTCATCAAGAAGCGCCGCAAGCGCATGTCCAAGAAGAAGCACCGCAAGATGCTGCGACGGACTCGCGTTCAGCGTAGGAAGCTCGGTAAGTAACTTCCGCAGCCGCATTCAACAAAACCCACCGCAAGCGCCCCGCCAGGGGGCTTCCACCGCGGTGGGTTTTTGCGTGCCCGCTGTATCAGCCAGCAGTGCTGGATCTATACGGCTTAGCGGCGCCACCGCATCCAGGCGCCCAAGCCCAGCCCCGCCAGGCCTACGCCCGCAGCCAGCCGCATGCCGCCTGCGCGCCGGAAGATGCGACGCAGGCGCCGGTAATCGCGCACTTCCCAACCGCGCTCCATTGCGGCCTTGCGCAGTTTCGAATCTGGGTTGATGGCCACCGCAGTTCCTACGGTCGACAGCATTGGCAGATCGTTGACGGAATCGGAGTAGGCGGTGCAGCGTTCAAGATCCAACTCTTGGTAGTTCGCCAAAGCGATCACCGCGTGCTTCTTGCCTTCGCCGTGCAGCAGGTCGCCGACCATGCGGCCGGTGAAGCGCCCGCCTTTCACCTCAGCCACCGTGCCAAGCGCGCCGGTGAAACCCAGCTCCTTTGCAATAATCTGCGCCAGCTGCACCGGGGAGGCCGTCACCAGCCACACTTGCTGGCCGGCCTGAATGTGCATGTCGGCCAGTTCTTTAGTGTCCGGGAAGATCCGCTCTGCAATGGTTGCCGCCCAGATCTCCTGGGCCATCTCGATGACCTCGGATTCCTTGCGCCCCTTCACCAGAGCCAATGCCTGTTCCCGACCGCTGGAGATATCGTTTGCGCTCTCCTTGCCCAGCACCCGGAACTTCAGCTGCACCCAAATGAAGCCCAGCAGCTGCCGCGCGGTAAAGAAACGACGTTTAGCCAAGCCGCGGGCGAAAAGCAGGATCGAAGCACCCTTGATTAGCGTATTGTCCACGTCGAAAAAGGCACCCACACCTGCGTCTGGGGGGATCGATGGATCGGTCTGGTTCAGAGGCCGCGGCTGCTTGCGGATGCCCGCGCCCTCAAGGTTGGCCAGCCCAGTGCGCAGCTGGTCGCCGTCGATCTCGTAGCTGCGAGCCAGTTGGTCTAGCTGCGTTTCGCTGAGCTCCCACAAGGATCGAGGTGCGCCCGTACCGTATCCGACCTGCAGGTTTTGGGGTGTGGACGCCCCCTTCTCCGCAACTGCAGCCTCAGCATCCTGGGAAGAGTCCTTCCGGCGTGCGTGCCCAAAGCGTTCGTGGCGGAATTCCCGGAGGAACGCCTGCATGTTCAGCGATAGCGCGCGCAGGTAACCGCGCCACTCGCTGCCAGTATCGCGCCAGCTGGCAATCCTCCCCGCGCGCCGTTCCGCAGCAGCCCGCGCCGCTACACCCGGCTGGGAGCTGCTCGGCGGTTCAAGATCAGGCGCTTTATTCACATAGACAAAGTTACTTGAAAGCGCTCGGTTAGTCTGTTCGAGATCCGTTTGACCCCGCCAGGCCGGTAGGTAGCATGGGGAACCGTGAGTTTGAACAGCCTTTCCGCAGGTAGTGAAGCGAAAGCCCGGGTCCAGTTAATCACTCGTTCCACGTGTGGCTCCTGCGAGCGCGTGCACCAGCAAATCCTGCCGATCGCACACCGTTACGGCACCACGGTGGAAGTGATTGAATTGGACCGTGGGGGCGTCACCAAAGAAAAAGAGGAATTGGCACAAGAGTTCGGCGACCGTGTACCCGTCGTGCTGGTCGACGACGAAGAAGTCGCGTGCTGGGAAATCGACGACGACGAGCTGATCGCGGCGCTGGAGCAGTAACCGCGGGAGGCATACGCCCATATATCAGCCGGGCGAACACGTTTTGGCAACGGGGTGGGTTAAGGGCTACCGTAGACACTCGTAACAACTTGGGGGTTAGCCCCGCGCGCCGCCACCCCAAGTGATCCCCGCAGGAGGCTTGAAGACATATGAGTAGTAACACCCGGACTGGTTCCGCGTCGGTGTTGCTGGTCGGACTGTCTTTCCGTTCTGCCCCGGTGACCATGTTGGAGCGGGCGACGGTCGCAGATACGGATCTGCCGAAGCTGCAGTTGTCGCTGGTGGACAACGATGTGATCTCTGAATCCTTGGTGCTTTCCACGTGTAACCGCATGGAGTTTTACACGGTGGCGAACGCCTTCCATTCCGGTTTGGACCACGTGGTGGATACGATCGCGCAGTTCTCGGGGCTGCAGACCCAGGAGCTGGAGCCGCACCTGTATGTGCACTACGCGGACTCCGCTGCGGAGCACATGCTGAAGGTCGCCTCCGGGCTGGATTCGATGGTCGTCGGCGAGCAGCAGATCATCGGCCAGCTGCGCAGCGCCTACCAGTCCGCCAACGAGACCGGGACGGTGGGGCGCACCCTGCACGACCTCACGCAGCGCGCCCTGCGGACGGGCAAGCGCGTGCACTCCGAAACGGCCATCGATTCGGCTGGTGCCTCCATGGTGTCGTTCGCGGTGGACCAGGCGCTGCGCTACATCGACCCCGCGCACGCCCTTGTTTCTGCTGTTGAGGACGCCCCTTCGTCCCAACCCCTCGCCGGCCGCCGTGCGTTGATCATCGGCGCGGGGGCGATGGCCTCCCTGGCCTCCACGCACCTGGGGAAGCTTGGTATCGACCACGTGACCGTGGCCAACCGTACGCTGTCGCGCGCCGAGAACCTGGTGAGCCACGCGCGGGAAGCGGGGGTGGATGCCTCCGCCGTGCCGCTAGAGAGCGTGGCGGACTGCCTGAGCGCTGTGGACATTGTGGTGTCCGCCACCGGCGCCGTGGGCAATGTGGTCAGCGAAGAGGCCGTCCGGGCGGCAGTGAAGACCCGCGCCGGACTAGCCGGGGGCGCTGGTACGAAGGTCTTGATCGACCTGTCCATGCCCGCGGACATTGAACGTTCCGTTGCGGACGTCGAGGGCGTCAAACTGCTGAACATCGAGGAACTCACCACGATGGCCGGCGACCGCGCGCAGGACGAAGATCCCGCCCGCGCGATTGTTGCCGACGAGCTGGAGAGCTTCCTGGAACAGCAGCGCGCCCAGTCCGTGGTGCCCACCGTCAAGGCCCTGCGCCAGAAAGCCGGGGAGGTCATGGCTGAGGAGCTGATGGCGCTGGAGCGCCTGACCCCCGACATGTCGGAGGCCGACCGCGCCGCAGTGGCGAAGTCGATGAAGCGCGTGGTGGACAAGCTGCTGCACACACCGACGGTGCAGGCAAAGAAGCTGTCCGCGGGTGGCCAGCAGGTGAGCTACCCCGATGCGCTGGCCGCGCTGTTCAACCTGCCCAACGGCATGGTGGATTCCGTAACCCAGCCGGGGCAGACCGGTGCAACCAAAACAGTGGGTACTTCTACCCGCGCCGATCAAATTCCAAGCGCTGCCCGCATTGGCCAGGTAGCGAAGGAGGCTTAAGACTTTCCATGACATCCCGGACATCCCGTACCTCCCGTACCTTCTTGATCGGCACCCGTAGATCCGCCCTGGCGACCACCCAGACCAGCCACGTCCGCGCGGGCATGCTCGCCGCTGGTTATGACGCGGAACTGCACCTGGTTCAGACCCCGGGGGATGCCTCACAGGCAGCGCAGACGCCGGTGGCGAACATCGGCGTGGGAGTGTTTACCGAGACGCTGCGCAAGGCCCTCGATGCGGGCGAATGCGACGTAGCCGTGCACTCCTTCAAGGATCTGCCCACCGCACCGGACGCGCGCTTCCGCACCATCGTTCCGCGCCGGGTAGACCCCCGCGAGGTACTGGTCAGCCGGAACAGCGAGACCCTGCAGGAACTGCCGCAGGGAGCCAAGGTGGGAACGAGCGCACCCCGGCGTGTGTCCCAGATCCGCGCCGTGCGTCCCGACCTGGAACTGTTGCCTCTGCGCGGCAACATCGATACCCGCATGGGACGCACCGAGGAAGACCTGGATGCGGTCGTGCTGGCACGCGCGGGACTAGAGCGCGTTGGCCAGCTGCACCGCGCCGCCGAGTCGATTGACCCCGGCACGATCATGCCCGCGCCCGCCCAAGGTGCGCTGAGCGTGGAGGTACGGGCCGATGACGACGCTGCCTGGGAGGCCGTCCGCCACCTAGACCACCTGCCCAGCCACATGGCTGCCGTTGCAGAGCGCGCCGTGCTGTCCACCCTGGAGGCCGGCTGCACCGCACCAGTCGCAGCCTATTCCCTGTGGACCACGTCGGAGGACGAGGATTCGGATGGCGCCACGGGCCACGTCCTGCGCGTGTTCGGAGGCGTGTTTGCCATGGACGGATCCCGCAAGCTGGTGCAGGTCGGCGAGGCCACCTTTGATATCCCGGACCCGACCGCGGAGGGCGATTTCCCCGCAGCTGAGGAGCCCCGCTGGCAAGAGTGCATAGACGCTGCCAGAGCGATAGGTACCGGCATAGGAAGAGCACTGCTTGACGACGGTGCTGCTGAATTAGTGGCAGAGACCAACTAAATCTCCTTTTATATCAACGCGACAAATTAGAAAGTTCCACTATGACCGATTCCGGATTGTCCCAGGTGGGAGGCTCCGATCAGGCCACCGTGGCGGCAGTAGCCGACCTGGCTCCCACTGGACACGGCCGAATTCTTTTCGTGGGCGCTGGCCCCGGAAACCCGGAGCTGTTGACCATTCGGGCGCGCGACGTCCTAGAAACCACCGCCCATGCATGGGTGGATCCTTCGGTTTTGGCATCCGTGCGCAGCATCATTGCCACCCGGCTTCCTGTACCGCAGGCGAAACTGGATGCAGCGGAAGCTGAGTGGGAAGCGAAAGTACAGGCTGCGAAGGAGGCCGGCGCCCGGCGCCGTCCGCCACGTCCAGCCCCGCCGACCGCAGCGGAGATTGTCTTGGCAGCTCCCGCTGCCCACGACTCTGCTTCGCAGGTAGACGAAGGCCAGGTGGAAGACGGCGATGCCTCCGCCGAGGGTAGCGCGGATGCGCTTGTCGTCGCCCCGGACATCCTGGCCGAGCAGATGATCGCCTGCGCAAAGGCAGGCAACGACGTGGTGCGCCTCGTCGCCGGCAACCCGCTGAGCAACCCCGCCGTCATGGACGAATTGCAGCACGTTGCGGCGAGCACCGTGGACTTCCAGGTGATCCCTGGCATGACCGGCTCGGTGGCCGTGCCGGCCTTTACCGGCATTGGAGTGGGACCCGACGTCACAGAGGCCGATGTGCGTGGTGGAACTGACTGGGATCAGCTGGCCGGCGCCGGCCTGCCGTTGATCCTTACCGCCGCCCCGGAGGACCTGGCGACCATTGCCCAGGAGCTGAAGGCCCGCGGCATCGCCGGAACCACTCCCGCGACGGTGACTCTGCACGGCACCACCCGTCGCCAGCGCAGCTACGATGCAACCCTGGACACGATGAAGTCCATCGTCACCCAATCCGGTCCTGCCGCCAAGGATGGTGAGCTGCCTACCGAACTCATCGTCACGCTGGGCTCGCAGGTCGGCAACCGCTCCAAGTACTCCTGGTGGGAAAACCGCGCTCTGTACGGCTGGACTGTTCTGGTGCCACGCGCGAAGAACCAGGCTGGCCCCATGAGCGCCCGCCTGGCCTCGCATGGCGCCATTCCCGTGGAGGTCCCTACGATCTCCGTCGAGCCACCCCGCAGCCCCGTGCAGATGGAGCGCGCCATCAAGGGATTGGTTGACGGCCGTTACCACTGGATCGTCTTCACCAGCGTCAATGCGGTGAAGGCCGTGTGGGAAAAGCTGCGCGAGTTCGGCCTGGACGCCCGCGCCCTGGCCGGCGTGCGCGTGGCCGCGGTAGGGCCGAAGACCTCCCAGGCCGTGAAGGACCTGGGCATCACACCAGAGCTTTTGCCGAAGGACGATGCGCGCAACGCTGCGGGCCTGGTGGACGTATTCCCGCCGCACGATCCGGATCTGGATCTGGTGGATCGCGTGCTGCTGCCACGCGCCGACATCGCCACCGACGTGCTGGTCGACGGCCTGATCGAGCTGGGCTGGGACGTGGAAGACGTCGTTGCCTACCGCACGGTCCGCGCCGCCCCGCCCAGCCCGGAGATCCGCGACATGATCAAGACCGGTGGATTCGACGCAGTCTGCTTCACCAGTTCCTCGACCGTGAAGAACCTGGTGGGCATCGCCGGCAAGCCACATGCGCGCACGATCATCGCCTGCATCGGACCGATGGCCGCACAGACCGCTCGCGAGCACGGCTTGCGCGTCGACGTCATGCCCGAGGCCGCTGGTGTGCCGGAGCTTGTGGACGCCCTCGCTGCCCACGTGGCTGACCTGCGCGCCAAGGGACAGCTCCCGCCGCCGCGCAAGCGGAGGCGGCGTCGTAAAAAGACGGCCGAAAAGAAGGACACCGGGGCTTAACAAGCCCGTCCGGGCGCGGTAGTAGCATCGTGGGCATGACTTCGAACTACACCCCGTTCCGCCGCCCCCGCCGACTCCGCACGTCCCCGCAGATGCGCAACTTCACTGCGGAGACGGACCTGAACCCCAACCGGCTGGTGCTACCGATGTTCATCGCCGACGGGCTGGATGCCCCGCGCGACATCACCAGCCTGCCGGGGGTGCAGCAGCACACGGAGGATTCACTGTTGCGCGCGGTGGAGGAGGCCGCGAACGCCGGCGTGGGGTCGGTCGACCTGTTCGGCGTTCCCCGGGACGAGGATAAGGATGAGACCGGAAGCCAGGCGGTTGCCGAGGATGGCATCCTGAACCGCGCCATCAACGCGGTGCGCCAGCGCTTCGGCGACGACATTCTGGTGATGGCCGATACGTGCCTGGACGAGTTCACCGACCACGGCCACTGTGGTGTGCTGTCCACCGACCGCTTTGGCCACCAGATCGTCGACAATGATGCAACCCTGCCGCAGTACGCCAAGATGGCGGTCGCGCAGGCCGACGCTGGCGCGCACATCGTCAGCCCTTCCGGCATGATGGACGGCCAGATCCGCCACATCCGCGAGGCCCTGGACGAGGCCGGCCACCAGGACGTATCCATCATGGCTTATTCCGCGAAGTACGCCTCTGCCTTCTTTGGCCCGTTCCGCGAGGCCGTGGGGTCCTCCCTGCAAGGCGACCGCCGCACCTACCAGCAGGACCCCCGAAACCTCCGCGAATCCATCCTGGAAACGCAGCTGGATATCGACGAAGGCGCAGACATGGTGATGGTTAAGCCCGCCATGCCCTACCTGGACGTGCTGCGCGAGGTAGCGAACATGTCGCCTGTGCCTGTGGCCGCCTACCAGGTGTCCGGCGAATACGCGATGATTTCCGCAGCAGCCCAGAACGGCTGGATCGACGAGGAAGCCGCAATTATGGAATCCATCTACGGCATTCGCCGCGCCGGGGCGGACATCATCCTGACGTACTGGGCCACCCGGGTGGCGCAGATGCTGCGTCCAAAGATGCTTTAACCTAAGCGGTCACAGTAGGCTAAGAGGCTATATGAATAGCAGCGCACACATGAACACAGAGCAGTACCACCCGCGCCCCCAGGGCACCGGTGGACCTACGGGCACGCCGAAACCACCGAAGCCACCGAAGGTGGGACGCAAGGATGGGCTTGCTCCGAACCTGCAGAACGCGCCGGAGGATGTCCGTTTCGGAGTGTGGGCGTGGCTGGCTGTCTCGGTGCTCCAACTGTTGGCCAGTGTGGTGCAGTTCGTTTCCAACCTCGCCGATCCGCGCAACCTGACCAAGAGCAGCCAGGGAATGCTGGACAGTCAGACAGGCATGTTCGCCAGTGTGCTGGCCGACCGGGATGCCTCCCAGATCGCCACGCAGGTCAACGTATCCTCGCTGATCTGGGGCATCGTAGCCTCGGTGGTGTGCGCTTTCCTGGCTTTGCGTGCGGGGCGCGGTGGTCCGTACTCCCGGATGTTCCTCAACGTCGCCTCCTTATTCATGATCCTCAACGCGGTGCTCATCACGTTCACCAGCGGGCCGGAATTCATGCCCGTGGGCTTCGTGCTGCTTATCGGCGTGCTGACCATCCTCTCTGGCGTGGGTGCGGCACTCGGCATGTGGTTTATGGCCCGCCCGGAGAATCGCGATTGGTTGGGTGTGCCCAGCGAAAAGGAGATGGACAAATACTCCAAGGAGCTCGACGAGTACCGGGCTGAAATGCGGCGTCAAAAAGAAGAAGAGAAACAACAAAAACAGCAGCAGAACAGCAAAAACAACCAGAAC
Organism: Corynebacterium sp. HMSC058E07; assembly: GCF_001809885.1. Classification (NCBI taxonomy): domain Bacteria; kingdom Bacillati; phylum Actinomycetota; class Actinomycetes; order Mycobacteriales; family Corynebacteriaceae; genus Corynebacterium; species Corynebacterium sp. HMSC058E07. The sequence continues at coordinate 27,438 of NZ_KV799267.1, forward strand.
AATAACGACCACACCTGGGGAGGGCGCTAGACATGCCGGCAATGTTCCCCTCGATGGTGCCCAATAGCGACGATCCGAACCGTCGGGTCGCGTATTGGCAACCCGGCGACCCCACGCCCCGCATGGTCATCGCTTCTTTCGCGATGTTGGTTTTCGGTGGCGCCATCATGGTTCTGGTCGGCGTGCTGTCCCTAACGGCCTCGTGGGACCGCGAGCCCACGAGTGCCGAAGAGGCCGAGCACATGCGCTTCATGATCAACAACGTCCGCATCCTCGGCGGGATCAACGTTGTGGTTGGCGCGCTGCTGGTGTTCTTCGCCCCCGGCGTGCGCGACGGCTACCGCGGTAAGCGCCGTCTGGTGCTGTGGCTGGGCGCGATCGGCATTCTGTTCATGCTGGCAGGTTGGGTTTTCGGCTTCACCGGCCCCGGCCAGGCGCTCATCGCCCTGTGGGTGGCTGTCGCCCTGCTGATGGCCTACCGGCCAGCGGTTAATCCATTTTTTGACGCCGGGCATCGGCTCGAAGAAACCCCCGTCGAAGGTGACGGTAGACTGCCGGGCGACGAACTGCGGGGCTAGCAGCAATGGCTGAACCAAACTCGAATATCGTCCCCACCAGTACTCGCGCGGCGCGACAGACGAACGTGCACGTCGACGACGTGGACGAGGCAATCCTGCAAGCCCGCGCAGCTGCTGCTAAGGCCGGCTTTGACATGGAAAGGTCCGCGCAGTCGGACGAAGAGATCGACCGCGCGGCCCGGGAACGATGGGGACTGGCCAGCTTCGCCTACCGGCTGGAGGGGCTGGAATCCGCGGTGGAGGCCACCGCGGTGGAGGAGGAGCTCAACGACATTCCGGGAGTGCAGGCGGCAGTGGTGTACTCCACCGGCATGGCCTGGATCTCTGCCGAGGACCGGGTGACCCCTGCGGAAATCCAGGAAGTGCTGGAACGGCACAACCTGGATAGCTGGCTGACTGATTCCTCGCTACGCCGTCGGGCATCCCGGCTGGAAATTGAGGAAACGCGGCGGCGCATGCGGCGCCACGCCACGGCCCACCGGCGCGCGTGGGCGGCGGCCGAAAACCGAAAGCGGTGGGATGCGAACAAGGCGGAGTTCGAAAGGTTTCGCCGCAGCAACCCCTTCGATTCGACCGAAGGCTTGCATACCGCCCGCGAGCTGATCACTCGGATGCGACTGATCGTCGCGGTCGTGTTGGGGCTGCCCGTGGTGGTGCTGCAGGTTGTTCCTGCCTGGCAGTTTCACTACTGGCAGTGGGTGTGCTTGGCACTTGCGACCCCGGTTGTCACCTGGTGCGCTTGGCCGTTCCACCGCGCCTTCTTCGGAGGGCTAAGACGTAGACAATCGGCGCTGGACGGCGCCAGTTCCGTGGCGATCGTCCTGGCTTATCTGTACTCCGCATGGATGTTGGTTTTTACCTCCGCGGGCGACGTGGGGTGGGAAAGTCACCAAGTGCTGCTGGCCGGTGTGTGGTCGGCGCGGCACATTCAAGGCGCGGTGTTCTTCGATGTGGCCTGCGGCGGAACGATTCTGCTGCTGTTCGGTCGACTGCTGTCCCGGCGCACGGCGTTGCGCTCGAAGTCGATGCTGTCCGTGCTGACGGTGCCTGCGGCTAAGCAAGTGACCGTGGTGCGAAAAACACGTAAGTCCAAGACGGAAAAGAAGGACATCCCGATTGCGGAGATCCGCACGGGCGACGACATCATCATCCCCACCGGCATGATGGTGCCCAGCGATGGAGAGATCATCAGTGGTAAGTCCCTGGTGGACATGGGTCCGGTCGGTGGCCTGCACCGTACCTTTGAGGTCTCCGTCGGCGATCGCATTTACGCCGGCGCCCGCAACCATGGTGCGGCGTTGAAGATGCGCGTGCATGCGACGGGCTCCTCCACGCGTTTGGCAGCGATGCACCAATGGGTGCGCGGTTCCGCGCTGGATGAGACGCGCCTGACGCAGCTGACGAACCGCACCGCGAGTCTGCTAGTGCCCTGGGCTTTTGGTCTGGCGGTCGTGGACTTTATTGCCTGGCTTGCAGTGACGAAGTCCTTCGATGCGGCGATGGCCACCGCCCTGTCGGTGCTGGCGGTCGTCGCGCCGGTCGCCCTGGCTCTATCGGCTCCGCTGGCGCTGCGCTTGGGGTTGTGGCGTGCTGCGACCTCCGGCGCCCTGCTGCGCGATACGGGCACCATTCACAAGCTCGCTGAGGTGGACGCCATCATCTTCAACCGCGTGGGCACCCTCACCGATGGGCCCATGCACGTCATTGGCGTTACGCCTTCCAAGGGGGAGAACCCGGACCTGATTCTGCGCGTGGCCGGCGCCCTGTCGCTGGAGTCCGAGCATGCCGTGTCCCAGGCCCTGGTGCGTGCCGACCGAGAGGCGCGCGATGCGGGCGCGGGCGGGGAGGAGACCCCCAACTGGCTGGACGTCGGCGAGGTGAAGATCACCAAGGACGGCACGTTCGAGGGCATGGTGGAGCTGCCCGTCGACGGCGAGATGCGCCACGTCAAGGCGCGTCTGTGGCGACCGCACGATCTGGGCGAGATCCGTGACCCGCACCTGGCTACCGCTGCTCTGGGCGGCGGGTCACCGGTCATCGTCAGCTGGAAGGGCAAGGACCGGGGAGTCATCAGCCTGGCAGATAGCTTCAAGGACGACGCCCCGGCCGCGATCGACCGGCTGGAGGATATGCAGCTGGAGACCTATATGCTCTCCCGCGATATTTACCCAGTGGCGCGACGCACCGCGAACTCCATTGGCATCTCCACCGTGCTGGCTGGCATCCCGCCGAACCGGAAGGAGGCCACCGTGCGCGGCGTGCATGCCATGGGTGTGCGCGTGGCCATGGTCGGCGACCGCGACGTGCTGGGGGCGCTGCGGGTCGCCGATGTGGGTATCCTCATGGCTTCGTCGAACCGCATCGACCCCACCGCCGCTGAGGTGGCGGACGTGGTGATGCAGCGCGAGGACGTCTCCGCCCTGCCGGAGCTGGTCAACCTGCTGCGCCACGTGCGCAACACCACTGACTGGAACGTGTGGCTGTCCTGGACCTATAACGCGATCGGCGCAACCCTGGCTGTTGCCGGTGTGCTTAACCCGCTGCTGGCGACGGTATTCATGCTGCTCAGCTCCACGCTGATCGAAAGCCGCAGCGCGCGTATTCTGCACCGTAATTACGCTCGGGGCACTCTGCGCCAGACCCATTCGTGGCAGGGCTGGGTGGCCCGCCGACGGGAAATCAGGGAGCTGCGAAAGCAGGAAAAGCAGCGCGCCGAGGCGATCTCCTTGGCTCGCGCCGAGGCCGCGGATGAGGAGCTTGAACAGTCCCAGGGGTAGCCGCGCTAGGCTGGTGGGTATTGCAAGCTAACCACCTTTGAGGTGGCGGGAAGGATTACTTCGTGTCTGTAACTGTCGATCCGCAGCAGCCCAACAACCATTCCAACGGCCGCGCTAGTGCCGAGGCCTTCGAGCGGGCTCGCACCCTCATCCCCGGCGGCGTGAACTCGCCGGTCCGCGCGTTTGGCTCGGTGGGTGGCACTCCGCCTTTCATCACCTCCGCGCAGGGATCCACGCTGAACGACATTGACGGCAACTCCTACGTGGATCTGTTCTGCTCGTGGGGACCGATGATCCACGGCCACGCCCACCCCCAGATCGTCGAGGCGGTGCGCGAAGCCGTGGGGCACGGCCTGTCTTTCGGCGCCCCGACCACCATGGAAGTGGACCTGGTGGAGGAGATCGTCCGCCGCACATCCGTGGAAAAGGCTCGCCTGGTGAACTCCGGCACCGAGGCCACGATGTCCGCCATCCGCCTGGCGCGTGGCTACACGGGCCGCGACAAGATCCTGAAGTTCGAGGGCTGCTACCACGGGCACGTTGACTCTCTGCTGGTCGCCGCCGGTTCCGGTGTGGCTACTTTCGGCCTGCCGGATTCGCCGGGCATTACGAAGGCAGCTGCGGGCGATACCGTTGTGGTTCCTTACCGCGACGTCCAGGCCGTGGAGGACGCTTTTGCAGCCCACCCAGGCGAGATCGCCGCGATCATCGTCGAGGGCGCGCCGGGCAACATGGGCACCGTGAACCCGCAGGGCTTCAACGCGGAGTTGCAGCGCATTGCCCACGAGAACGGCGCCCTGCTGATCGTCGATGAGGTCATGACCGGCTTCCGCGTCAGCGAGTCCGGCTGGTTCGGCAAGGACGGCGTGGCTGGCGACCTGACCACCTTCGGCAAGGTTGTGTCCGGTGGTCTGCCCGCCGCGGCGTTCGGCGGTAAGGCGGAGATCATGGATCACCTCGCGCCTGTCGGCCCGGTCTACCAGGCCGGTACTCTGTCGGGTAACCCGGTCGCTGTCGCTTCGGGCTTGGCCTCTTTGAAGTTGGCGGACGCCGCCGCATACCAGAAGCTCGACGAGAATGCCGAGGCGCTGGCAGGCATCCTGTCCGACGCTCTGAGCCAGGCCTCTGTCGCCCACAACATTCAGCGCGCAGGCAATATGTTGAGCGTGCGCTTCGCGGAAGGGGAGGGCACCAACTTCGCGGAGATGAAGGCCGCGGATACCTTCCGCTACCCGGCCTTCTTCCACGCGTTTTTGGACGCCGGCGTGTTCCCGCCGCCGAGCGTGTTTGAGACCTGGTTCGTATCCACTGCGTTGACGGACGCCGACTTCGAGAAGATCGCCGCGGCCGCTACCTCCGCTGCCCAGGCTGCAGCCGCCGCCCAGAAGTAGTTCAGGGCTCCGCCTAAAAGGCCTGTAAGAGGCCTCTAAAGCGGGGTTCGCCTTACTTGGGTTGGGGTGGTGGGCACTGTAAGCTAGGTGACCATGGCTACGATCGTTCACCTTGTACGGCACGGAGAAGTGCACAACCCGGATCGCATTCTCTACGGCCGTCTGCCTGGCTATCGACTCTCCGAGCGGGGGCGGAACATGGCGCACGCCACCGCGGCCGATCTCGCGGACCATGATGTGGTGTATCTGGCTGCCTCCCCACTCCAGCGGGCGCAGGAAACTGCCCGTCCTTTCGCGGAGAAGCTGGGTCTGGAGGTCCAGACGGACGAACGCATCATCGAAGCTGGCAACGACCTGCAGGGGCTCCACATCAAGGGCGTGCGCAGCGCACTGTGGAACCCAAAGCGTTGGCCGATGCTGAAGAATCCCACCGTCCCTAGCTGGGGCGAGCCCTATCAGGAGATCGCCGACCGTATGTGGGAGGCCGTCGACGCCGCGCGCGAGAAGGCCCGCGGGCACGAGGCCGTTCTGGTCACCCACCAGCTGCCGATCGTGATGATCCAGCGCGATGCGCAGGGACTATCACTGGCGCACAATCCGGCTGATCGCCAGTGCGAGCTGGCCTCCGTGACCTCCCTGGTGTTCGACGGCGGGCAGCTGACTGACCTGTTCTATTCCGAGCCGGCGCAGGAGATTTAACAGTGCGCATTAAAACTACGACAGCTGCACTCGCGGTGTGCCTCATGGCTGGCGGTGCGGCGCTCGTCTCCTGCGGAGAGGAAAACACCGCAGGCACCAACGCAGTGGCCAGCGGCGGTAGCTTCGAGTTCGTTTCCCCCGGCGGGCAGACCAGCATCCACTACAAGCCGGAGGAGCGCAAGAAGGTTGCCGACTTCGTGGGCACCGACTTGAGCGGCGATGGCGAGATCTCCCTGACCGACTTCGACGGCCAGGTCGTGGTGCTGAATGCCTGGGGGCAGTGGTGTGGCCCCTGCCGCAGTGAATCCGACGACCTGCAGCGGGTCCAGGAGAAGCTGGAGAAGCACGGTGGCGGAACCGTACTGGGCATCAACGTGCGCGACAATGTGAAGGAAAAACCACAGGACTTCGTCAAGGACAACGGGATCACCTACCCGTCGATCTACGACCCGCCGTTCAAGACGGCTCTGGCGCTGGGTGGTGTACCAGCTTCGGTGATCCCCACCACCATCGTCCTGGATAAGCAGCACCGCCCGGCACATATCTTCCTGAAGGAAGTGACGGACAAGGAGCTGTGGGAGCAGGTCGAGCCGCTATTGAATGAGGACGAATAGATGATCCTTGCGGAGTCGATCGGCGAGTCCTTCGCGGATACGGCGGCCGCCGGTCCGCTGTTGCTCGCGTTGCTGGTCTCCGCACTCGCGGGCCTGGTTTCCTTTGCCTCGCCCTGCGTCATTCCATTGGTGCCCGGCTACATCTCCTATCTCGCCGGAGTCGTCGGCGCGGAGACAGAATTCACCCAGCAAGGCACGGTGGTCAAGGCCAAGCGTGGCCGAGTGGCCACTGCCGCATTGCTGTTCGTGCTGGGCTTTACCGTCGTGTTTGTGCTGGCCACGGCCACCGTCTTCGGTGTGATCAGCGCGCTGAGGCTTAACCAGGACCTGCTGATGCGCATCGGTGGCGGAGTGACGATTGCCATGGGCGTGGTGTTCTTGGGATTCATCTCCCCGTTGCAGCGCGATACGCGCCTGAGCCCCAAGCGCTGGACCACCATCGCCGGCGCGCCCCTGCTGGGCGGGGTGTTTGCCCTGGGCTGGACCCCGTGCCTGGGCCCCACGCTGGCTTCCATCGTTTCGGTTTCCGCTGGCACTCAGGGCATGACCGCCGCCCGGGGCGTGATCCTGATCGTCGCTTATTGTCTGGGCCTCGGGCTACCATTCATTGTCGTGGCGCTGGGATCCTCCAAGGCGCTGTCGGGAATTAGCTGGCTGCGCAAGCACTCCCACACCATCCAAATGATCGGCGGCGCGATGCTGATCATCGTGGGGCTGTTGCTGGTCACGGGGCAGTGGGCGACATTTGTGGAATACATCCGAGAGGTATTTATCTCTGACAAGACCCTGCCGATCTAGAGCCGAACCCATGCCGTCGGCCTGAGGGGAACGGTCGCGGCTGAGCAGTGGGCGTCAATAAAGAACGAGAGAGCGAAAGTACGAAAGAGCAACCATGCTGAAGAAAATCCTGAGCTTGCCGAAGAAGGGCTGGCAGTGGCTCACGAAGATGAAGACGGCCCTGGTGCTGCTTTTCCTGCTGGCGCTGGCCGCGATCCCGGGCGCGCTGCTGCCACAGCGGTCGCTCAACGAGGGCAAGGTTGCCGAGTATATTGACGCCAACGGCAAGACCGCCCAGGTCTTCGACAAGCTGCAGCTTTTCGATGTTTTTAGCTCCTCGTGGTTTGTGGCGATCTACGTTCTGCTGTTCGTTTCCCTGGTCGGCTGCATCCTGCCGCGCAGTATCGATCACTACAAGGCGCTACGTTCTTCCCCGCCGCCAGCGCCGAAGCGCCTGGACCGCATGCCGTATCACTACTCCGGCACCGTCGACCAGTCCGTTGAGGACGTGCAGAAGTCCCTGCGCGAGGAGTTCAAGGGCTGGAATATCAACGAGGTCGACAAGGAAGACGACCGCGCCGGAGCATGGTCCATGTCGGCGGAAAAGGGCTACCTGCGCGAGGCTGCGAACCTGGTGTTCCACCTGTCGCTGGTGGGCATCCTCATCGCCGTGGCAGCGGGCAAGATGCTGTACTACGAAGGCCAGGTCATCGTGGTGGCTGGGACGGATAGCGAGCAGTCGCAGTTCTGCAACTCTGCCGTATCCAACTACGATTCCTTCCGCAACGGCCCGGTGTTCGATGGCACGGGGTTGACTCCTTTTTGTGTGAATGTGAAGGACTTTAAGGCTGACTACTTGCCAAACGGCCAGGCCGTGGGCTTCGAGTCGAACATCGATTTCGCGGGCAAGGAAGATGCCTTCAAGCCGACGGAACAGTGGCAGCACGAGACATTGAAGGTCAACCACCCGCTGCGTTTCCAGGGCAACCGCGTGTACCTGCAGGGTCACGGCTATGCGCCGACGTTCACTATCCAGTGGCCGAACGGGGAGAAGCGCACGGAGACGGTGCAGTTCCGTCCCGACGACTTGACCTACTTCCTGTCCTCTGGTGCGGTGCGCTGGGATCCGCCCGCGGGCATGTACCCCGACCTGCAGGAACGCCGCAAGAATCAGATTTCCCTGCAAGGCCTGTTCGCGCCGTCGGCAGAGTGGACGGGACCGAAGGGCAAGATCCTTTCCTCCAACTTCCCGGCGATGCGTGACCCTGCAGTTGCGATCGACGTCTATCGCGGCGATACCGGCCTGGACGGCGGGCGCAGCCAGAACATCTTTTCCTTGGATAGGGAGGCGCTGCACTCCGGCCAGATGCAGATGCTGGATCGCGTGAACCTGGAGAAGGGCGAGTCCGTCACCCTGGACGATGGCACAAAGATCACCTTCGACGGTGCCAAGGAGTTTGTGAACCTGCAGATCTCTAAGGATCCAACGACTACCTGGGTTCTGGTATTTGCCGTGCTGATGCTCGCCTCGCTGGTCGGGTCCCTGGCCGTGAAGCGCCGCCGCGTCTGGGTGCGCATCACCCCGGAGGGTGAGGGCACGCTGATTCAGATCGCCGGACTGTCCCGCACGGACTCCGCCGGATGGGGTCGCGAGTTCAACCGCCGTGCCGAGCGCGTGCTGGGGCTGGAGGAAGAGGCCCTGGACGAGGACTACGACGTAGATTCCGCCGACTGGGAGGATGACGACAAGTGATTGTGGAAGGGCGCAAATAGGCGCTAGGCTGATACTTTGTAGCGAATTAACACTTTTCAGAAGGATTTTTCGATGCAGATCGATCCGCAGCTATCCGAATTCTCCGACTTGGCCTTCCGCACAGCGGAGGCTTTGTACCTGCTGGCGCTCGCCGTTTCCCTAGTGTTCTACGGGATGGTTCGCGCAGGTGCGGACCGCCGCCGTCAGCGCGCAGAGGAGCTGGAGAAGCTGCAGGCGGAGCAGTCCGCACGTGCTAACTCCACCGCCAAGGTGGCCGTTGGCGCAGGTGCTGCGGGCGATGTGGCCGACTCGGATGTCGCCGATGCCGGTGAGGTCACTGGCGACGACATTGAGCCCGACTTCGCTTCCTTCGAGGCACAACTGCCGGAGCGTCTGCGCTCCGATCGCCTGACCAAGTCTCTGGAACGCACGGACAAGCTGGGCGGCATCACCCAGTCGCTGGTCTGGCTGGCCGTTGCCATGCACGCCGTGTTCGTGGTTCTGCGTGGCCTGGCTACCAGCCGTTTCCCGTGGGGCAACCTCTTTGAGTACGTCGGCGTGGTCACCCTGTTCGCCATGATCATCGCGGCATCGATGGTGCGCCGCAAGGCCATGCGCGTGATGTGGCCGTGGATCCTGACCCCGGTCGTGGCTCTGCTCTTCTACGCAGGCACCAAGTTGTACGCGGAGACCGCCCCGGTGGTTCCGGCACTGAAGTCCTACTGGTTGATCATTCACGTCTCCACCGTCGCTATCGGCGCTGGCATCGGCATGATGTCCGGTTTGGCGTCCCTGATGTACCTGGTTCGCCGTGCGCACCCGAAGGGGCAGGAAAAGGGCTGGCTGGGTACTATCGCCGAGCCGCTGCCGGAGGCCACCAAGCTGGATACTCTGGCCTATCGCACTGCCGTGTGGGCACTGCCGATCTTCGGCCTGGGCATCATCTTTGGCGCTATCTGGGCGGATGCCGCCTGGGGTCGTTTTTGGAACTGGGACCCGAAGGAGACCGTCTCCTTCATCACCTGGATCCTGTACGCCGCCTACCTGCATGCCCGCGCCACCCCGGGTTGGCGCGGCCCGAAGTCCGCGTGGATCAACGTCTTCGCCTTCGCGACGATGGTTTTCAACCTCTTCTTCATCAACATGGTGGTCTCTGGCCTGCACTCCTATGCCGGCCTGAACTAATTGCCAGGGGAGTAGCGTGAGCAGATTTTCTACCGTCCTCGTCACTGGCGGGGCGGGCTTCATCGGTGCAAACTTCGTCCACCGCACGTTGAAGACCCGGCCGGATGTCAAGGTTCTTATTTTTGACGCCCTCACGTACGCAGCCAATCCACTGAATCTGCGCACTGACGATGGCAGCCCGCTGGAGGATTCCTATCCGGGGCGGGTGGAGTTTATCGAAGGCGACGTGGCGGATGCGTCGGCTTTCCGGGCAGCCCTGGAGCGGGCGATTGTGATTGCCGAGCCCGCAGGGGACGTGGGAAGCAAAGGCGCTGCCGAGCCCCAGCAGTCCGCCGCCGACCGGGTGGCGATCGTGCACTTCGCGGCGGAGAGTCACAACGATAATTCCCTGGCCACGCCCGCGATCTTCGCCCGCAGCAACGTGGAGGGCACCCTGAACGTCGCCCAGGCGGCCGCTGACTTCGGGGTGCGCCTGCACCACATTTCCACCGACGAGGTCTTCGGCGACCTCGCCTTGGACGATCCGAATCGCTTCACGGTGGACACTCCATACAACCCCTCTTCGCCCTATTCGGCGTCGAAGGCGGCGGCGGATCACTTCGTCCGCGCCTTCGTGCGTTCGCGGGGGCTAAAGGCCACGATCTCCAACTGCTCGAACAACTACGGCCCGCGCCAACACCCGGAGAAGTTCATCCCCCGCCAAATCACGGGGCTGATTGAGGGACACAAACCCCGGCTGTATGGCACGGGGGAAAATGTCCGCGACTGGATCCACGTAGACGATCACAACGACGCTGTCTGGGCGATCCTGGATTCCGGCGAGCTGGGGCAGACCTACCTCATTGGCGCGGAAGGGGAGCGCTCTAACCTACAGGTTGTGCAAGACCTGCTGGGGCTCTTCGGACGTCCAGCAGATGACTTTGTGCACGTCACCGACCGTCCTGGCCACGATCGCCGCTATGCGATTGATCCCAGCAGCATTGCCGAACTCGGGTGGCAGCCACGCTTCACGGACTTCGCCTCCGGGCTTGCCGAGACGGTGGAATGGTACCGCCGCAATGAAAAGTGGTGGGTTGAGTCCAGGGCGGCGTCCGAAAAGAAATACCGCGACAACGAACGCGAGATAGACCCCCGTAAGCAGGGAAGGCTTGACTAACTTAGTAAACCCTATGTAAGGTTCGGCTAACTGTAGCGTTCACTGAACCTGACATTAAAGGGAAGAATGGCAAAGAATCGCATTAAGATGCTCGCCGCGCTGGTGGCGGTGGGCATGTCCGTAGCGGCATGTGGCTCTACGGAAGACAACGGCACCTCCAACAACCTGAATAGCGAAAACTCGATCACTATCGAGGACAACAGCGGCAGCGTACAGGTGCCGAAGAACCCGAAGTCCGTGGTTGCACTGGACAACCGCAGCTTCGAGATCCTTAACAAGTGGGGAGTGGAGCTGACCGCAGCGCCGAAGAAGCTGGTCCCGGCGAGTGTCACCGACTACAAGGAAAACGAGGGAATCAAGGACCTCGGCAACCACAAGGAGCCTGACTTCGAGGCCCTAGTGGCAGCCCAGCCGGACCTGGTGATTAGCGGCCAGCGTTTCTCGAGCCACGACGAGGAGATCAAGAAGCTGGTCCCGGACGCAGCCGTTGTGGAGCTGGAGCCCCGCGAAGGCAAGCCCCTGGACGAAGAGCTGATCCGCCAGATCACCACCCTCGGTGAGGTCTTCGACAAGAAGGACGAAGCCGAAAAGATGGTGAAAGACTTCAAGGGCGCGAAGGAGCGTGCGAAGAAGGCCTACGACAAGCTGGATGGCGGTAAGAAGGTCATGGCCGTCAACGTCTCCGGCGGAGAAATCGGCTATGTTGCGCCGCACGTCGGTCGCGTATGGGGGCCGGTGTTCGACTGGCTGGGAATGGATCCGGCGCTGAAGGTTGACAACGCCTCTAGCAACCACGAGGGCGATGACATTTCCGTCGAGGCTATCGCAAAGGCGAAGCCGGACTGGATGCTGGTGCTAGACCGCGACGGTGCCGTCAACGCTGACAAGCCGGATTACTCCCCGGCCGCGGATGTGATCAAGCGCGCCGATGCGCTGAAGAGCGTGCCGGCGCTGAAGGACAACCACGTCCTGGTGGCACCGCAGGATACGTACATCAACGAGTCGATTACGACGTACACCGAGATCCTGAACTCCCTGGCAGATGCCTTCGAGGGGAAGAAGTAACACACTAGAACTAGCACGCGAGAACGCTACAGAAAGTGGATTGACCAGCCGAAAATGACTGCTCAGAGCACTACGTCACCCGAGGTTCACGACGAACCTCGGGTTGCGCGTACCCGGGGAAAGCTCGTCGACTGGAAGTTCCTGGTCGCCGCTTCGGTTGTCGGGGCGCTATTGATTGCCAGCCTGCTGGTCGGTGAGTACGACGTGTTCAACGCTCACGACGGCATCGACATGTTTTCGATCACTCGCGTACCGCGCACCATAGCCCTGGTGTTGGCGGGCGCGGCGATGGCGATGTGCGGTCTGGTGATGCAGATGTTGACGCAGAACCGCTTCGTCTCTCCGACCACCACCGGCACCACAGAATGGGCGGGCTTGGGTCTGCTGTTCGTGATGATCGTCTTCCCGGGCGCGACCGTAATGGGGCGAATGGTCGGCGCAGTGGTGTTCTCCTTCGTCGGCGCGATGGTGTTCTTCTTCTTCCTGCAGCGAGTATCGCTGCGTTCCTCCCTGATCGTGCCGATCGTGGGAATCATGCTGGGCGCAGTCGTCTCTGCGGTATCCACTTTCGTTGCCCTGCAGACGGACATGCTGCAGCAGCTGGGCGTGTGGTTTGCGGGCAGTTTCACCTCGGTCTATAAGGGCCAATACGAGGTGCTGTGGGTGGTGCTGCTGGTCGTGGTGGGCGTGTTCCTACTGGCTGACCGGCTGACCCTGGCTGGCTTGGGCGAAGACTTCGCTACCAGTGTGGGCATGAACTACCGGCGGATCGTGCTGGTCGGTACCGTGATGGTGGCCATCGCCGTGGGTGTGGTGACCGTCGTGGTGGGCAACCTGCCTTTCCTGGGATTGATCGTGCCGAATATCGTCTCGATGATCCGCGGCGATGACCTGCGCAGCAACCTGCCGTGGGTGTGCCTGGTGGGCATCGCCACCGTGGCCGCGTGTGACCTGCTGGCCCGCACTCTGATTTCGCCTTTCGAGATCCCCGTCTCCGTGGTGTTGGGCATCGTCGGCGCCGTGGTGTTCGTCGTGCTGATTGTAAGGAACCGCTGATGGCTAACCGAACCCTTGAACGCTTGGTGCCGCAGCGCCTGCTTTCCGGAGTGTCCGACCGTTCGTCGGGCGCGTTTCCCACGCAATCCGCGATGGCGAAGTACTGGGTGATCCTGGGGATCATCGTCGTGCTGGGTGTGGCCTCCGCGGTGGGGCTGCTGGCGTACGGCAACCCGATGCCTTTCGGTACGCGCGGGTTCTGGCTGCTGGCGGAGCGCCGCATGAACGCTGTGACCGCTATCGCCATCGTCGCGGTCGCCCAGGCCGTGGCCACGGTGGCTTTCCAAACGGTGACGAACAATCGCATCATTACTCCGTCGATCATGGGCTTCGAATCGCTGTATGTCGCCATCCACACTTCCACCGTGTTCTTCCTGGGCGGAAGTGGCCTGGTGGAGGCCCGCACCATGACGACTTACGTTGTTCAGCTGGTCCTCATGGTCGGGTTTGCCCTGCTGCTGTATTCCTGGTTGCTGACCGGCAAGAACGCGAACATGCACGCGATGTTGCTGGTGGGCATCGTTATCGGGGCAGGCTTGGGGTCGGTGTCTACCTTTATGCAACGCTTATTGACGCCCAGCGATTTCGACCTGCTGACCGCCCGACTATTCGGATCGGTGAATAACGCAGAGCCAGAGTACTTTCCGATCTCTATCGCCCTAGTGGCCGTGGCCGCGAGCGCGCTGCTGCTGATGTCCCGCAAGCTCAATGTGCTGGCGTTGGGGCGCGATGCGACAACGAACCTGGGTATTAATCACCGCGGGCAGTCGCTTGCGGTGTTGATCTTGGTCGCTGTGCTGATGGCTGTGTCCACTGCGCTGGTCGGGCCGATGGCCTTCCTGGGCTTCCTGGTGGCAACTCTGGCTTATCAGTTCGCCGGTACCCCGGATCACCGTTACGTCTTCCCGATGGCCATCGCCACGGCATTCTTCGTGCTGGCGGGTGCGTACTTCGTGATGAATCACATCTTCTACGCCCAGGGCGTGGTTTCGATCATCATTGAGCTCGTCGGCGGATCCGTGTTCCTCTACGTCATCCTCAGAAAGGGGCGACTGTGATCAAGCTATCCGAGGTGGCCAAGAAATATAGCGACGCCACCGGCTCCGGCGCCCACATTGGTCCCGCGAACCTGGAAATCCCCGCGGGCGGCGTGACCTCCCTGATCGGGCCCAATGGCGCGGGCAAGTCCACCCTGCTGACGATGATGGGGCGGCTGCTGGATCTGGATGAGGGCACCATCGAGGTCGCCGGCTTCGACGTGAGCACCACCAAGTCGAAGGGCCTGGCGAAGGTGCTGTCGATCCTGCGCCAGGAGAACCACTTTGTCACCCGTCTGACCGTCCGCCAGCTGGTGGGCTTCGGCCGCTTCCCGTACTCCAAGGGGCGGCTGACGCGGGAGGACGAGGGCATCATCTCCACCTACATCGACTTCTTTAACCTTCGGGAGTTGGAGAATCGCTACTTGGATCAGCTGTCCGGCGGGCAGCGCCAGCGTGCCTATGTGGCGATGGTGTTGTGCCAGGAGACTGACTATGTGCTGCTGGATGAACCGCTGAACAACCTGGACATTGCACACGCAGTGCAGATGATGAAGCACCTGCGCCGCGCGGCTTCGGAGTTCGGCCGCACCATCATTGTGGTGCTGCATGACATTAACTTCGCAGCGAAGTATTCCGACCACATTTGTGCGGTCAAGGATGGGCAGATCGCCCAATTCGGCACCCCGGCAGAACTGATGAATGATGAGCTGCTGAGCGACATCTTCAACACCCCCGTCACCGTCGTCGACGGCCCGGATGGGCCGATGGCCTGCTACTTCTAGGACGCTGCACAACCTTGCCGTTGGTTGTCCGGTAGCGCCGCTAAAGTAGAGGCCATGACTGAAAACACTCCGCGCGCCGAAGAACTACTGGCTGCCGCTGAACCCGGCAGCATCGTGGATCTGCCCATCCCCGGAGCATGGGCGTACGTGCCCAAGGTGCATGGTGACGGTCGCGGGAGTTTCCACGAAAGCTTCAAGGCAGAACTGTTTGGCCAGAAGCTGGGGTATCCGTTCGAGGTCGCACAGGGCAACCTTTCGCGTTCTTCCCGCGACGTAGTGCGCGGGATTCACTTGGCGGATGTCCCCCCGGGGCAGGCGAAATTCGTCAGTTGCCTGTCGGGTGCCATCACGGACGTCCTGGTGGACGTGCGCGTGGGCTCGCCGACGTTCGGCCAGCACATTACCGTGGAACTGTCAGCCGAGAACAACATCAGCGTGTACGTGCCCCTGGGGGTGGGCCACGGGTTCCGCGCACACGATGACCAGACGACTGTGAACTACTTGGTTACCGAGGCTTACAACCCGCAGAGAGAATACGGGATCGACCCGTTTGACGCGGAATTGGCTGTGGCGTGGGGCGTCCCTAAGGAACAAGCCGTGCTGTCCGACAAAGATAAAGAGGCACCTAGCCTCAGCGAGGTGCGCGACCGACTGCCCCAATACCGCGAGGTGCGGGCATGGGAGGCACAGCTGCGCGCGGACTGGGCCGAGGCGCTGCAGGCCGCAGACGAGTGGGAGCAAACCGACTGATGAAGGGCATCATCCTGGCCGGGGGAACCGGTTCGCGGCTATGGCCGATCACGCAGGGCGTGTCCAAACAGCTGGTGCCCGTCTACGACAAGCCGATGATCTACTACCCGCTGACCACCCTGATGTTGGCGGGGATCCGCGACATCCTGGTGATCACGACGGGCGCGGATGCGCAGCAGTTCCGCGGGCTGCTGGGCGATGGCTCGCAGTTCGGCGTGCGGATCAGCTACGCGGTGCAGGACCAGCCGAACGGCCTGGCCGAGGCCTTCATTGTGGGCGAGGACTTCATCGGGGACGACTCGGTGGCGCTCGTGCTGGGCGACAACATCTTCTACGGCACCGGCCTGGGAACCCAACTGCGACGCTTCCACAACCCCGACGGCGGGGCGATCTTTGCTTATTGGGTTGCGGAACCTGAGGCCTATGGAGTGGTGGAGTTCGACCGCGAAGGCACCGCTCTGAGCCTGGAAGAGAAACCGGCTGAGCCGAAGTCCAACTACGCCGTGCCGGGGTTGTATTTTTACTCCAACGACGTGGTGCGCATCGCCAAATCCCTGGAACCCAGCGACCGCGGGGAGCTAGAAATCACCGACATCAATCGTCGCTACCTGGCCGAAGGGCGCCTGCACGTGGAGGTACTGCCACGCGGAACCGCCTGGCTGGATACCGGGACGGTGGACGACCTGGCCGCCGCCGGCGACTTTGTCCGCGCGGTTGAGCAGCGCCAGGGGCTGAAGATCAGCTGCCCGGAGGAAGTCGCCTGGCGGCTCGGATATATCGACGATGCGGAGCTGGGGGAATCCGCACGCAAGCTGGGCAAGAGCGCCTACGGGCAGTACCTCGGCGCGCTGCTGAAGCGCGGGAAAGAGCGTTAGAAGCACATGGCTATTTCGATTGAGACGATCCCGGAGATGGTGGCGCGGACGTGGCGCGACCTGGAATGGACCGGCCAGCGCGTGCCGAAGCAGGGGATCGACCATGCGGTGGTGATCCTCGACGGGCTCCGCTCCAAGGAATACGAGCTCAATGACATGCTGCCCGAATCCGTGGTGGTGCGTGTGCCCTTCGAAGAGGAATACCGCACCCAGGCGATGCTGGAATCCTCCCTCATCGCGCAGCTTTTCCGCCGCACTAAGGTGCGCGTGCCGGGGACAGTGCGGCAGGCCTATGCGCGGGGGACTTTCAACACCGCCGAGCCCGTGATGTTGACCATGCAGACCGAAGTGCTGGGCCAGCCCCTTAGCGCCGAGCTGTGGCAGAGCCTGTCCGCCAGCCAGCGCGCGTGGGTAGCCGAACAACTGGGCAGCCTGCTGGCGACCATGCATGCCTTCGACCCGGACGTGCTGCCCATCAGCCGGGTGGATTCCTGGTGGTCCGACGGCGCTGCGACGAGCACCCCGAACCGCGTCCCACGCAGCCTGCCCGGCAAGCTGGAGTTGATGAAGCAGCGCGTGGCGGAGGTCGTTGCCCCGCACCTATCCGCGGCGGAAACCGACTTCGTTGAGCGCGTATTCGCCCAGGTAGACGACATGCTTGCCCGCCCGTACCAGCAGCGCGCCCTGAACCACGGCGAACTGCATGAAGATCACATGCTGTGGACGGCCGAGGGTGGCGTGGGAGTGATCGACTTTTCCGACATGACCGTCGGCGACCCCGCCCTGGACTACGCGCACTTCGCCGGTATTTCGCCCAGCCTGCCGGGGATGGTCTACGAGCAGGCCATCATTCAGCACGAGCAGCGCCGCCAAGCCCCCGCCGTGCCGGGAGTACCGCCGCCGATGCCGGGGCCGCTGTATCGCGCGCCGGGTGGTGGGCGCACATCAGAAAGCACCGAGGATACTGATGTTCTGCGCCGCGCGGCAGTCTACAAGGACTGGGACAACATCTTCCTGCTGATCGACCACTATCGCACGGGCCGTTCGCCGCGGGTGGAGCTGCTCTAGTTACGCTCCGTCTTTCGGATCCTGCGCGTCTCGTTCGTTGTCGCGCTTGTCGTCGCCGCGCGCTTCTCGCCGCTGCTGCTCGCGGAGTTCCTGGCGCCGCTTACGCTCGGCTTCTTCAGCCTCTTTGGCTTCCTGCGCGCGCCGCTTCTTGAAGCGTTCCTTCTCGATGTTCCACAGAAAGTCCGGGTCGTCGTCGGGCCCCTTGCGGGTTATTTCTTGCGACTTTTTCTTCGTGACGCCCCTACGGCCGAACGGCGAACCATTCCCCCAGGTCTGTGGCCCGAATGCCTTCCACAGCAGCACAATCGTGACGATGACCAAGAAGAAAAGCAAAAGTCGACCCATGCCGATCATCCTAGTGGATTGGCTCTGAAATGCCGGTGGAACAGACTCGTGATTACCCCAAGCCCTTGGGGTAAACGTAGGGTTAGGTGCGTGACTAACGATGATGTGAACCCGAAGAACAACAGCGCGGCAGAGGATACAAGCACTGTGGCTGACACTGCTGTTGCTGACGATGAGGGCGTCAAGAAAAAGGACGAAGGGAACCTGGACAAGGGCAAGGCAGTCCGCGATGTGGCGCTGTACGCATTCCTGCGCCTCCTTCTGTTCCTGGTGCTGACGTTCATCATTCACTCGATCGTGATTCTGCTGGGCATGGCGAACTACTTCCCGCTGCTGCTGAGCATGACGTTGGCGCTGATCCTGGCTCTGCCGCTGTCCATGTTTATGTTTAAGGGACTGCGACTGCGCGTGACCGAGCAGGTGGCTCGGTGGGACGCCGACCGTCGGGCTCACAGGCAGAGCCTCCGCGACCAGCTGCAGGAGCGCCTGGACGACTAGACTCGCTGCCATGAACGGCAAACCGCAGGACGTGGTGGTGTGGAGGGTTTGGCCCGGCAGATCGAGGACAATGTCCGCTTCCGCGGGGTGGCCTTTGGTCAGCCGCCTACGTAGCCAGCAAGGCGGCGGCAAACTCCAGGATCGACCATAGCAGCATGCCGCGCCCCAACAATCCCAGCACGGGGATGAGGTCCTTGCCTTGAGCGTCACCTGTCACGGGACGGGCAGCGATGACGAACAGGGGAGTAGCCAGCAGAGCTAGCAGCCCCCACCAGTGGCCGATGCTGATGGCGACGGTGAAGACAACCGCCAGCGAAACGAGCCCCACCCACAGGCGGCGGGTGTTCGCGTCCCCCAGGCGCACCGCCAGGGTGATCTTGCCGCTTACCGAATCGGTGGGGATGTCGCGCAGGTTGTTAGCCAGGTTCACGGCACTGGAAAGGCTACCGACAGAGATAGCCAGCAGGACTCCGCGCCAGCTGATGCTACCGCTTTGAGTGAACTCCGTGCCGAGCACTGCGACCAGGCCAAAGAACACGAACACCGCGACTTCGCCCAGGCCTCGGTAGCCGTAGGGGTTCTTGCCGCCGGTGTAGAACCACGCTCCGGCAATGCACGCGGCTCCGACGAGGATCAACCACCAGGCACTCAGCACGCTTAGGGCGATGCCGGCGACCGCTCCCACGCCGAAGGAAGCAAACGCCGCATATTTGACCTTCTTCGGCTCCACGAGCCCACTGCCGGTCAGGCGAAGTGGGCCGGAGCGATCATCGTCCGTCCCCTTGATGCCGTCGGAGTAGTCGTTGGCGTAGTTCACGCCTACGATCATCGCCAGGGCAACCACCCCGGCCAGCACTGCGCGCAGGGGGTTTGCTGCCCCCACCAGCGCGGCCGCAGCGGTGCCGGCCAACACGGGGGCGACAGCGTTGGCCCAGGTGTGTGGGCGTGCTCCTTCGAGCCACTGGGCTGGTGTCGCTCCGGGGTACTGCTTGGTCGTGGAGGTCATGGTCCGCCTTTCTGGGGCTTATGTGGCTAGGGGTGCCTAGCAAACCTCTTCATTCTAGTCTTCCCCCGCAGACGCATGTTCACGCAGCATCGCTGCTGCCCGTTGCCGATCGATCTTTCCTGGGCCGATAGTCGGCAGTTCGTCAACGGCCCACGCGCGCCGGGGGAGTAGGCCCCGTCCCACGCGTCCGCGCATGGACTCGCGCACTTCCGTGGTGATCTCAGTGGTACTTTCACCGCTATCGCCTTGCAAGACAACGAGCGCTCCGATTGATTCCCCAAACTCTGGGTGTTCCGGATCTTTCACGCCCGCCGCGAAGGCCAACTGCGCCCCGGGAACGTGCTGGCAAACTGCCTTTTCCACTTCCTCGGGAAGCACCTTGTAGCCTCCGGTATTGATTGCCCCGTCGGCCCGCCCCAGGATCTGCAGTTTGCCGTCGTCCAGCATCCCAATGTCGGAGGTTAAATACTCTCCCGGCGCCGGAAAAACCTCTGCAGCGACTGCCGCGTCGACGTTGCGATATCCCGCTGCCACCATGGGGCCGGTGATCCGCACGCGCCCGGCTCCGCGCTCGTCCGCGTTGTCGATGCGAACCTGCGTACCCGGCAGGCACTGGCCGTTGTACACCATGCCGCCCGCTGTTTCGCTGGAGCCGTAGGTTAGTGCGATGTGAGCCCCTGCTTCTGCCATTTTCTTTATGACGCCCCCACGCGCCGCCGCGCCACCGACCAGCACGCAGGTGTAGCGTGTCAGTGCCTGCACGGCGGCGGGGTCTGCAGCAATTCTTTCTAACTGCGCCGGTACAAGGGATGTATAGAGGTCCACGCCCGGGTATGCCTCCACCAAAGCCTGCGTGTCTGCCACAAATCCGGTGGAGCTAAAAGGGGTGTGTTCCAGCAAGTTCCGCGCCGCCAGCGGGGCGTAGCCTGCTCGCAGGCTACGCAACATCACTTGCAGCCCGGCGATGTGATGCGCTGGCAGTGTGAGTAACCAAGCGCCGGGTGCGCCGGAGAATTCTCTGTCGAGGAAAGCCTCGGTGGCGCGGGCGCTTGCTGTGAGTTGCCGTGGTCCAAGCACCGCACCTTTCGGTGTGCCAGTAGAACCGGAGGTGCAGGCGATGAGGGTTCCGGGCGCCATGGCGTCTGCTTCCTTAGAGCTACCTGCACGCATCTGTTCCGGCAGGTCAGGGCAGGTGCAGCGCCAGTCTGTCGGGAGGGGGAGCAGGGCGACCTCCTCTGCGAGAAGGCGCTTCAGTGCAGTCAGAGAGGAAGCGAAGAGCTCGGGTGATTCCGCGCTGATGACAGTCGGCTGCAAGGGGAGGAGGGCGACGGTTCCGGTCATGTTGACCAATGTACAACCTGCCCCGGACAGCTCAGCCTGAACGGTGCTGCAGGTTTTAGTCGGCGTGCAGGCCGAATTCCTGCACTCGCTTCACCGTGGATTCTAATTCCGCCGGACCGGGGAGGCGCTTGTGTACTGCGAGGAAGCTTGCCTGGATGTCCTGACGGGTGGCGGGGGTCTTCCCCGTGTCGATCAGGTAGGCGAGGATATCTAGGTAAGACGGGCTGCGGGTGTCCAAGGCGTTCAAGAAGGGAGTCGGGAGGTCACGGTTTGCTTTGAGGTAGATGCGGTATTCCTCCGGGAGGGGGAGGGCATCGTCTGCCGAATGGTCGTGTGCGGTGGTGGCTGGGTCGGGGGCCTCTGTGTTGTCTAGCGTCCGGAGCTTCGCCCGGAGCTGAGTGAATGGGTTGAACACGATGCGCGCTCTCCTTCCTGGTCTCAAATCGTGAAGTATTTAAAGCTAGAACATAGGGTAGTTAACAACAGTGGGGAACGTCAAGCATTTTTTGTGCCCACCTTATTGGGGATTTGAGGAAGAAATGCACAAACCCCGCAGAGAGGGCTAGTAACCCTGTCTGCGGGGGTAAAAGAAGCGACCTTGAGGGTCTAAGCGCTTACTTGGAGCCCGGCCACTGCGTAGTTGGCGCCTCGGAGTCCGCAGGATTCGTGTTGCCACTGGTGCCGGTGTTGCTAGGAGCACTGCTGGTGCCGGTAGCGCTGGTAGGGGTGGGGCTATTCCACTGACCGTAATTAGTGGTGGATCCAGCGTTGGAGCTAAATGGGTTGTTATTCGTCTGCTGCCCACCGGAAGTGCCGAAAGAGTTGCCGGTGGAGTTACTGAAGGTGTTGCCAGCCGGAGCGCCTGCCGAGTTAAAGCTGGAGTTATTCGGCGCGAAAGACTGGTTGCAATAAGCAGTCTCGGTGCTCTTCGCTTCCTGTTCCTTACGTTCCTTGCGGGCGCGGAAGGGCGTCATAAACAGGTAGTCCAAACTGTAGGTGCCAGCGCCGTGCGCTGCCAGAGCGAGACCCGCCGCGCCCAGAATACCGACGAGCTCCCACCCGCCGTCAGCGATGAAAATACCCTTGCCCCAGTGGGCAAAGCCGAAGGCGAAAGCCATCTGGATAAAAAGCAGCGGGCCGACGATGCGAACTAGCAGGCCCAGGATCAAAAGTACGCCGCCGGCGAGCTCGAAATACGTCGCGACCTGCGCGGCGATGTTGGCCGAGGGTACGCCCATGCCCTCGAAAGATTTCGCGGTGCCCTCGATCGTCCAGGAGTTGTACTTCTGCCAACCGTGTGCGACCAACACCACACCGACTAGGATGCGGGAGATCAGAATGCTGACGTCCTTAAAAATATTCATGAAAATAACGCTACCAATTAACCAGCACCTTGGCCTGGCAAAAGCGTTCGTCTGGTGGTAGGCCTCCCGGATAGCCCCGCTAGTAGTAATACGGGAAGTCGTCCCAGTTCGGCTCGCGCTTTTCCAGGAAGGCCTCCTTGCCCTCGACCGCCTCGTCGGTCATGTAGGCCAGGCGCGTGGCCTCACCCGCGAAGACCTGCTGGCCCATCAGCCCATCGTCGGTGAGGTTGAAGGCGAACTTCAGCATGCGTTGCGCTGTTGGGGACTTGGTGTTGATCTTTCGCGCCCACTCAATGGCGGTGTCCTCCAGGTCCGCGTGGTCCACTACCCGGTTAACGGCGCCCATCTGGTGCATGGTTTCGGCGTCGATGGCCTCGCCGAGGAAGAAGATCTCGCGGGCGAACTTCTGGCCCACCTGCTTGGCCAGGTACGCGGAGCCATAGCCTGCATCGAAGGAGCCCACGTCGGCGTCCGTCTGCTTGAACCTCGCATGCTCGCGGGAGGCGAGAGTCAGGTCGCACACCACGTGCAGGCTGTGCCCGCCACCGGCGGCCCAGCCGTTAACCAGGCAGATCACAACCTTCGGCATCGTGCGGATTAAGCGCTGCACCTCCAGGATGTGCAGGCGGCCGCCCTCGACCTTCGCGCGAGCTTCGTCCACCCCTTCTGCGCCAGCGGCGGCTACGTCGTCGTTGTGCTCGGTGGCGTACTGGTAACCGGAACGGCCACGGATGCGCTGATCGCCGCCGGAGCAAAACGCCCAGCCGCCGTCTTTCGGGGACGGCCCGTTACCGGTCAGCAGGATCGTGCCGATATCCGGGGTGCGGCGCGCGTGATCCAGCGCCCGGTACAGCTCGTCGACGGTGTGCGGTCGGAAGGCATTGCGCACCTCAGGGCGGTCAAAGGCGATGCGCACAATACCGTTGGCGCGGCCTTCGCCGACGTGGCGGTGATAGGTGATGTCCGTGAAGTTGTTCACGCCCGGCACATCGACCGGGCGCCACAGCTCGGGGTTAAAGGGGTTGCTGCTGGAGTTCGTCATGCCCGCTATTCTATCGGCCGACCTCTTTTGGCAAGGTAGGAAGCATGTATAGCCCTTCTACTTTCGTACTGCCGCCGCTCGCCGATCTTGAGGAGCGCGCGGAGGTAGTTGCCTTACCGATGCGGGTGCCCTTCCGTGGTGTGACTACCCGCGAGGCTCTTCTTATTGACGCCCCGTCCCAGTGGGCAGAGTTCGCCCCCTTCCCGGAGTACGAGCCGGCCGAGTCCTCCCTGTGGCTGCGCTCGGCAATCCACTTTGGCTATGGTGGTGGCGATATCGGTGGCGGCACAGATCTTTCCGAACGCTGGGTGCCCGTGAACGCGACCATTCCAGCGGTCGATGCCGCAGCCGATCCGGGAGTGATCGATGACCTCATGGCTCGCTACCCCGGATGCACCACGGTGAAGATCAAGGTGGCGGAGAAAACCGCACTGGCCAAGGATCCTGCAGCCAGTATGCGTCAAGACATTCAGCGCGTCCGCGCTGTCCGCGAGTGGTACGCCGAACAGGGAGTAGTCGCGCCGCGGATCCGCATGGATGCCAACGGTGGCTGGACCGTCCAGCAAGCCCTGGAGGTCGTGGAAACCCTCGCCGCCGATGGCCCGCTGGATTATGTGGAGCAGCCCTGTCGCACCGTCGCCGAGCTGGCGGAGGTGCGCCAGAGCCTCATGCGGCGGGGATTGTTTGTGCGGGTTGCGGCCGACGAGGCCATTCGTAAGAGCGCGGATCCGATCACAGCGGTCAAGGAGGTTACCGACGCAGGAGCGTGTGACGTGGCCGTGCTTAAGGTGCCGCCTCTCGGGGGCGTGGATCAGCTCCGCCGGGTCGCCAGCGAGGTCGCGCAACGCGGCGTATCCATCACGGTGAGCTCGGCCCTGGATACAGCAGTGGGCCTCGGCGCGGGTCTGCAGGCAGCGGCCAGCTTGGTGCACATCGATGACGACGGCATGGTCGCCGAACCCAACGCCGCCGGGTTGGCCACCGGCACGCTCTTTGAACACGACCTCGCAGAGCGGCGGATCGTCGATGGCCGCATGCACACCGGCGCTTTAGCTCCCGACGCCGATCGGCTGGCGGAGTTCCGCCTCACCGGCGAGAGGCGCGATTGGTGGCTGAATCGCTTGCGTGCGGCTTATAGCTACTTGGAGGGCGGAAGGTAGATTGTGGAACTGTGACTAACGCTGATAGTTCTTCCCAGGATCCGACTCAAGGCTCTGGCACACGCTCTGCAGCACACTCTGCTGCGCTACCCAGCCCCGTCGCAGTGCGCGCGGGTTTGGTGCTGGTTGACCAGCTGATTCGCAGTGGTGTGCGCGAGGCGGTGTTGTGCCCCGGCTCGCGGAACTCGCCGCTGAACCTGGCGTTCGTGGAAGCCGAAAGGGTCGGGCGGGTGCGCCTGCATGTCCGCACCGACGAGCGTTCGGCGGCCTTCCTGGCGCTGGGGCTGGCGAAGGTATCGCGCCAGCCGGTGCCAGTTGTTATGACGTCCGGGACGGCGGTGGCGAACTGCCTACCGGCGATGGTGGAGGCCACGCTCTCTGGCGTGCCGTTGGTTGTACTCTCGGCGAACCGGCCGCTCTCCATGTTGGGGTCAGGGGCCAACCAGACCATCGACCAAGCGGAGATCTTCGGCACCCATTCCGTGTGCACACTGAACACGGGCGAACTGGCACTGGAAGGCGCCACTGCTGACGCCGCAACGGAGCTCCGCGACCTGGTGCGCAAGCTAATCGCTGCAGCAACAGATCCCATCGACGGCGGTGGAGCTCACCTAGACGTGCCACTGCGGGAACCGCTCGTGCCGCCGACACTGGACGAGCTATCGCTGTGGGCGGGGGAAATCGCAGGGGCTGCAGCAACAACAGTCAAAACCCCCGCACACACGCCCCGCGCCTTGCCTTTTGGCCAGGTAGAGGTGGATCTTTCCCTTCGCACGCTGGTCATCGCCGGATCGGTGGCCGATACTGCCTGGGCTCGTTCGATCATGGACGAGCTAGCCGATGTGCCAACCATCGCGGAACCCGTCGCGCCCGCACCCGACTTCCCCGTGCATAGCGCGGCCGTCGACATGTTCAGCACCCAGGTCGTCAGCGATGGAGAACACTCGGCGGTCACCACCCCGGAACAGATCGTGGTGATCGGCCGGCCAACCCTCCACCGTGGCGTCACAAAGCTCCTGGCCAACAAAGACATCCACGTCATCGCCCTCAGCGATACCCGCAACGTGACAGACGTATTCGGCAACGTCGATGAGGTCGGCAGCACCGTCCGGCCCCGCGGCGAGCAGCCGGAAAGCTGGTTGCAGGTCTCCCGCGCCATCAGCGACATGGGCGTAAACCAGGTCCGCGAGGGGTTGGCGAAGCACGAACCGTTCACCGCGGTACACGCTGTGGCCGTTGTTGCGGACGCTCTCCGCGACGGGGACCTCTTGGTTTTGGGGGCGTCTACGGCGGTGCGGGATGCATCCCGCGCCGGGCTGCCCTTTGACGGGGTACGGGCGATCGCCAACCGCGGGGCGGCGGGGATCGACGGAACCATTTCCACGGCGGTGGGGGCGGCGATGGCGCACGCTCACTCCGACCCGACCGCAATCCGTGCACCGCGCACCATTGCAGTGATGGGGGATCTGACCTTCGCCCACGACCTGGGTGGCCTGAACATCGGGCCACTGGAGCCGCGGCCCGATAACCTGCTGATCGTGCTGACCAACGACAGTGGCGGCGGGATCTTCGAAACCCTCGAACCTGGTGCGGATGATCTACGCACCTTTGCCGACGGCACCGCCGCCTTCGAGCGCGTATTCGGCGCCCCGCTGGACTTGGACTTCGCGGAACTGTGCGCCGGATTCGGAGTGGAACACAAGCTTGCTTGCAGCGTGGAAGAGCTCGCTGACGCCATCGAAGAGCACGCTGAGCTCGGCGGAAACGGGATCACGGTGCTGGAAGTGAAGGTGGACAGGCGTGGGCGTCAAGAAATAGAAAAAAGAATTGCGGGTAAGCGATGAATCGCGTGAGGAACGCCGAGCTCACGCCGAAACAATTCCGTGCGGCTCGTAGGCTGCGGCGCGCGAAACAGGCCGTGATTGCGCTGGCGGGGTTGGTGATCTTGGTGTGCGGCGGCATGATCGTGACCTCGGCGATCGACGACTATGCGATTTCGCGTGACAAGGGGGAGGCGACGGCGGAAGTAGTGTCCGTGCAGACCCTGCGAACCACTGTGCGTTTCCGCGATGCCGACGGCAACTATCAGCAGCCCGAGGAAGGGTTGAAGTACCCGTCCGGGCTGGAAGAAGGGCAAAACGTAAAGGTCGAATACCAGGTCAGCGACCCCGAGAACGTGAAGGTTCAGGGGAGGGGGTGGACGTTGGCATTCCTGCCAGCGCTGTCCTCCATGTCCGCCGGGCTGCTTGTCTGCGCCGTCCTGTCGCTACTGATCCGGCGCTGGCAGAAGAAGCATGTATTTTGGGGCCGAAAGTAACCTTTTGTTTCCCTAGACTTGTTAATGTTTTTACCCAGAAGAAACGCTGGTGTGACCTACAAAAGGGATGCTGAAGGGTATGCGAGTTGCAATTGTCGCCGAGAGCTTTCTGCCCAACGTCAACGGAGTGGTTAATTCCGTACTCCGAGTGCTAGAGCATCTGCGTGCCAACGGGCACGAAGCCCTGGTTATCGCACCGGGGGCGAAGAAGGGGCAGGAAGAAATTGCAACCTACGAGGGCTTCCGCATCGCCCGCGTGCCCGTAGTGGATGTGCCGGGCATCAACTCCCTGCCGATCGGCGTGCCCATGACGAACCTTTACACGGAGCTGAAGAAGTTCCAGCCGGACGTCGTGCACCTAGCCAGCCCCTTCGTCCTGGGCGGTGCAGGCGCAGTAGTGGCCAAGGCGCTGAAGCTGCCGTGCGTGGCGATCTTCCAGACCGACGTTGCCGGATTCGCCAACAACTACAAGATGAAGTTCCTGTCCAAGATGGCATGGCGCTGGGTGCGAGTCATGCACAACATGTGTGCCATGACGTTGGCCCCGAGCTCCGTGACGATGCGCGAGCTGGAAGAAAACCGCGTGCGCGGCGTGGCGCACTGGGGGCGTGGTGTGGATACGGAGCGCTTCAACCCGGCCAAGCGCTCTGCGGAACTGCGGCGCGAATGGCTGCTGGAAGGCGAGCGTAAGCGCGGCGGCACGGCGAGCGCGGACGCGCTGGAAGCGAACCGGAAGATCGTCGGCTTTGTAGGCCGACTGGCTGCGGAGAAATCCGTGGAGCGCATGGCAGCCCTGAACGGGCGGGACGACGTGCAGCTGGTCATCGTCGGCGATGGCCCGGAGATGGATGAGCTGAAGGCCCTGATGCCCACCGCAGTATTTACGGGTGGGCTGTATGGCGAAGACCTGGCCCACGCGTTCGCCAGCCTGGACATCTTCGTGCACACCGGTCAGTTCGAGACTTTCTGCCAGGCGATCCAGGAGGCCCAGGCTTCCCGCGTGGCGACGATCGGCCCGGCCGCCGGTGGCCCCATCGACCTGATCAAGCCAGGCCACAATGGCTTCCTGCTGAATGTGGAGAACTTCGAGGCAGAGCTGGTCGAGGCTGTGGATTCCATCCTGGCCGGTGGCCTGGATTCCTACCGCGACAATGCCTTCGAGGGCGTGCAGAACAAGAGCTGGGGCAGCCTGTGCGACCAGCTGCTTGGCTACTACCGCCAGGCCATCGCGCAGGGTGGCAAGGCTGCACAGGGCGGCAAGGCTGCACAGGGCGGCAAGGCTGCGCCGCGGACGAACTCGCAGCGTGACTTCACGGGCGTGCGGGAGGTTCCCCGCCCGACCGCCGACGAGACCGAGGTCGAGGTAGCGGCTGAGCTCGTCGCGCGCACCAATGCCGAGCAAGCCACGCAGGTCAGCGCTGAGCCCGTCGCGAAGTAGGCGAAACGCCCGCGCTAAGATGTGAGTCGTGTCTCGGGCAAGTCTGGAAAAGAAACCGCAGGAAGTCGCGTCGATGTTCGACGCGGTCGGCAAGAACTACGACCTCACCAACACGGTGCTGAGCTTCGGCCAGGATCGTTATTGGCGCATCCGCACCCGCAAGCGCCTGGACCTTAAGCCCGGTGACCTGGTGCTGGACCTAGCCGCTGGCACTGGCGTTTCCACCGAGGAATTCGCCCGCACCGGCGCCACCTGTATCGCCTGCGACTTCTCCTTCGGGATGCTCGCCGCGGGTTCCCACCGAGACGTCCCGATGGTGTGCGCGGACGGCACGAACCTGCCTTTCGCGGACGAGACCTTCGACGCGGTGACCATCAACTACGGGCTGCGCAACATTGTGGACTTCCGCGCCGGCCTGCGTGAGATGGCGCGCGTCACGAAACCGGGCGGCAAGCTCGCCGTCGCGGAGTTTTCCACCCCAGTCATTCCGATCTTCAAGACGGTCTACAAGGAATACCTGATGCGCGCCCTGCCAAAGGTTGCGAAGCTTGTCAGCTCCAACGCGGAGGCTTACGAATACCTCGCCGAATCGATCCGCGCATGGCCTGACCAGGAGGAACTCGCAGCGGAGATCCGCGATTGCGGTTGGCGAGAGGTCGGTTGGCAGAACCTCACGGGCGGTATCGTCGCCCTCCACAGCGCTATTCGCCGCTAAGCCTGACTAGCCCTGCGCCGTTGTTCTGCGGCGCAATCTAGCCCCGCGCTGCAAAGGGTTTATCGATCGGCGCGAGGTTCACTACTCGCCCCGCGCCCCGCCACAGCCTGGCCGCCACGTCGCGGTCCTCGGCGCTCACTAGGTTGCCCATCAGGCGCGTGGCCACCCCCATCGCACGATTCGCCAGCGGCCCGCGCATGCCGATCGGTCCGAGCGCACTCATCAGCCCCGGCATCGTCAGCACCACCGCCAGCCGCCGCGCCAGCCCGAACGCGAGCCCGTACTGTTTCTGCAGTTCGGCCGTCCATTCTGGCGCTATGCCGGCGCCATTGTTGCTCTTTATTCTGGACGCCCACCGCTCCGGTCCGCCCCACTCGTCAACCAATAACCGAACCAGCAGCTCGGCGGATTCCAAGGCGTAGTCGATGCCTTCGCCATTCAGCGGATTGACGAGCGCTGCCGTGTCTCCAATGGCGGCCCAGTTGGGTCCGGCCACGCGGCTGACAGCCCCGCCCATGGGCAGCAGTGCGGAGGTGATGGACGTCGGTTCTCCGACGATGCCCCACTCGTCGCTGACTTGGCGGGCATAGTCGCGCAGTAGCTTCTTGGTGTTCACCTTTGCCGGGCGCTTGGTGGTTGCCAACACGCCACAGCCGAGGTTCGCCTTGCCAATGCCTTCAACTGTGGCGAGGTTGCTACCTGTCCCTTCAGCCGGGTTGCCCAGGGGGAAAACCCAGCCGTAGCCCGGTTGGGCCGTGCCCGAAGAGTCGTTGAGCTCCAGGTGCGAATGGATCCACGGCTCGTCTCCGAAGGGAGTGTCGATGTAGCTGCGGGCCGCGATGCCATGGACCAGCCCCTTATCCCACTGCACTCCCAACTTGCGGGCGATGCCGCTGCGCACTCCTTCTGCCAGCACAAAGAAACGTCCGCGGATCTTCACTGAAGAGACAGCGCCAGCGCCCTGGGTGCCTTCGCCCGTGCGAGTGCCAGCGACCTCGCTGAGTTGCTGGGTTACTGGATCCGAGGTGGCGTCCATAACCTTGGCCTGGATAAAACGCGCACCCGCAGCGATGGCAAGGCGGGCCAGAGCAGCGTCGAGGCGCGAGCGGGGGATGGCCGAACCGCGCTGCGGGAAGCCGCCCGAAGGCCAGGGCGCGGTGACGGAACCGCCGAAACCGTGCAGCTTGAGGCCCTGAATGTGCGGGGCGCCGTTCAGTAAGTGGAGCGCGCCCATCGATTCCAAAGCGGCGACAGCGCGCGGGGTGAGGCCATCGCCGCAGGTCTTGTCGCGCCCGTGGGGGAGGGAACCCGAGGCGCTGTTGTCAGTGCTGCCAGTACTGCCAGTGCCCGGTGTTGGACCCGGTGCTGTGTCCGATCCTGTGCCCGGAACGTCGGCCATGTCCACCATCACCACATCCAAACCGGCGCGAGCAGCGTGGAAAGCAGCAGCGGAGCCGGCCGGGCCAGCGCCCACGACAACGACATCACAGGTCACAAGATTGGAGGTTTCAGCGGCGGGGGAGTTCATCGACACCCATTGTTCCACGCGGGTGCGGGCGCGGTGGCGTCGGTACTGGGTAGGCGCCTGGGCAGATGCCAGGGGAGACACTTCGGCAGACGCAGGCGTCGACACGGGAACACGCGGGTTAAACACCGTCTGGGTAATGGACTAAAGTGTCCGTAGACACGTAAAGACCACATGTGAAAGACCGCATGTGAAGTTCAAGAGGAAAAGACGAGGCTGACCACGGACATGCCAAGTGCCACACCCCGTAAACCGGCGCTCCCTGACGTCGGGGACGCGCAACTCAACGAGGCCTTGGGCCAGTCGATGCAGCAGGTTGAGCAGCTGCTGAAGGACCGGTTGTCGGTTGGCGAATCCTTCCTCACCGACAAGATCAGCCATCTTTTCGACGCAGGTGGTAAGCGCTTCCGTGTGATGTTTGCACTGCTGGCGGCCCACTACGGTGAAAACCCGACGGCGCGGCAAGTCAACGAGGCTGCCGCGGTGGTGGAGCTAACCCACCTGGCTACGCTCTACCACGATGACGTTATGGACGAGTCCGACCAGCGCCGCGGGGCGGAATCCGCCAACAAGCGCTGGAACAACTCCGTGGCCATCCTGGCGGGCGATTACCTGTTTGCGATTGCCAGCGACATCATGGCAAAGCTGGGCACCGAAACGGTGCAGCACTTCGCGGAGACCTTCCGGGAGCTAGTGACCGGGCAGATGCGCGAAACCGTCGGCGCTCGCGAGGGGGAGGACGAGATCGAGCACTACCTGACCGTCATTCAGGAGAAGACGGGCGTGCTGATCGCTTCCGCCGGTTGGCTGGGTGCCTTGCACAGTGGCGCTTCCGACGAGCACCGCGACGCGCTGTTCCAGTTCGGCCGGAATGTTGGCCAGATCTTCCAGATTGTCGACGACATCATCGACATCTGGGCCGATCCGGAGGTTTCCGGCAAGCAGCCTGGCACGGACTTGCGCGAGGGCGTGTTTACTCTGCCGGTTCTTTACGCAATGCAGCAGGATGACGCCACAGGGGCGCGACTGCGCGAGATCCTCACCGGACCGGTGACGGATGATGAACTGGTGGACGAGGCGCTGGAGCTTATCCGTGGCTCCGAAGGCCGCGACAAGTCCTTCGAGGTCGTCCAGCGGTACCGCCAGTACGGCGAAGACGAGCTGGCCAAGCTGCCAGACAATCGGGTGACCGATGCGCTGCGGCGCCTGATGGACTTCGCCTTGGAGCGGTTAGGGTAGCTGATGTAATTGCTCCCAGTGGGGCTCCCGGAGGGGCTTTTGCGCTGGCGATTTGCATAAGTTGGGGCGACTCGTAGTAGAGTTACCAGCGCACCGAATGGTGCATGCCAGATTGCCCGAGCGGCCAAAGGGAGCGGACTGTAAATCCGCCGGCTCTGCCTTCGTTGGTTCGAATCCATCATCTGGCACAAAGCCAAATGGCAAACAACAACCCGGTGGTTACTTCCCTGTGTGGGGGTGGCCACCGGGTTTTGCTATGTCCGGGTGCGGGTTCTGGCTCCGGGGAGGGGATAGATGTCGTTCTAACGACATTTGTGGCGAAGAGTGCCGAACTTGCATCTAAAATGAGGCTGGAATGGCCGCCTGGCCAGCCGATTTGTGTAAAACGTAGCTGGGTGGTTAAGCTAACTCAGGCTTCAAGCGATGCGGTTAAAACAATCCGCAGAGCAAAAAGAAGTATTGCCCCCTTAGCTCAGTCGGCAGAGCGTTTCCATGGTAAGGAAAAGGTCGACGGTTCGATTCCGTCAGGGGGCTCTGTCATTTTATGCGCACCGTCACGCGACGTTAGACACAGACCGTTGACGGTCCGTAGGAAAGTGGCGTCGATGGCGGTGTAGCTCAGCTGGTTAGAGCGCACGACTCATAATCGTGAGGTCGAGGGATCGAGTCCCTCCACCGCTACAAACTAGAAACAAAACCACCCGGTGATCAAAGTCACCGGGTGGTTTTGTGTTTGCTCCCCCTAGCCCCGCCCCCTTTAGCTCCAGTCCCCTTAGCCCCAGCGCCCGCACCCCATTTGGTTGCGCACTCGTAACCCTGCTATTGTTTTGGAACGTTGCACTGACTGCATGGCGCAGGAAGGAACGAACCCGGATAACGGGGTCAACTTCGGCGCTCGCAGCATGTTGCTTCACCTATGTTGATCTGGTCGCGTACACTCGTGAATCAGAACTTCGATAGGGGCGTGGCTCAATTGGCAGAGCAGCGGTCTCCAAAACCGCAGGTTGCAGGTTCAAGTCCTGTCGCCCCTGCACGATCTTCCTTGTAGGTACCTTTAAGGAGAACTCAGACGTGAGCGACGAGAGCAAAAAGACCGCAGCCGGCGATTCCGGCAAGGGCGGCAGCCTTCGTCCGTCCGGTAAGCGCCAGGTAGCCGGCGAGGCCACGACGTCCCGCGCGGTTGCAAACTCCAGCTCCAAGGCGCCGGAGGTTGTTAAGACCAGGAAGAACCCCTTTAGCGCCATTGCGGATTACATCCGCGGCGTGATCTCCGAGATGGGCAAGGTTATCTGGCCCACTGGCCGCGAGATGGTGAACTACACCATCATCGTGCTGCTGTTCCTCATCTTCGTATGCGCCCTCGTTGCAGGTACTGACTGGGCCGCTAGCTGGGGCTTGCAGCAGATCATGCGCTAACGTGTTACACTAGCGAACATCAATTCTTACACCGCCTTCGCCGCCCGGCGATAGGCGGATTTTTAATGGATGGAGGGTGCTTCCATGACCGAAGAAAACCAGAACAACGAGGCCGTCAGCGCAGAGAGTCTTGCTGCGGCCGCGCAAGAAGACGTACAGCAGGCTGTTGCTGAGGCGCACCAGGACGTTGCGGGCGCTGAGGCTGAGGGCGTCACTAGTAACGACGCCGCAGCCCCCGCTACAGAAGGGGCTGAAGAAACAGCGACGGCTGAGGGTGCCGAGGCCTCCGAGGGCGGCGAGGGCAACGAGGCAGAGAAGTCTGCCGAGGATGCGGCGATGGAGGCGTACAAGACGCGCCTGCGCCAGTTCATGCGCCAGCTGAAGAAGCTGCCGGGCGACTGGTACATCATCCAGTGCTACTCCGGCTACGAGAACAAGGTGAAGACCAACCTGGAGATGCGCGCGCAGACCCTGGGAGTGGACGAGCAGATCCACGAGGTCGTTGTGCCGATCGAAGAGGTTGTGGAGCTGCGCGACGGCAAGCGCAAGATCGTCAAGCGCAAGCTGCTGCCGGGCTACGTGCTGGTGCGTATGTCTCTGGAGGACGCTTCGTGGTCCGTCGTTCGCGATACCCCTGGTGTGACCAGCTTCGTTGGCAACGAAGGCAAGCCGACCCCGGTGAAGATCCGCGAGGTTGCGAAGTTCCTGCTGCCGCCGGAGACCGCGAAGCCGCAGGAGACCGAGGATGGCGAAGAGGTTCCGGCAACCGGCGTGGACGTTTCCTCTACCGGTGTGGCCCCCCCGCCGAAGCCGGCCAGCGAGCAGGTTGTGGTGGACTACGAGGAAGGCGAGTCCGTCACCATCCTGTCCGGTCCTTTCGCTTCCGTCTCTGCAACCATCAGCGAGATCGATACCGAGAACAACCGACTGAAGGCCATGGTCTCCATCTTCGGCCGTGAGACCCCGGTTGAGCTGGAATTTGATCAGGTAGAGAAGCTGAACTAGAGTTATGCAGGTTGTCTGCGGGTTTAGCTCGCAGATCGACAGGCAAGTTTTACATCCTCCGGTGGCCGGTGAAACTCCGGCATCCGGTCGACGCGATAAACCCCGTGCTGGCCATCAATTGGCGCGGGAACGGGCGTAACTTTCCCCATGCGGAACCTTGCGGTTTCAACAAGGGTATAGGGTGCTGCGGATCGCGTTGATAACAGAAAGAAGGTTTAAAGATGGCAAAGAAGAAGGTCACTGGCCTCATTAAGCTGCAGATCCAGGCAGGTCAGGCTACCCCGGCACCGCCGGTTGGCCCGGCTCTGGGTGCTCACGGTGTGAACATCGTTGAGTTCACCAAGGCCTACAACGCTGCTACCGAGTCCCAGCGCGGCAACATCGTGCCGGTGGAAATCACCGTCTACGAAGACCGTTCCTTCGACTTCAAGCTGAAGACCCCGCCGGCAGCCAAGCTGCTGCTGAAGGCTGCGGGTATTCAGAAGGGCTCCGGCGTTCCGCACACCGACAAGGTCGGCTCCGTTACTTGGGATCAGTGCAAGGAGATTGCAACCACCAAGAAGGAAGACCTGAACGCCAACGACATTGAGGCCGGTGCAGCCATCATCGCTGGTACTG
Source organism: Corynebacterium sp. HMSC058E07 (assembly GCF_001809885.1). NCBI lineage: Bacteria > Bacillati > Actinomycetota > Actinomycetes > Mycobacteriales > Corynebacteriaceae > Corynebacterium > Corynebacterium sp. HMSC058E07. Next base: position 62,033 of record NZ_KV799267.1, read on the forward strand.
CACGTTCCATGGGCATCACTGTCAAGGACGCTCCGCAGAAGTAATTATCACTGACCGTGGTAAGGCTACTTGCTTCGCCTGCACCACAACTCCAACAACTCTTTAGATTGGAATAACCATGAGCAAGACCTCTAAGGCATACCGCGCGGCAGCGGAGAAGATCGACGCTGGCCGCCTGTACACCCCGATGGCAGCCGCCAAGGTTGTCAAGGAGACCTCCTCCAAGAACTTCGACGCTACCGTTGATGTTGCTATCCGCCTGGGCGTTGACCCGCGCAAGGCTGATCAGCTGGTTCGCGGCACCGTTTCCCTGCCGAACGGCACGGGTAAGCAGGTTCGCGTTGTCGTCTTCGCTGAGGGCCCGAACGCTACCGCTGCTGAGGAAGCTGGCGCGGACGTCGTTGGCACCGCAGAGCTGATCGAGAAGATCCAGGGCGGCTGGACCGACTTCGACGCTGCTATCGCTACCCCGGACCAGATGGCCAAGGTTGGTCGCGTGGCTCGCGTGCTGGGTCCCCGTGGCCTGATGCCGAACCCGAAGACCGGTACCGTCACCACTGACGTTGCCAGGGCTGTCTCCGAGATCAAGGGCGGTAAGATCTCCTTCCGCGTTGACAAGGCTGCTAACCTGCACGCCATCCTGGGCAAGGCTTCCTTCACTGAGAAGCAGCTGGCTGAGAACTACGGCGCTCTGATCGACGAGCTGCTGCGTCTGAAGCCTTCCTCCGCTAAGGGCCGTTACTTCAAGAAGGTCACCATGGCCTCCACCAACGGCCCGGGTGTTCCGGTGGACAACACCATCGTGAAGGACTTCACTGAAGAGGCTTAAGTTTCTTAGCCTCGAGTCCTTCTGGGCTTTGCACCCTCGCTACTTCTGGGTAGTGAGGGTGTTTTTATTTTTGGATGTCCTGGCATGGCGGGAAGTATCTGCATCGAAAGAGTATATCGACTAGGTGTTCTATTACAGACGCCCTTTTGTTTCGATTGATGGTCATTTGTGCAGGTCAAGTTAGTCGATGATTGGTTTTGAGGTTTCGGGCAGTGTCGCTGCGTCATGGTATGTTCAATCCATGCAGATACCGCTTACTTCGGTTGAGATTTGCGCTGGCGCTGGAGGCCAAGCGCTTGGTTTAGAGGCTGCCGGATTTATGCATCGTGCGGTGGTCGAACTCGATGGGCATGCCGTATCCACACTGCGGGCAAATCGTCCAGGATGGAACATTGTTCATGGAGACGTGCAAGATTTCGACATTGAGCCGTACGCAGATGATCTTGATCTGTTGGCGGGGGGTGTTCCATGCCCGCCTTTCTCGATTGCCGGTAAGCAGCTTGGGCAGGATGATGAGAGGGATCTGTTTCCGAGGGCGCTAGAGTTGACTGCGCAGTCGCGTCCGAAGGCGCTCATGTTGGAGAATGTTCGGGGGTTGGCGCAACCTAGATTTGCTCGCTATAGAAATGAACTAGTCACTGAGTTGGAAGAGCTGGGTTACCGTACCTTCTGGGAGGTTGTTACAGCAGCAGATTTTGGAGTCCCGCAGCTACGCCCTCGCTTCGTGCTGGTTGCTTTGAGGGAGCCCTTTGCGGACTACTTTGCCTGGCCTGAGCCTCTGGGTGTGCGAGTAACCGTGGGTGAGGCGCTCCATTCGCTTATGGCTGAGAATGGGTGGCCGGGTGCGGATGCATGGGCAAAGCGGGCAAACGATATTGGGCCAACGCTCGTTGGTGGCTCAAAGAAGCATGGCGGTCCAGATGTCGGTCCATCGCGCGCTCGTGAAGGCTGGAAACGACTTGGTGTCAGGGGTACAAGCATTGCTCACGAGGCGCCGGGGCCGGATTTCCCTGTCGGGAATGGTGCAGAAATGCCACGGCTTACTGTTCGGATGGGGGCTGTGATTCAAGGATTCCCCTCTGATTGGAAGTGGGAAGGTGGCAAGACAGCAGCGTGGAAGCAAGTGGGCAATGCTTTTCCGCCGCCAGTAGCGCAAGCGATTGGTGATCGCATTGCGGCGGCTTTGCGGCAGGAGTTGTTAAGTGGAATGGTTCCAGCGGAACCGGTGGTTCCAGAAATGAGTCTCTTGGAAGGGGCAGGGTTGTGAGTAACTCTGAATCGCTAATAACCCAGGCTCGCAAAGAGCTGCATCGAGAGTTGATCGATGAGGGCATTTTAACCATTGCTGATTCAGCAAAAGGGAGGGTTGCTTCAAACGCGGACAGTAGTAGTAATGCGTCGCGAGAGACTGCGATTCATCTAGCTGATCAGCTGGGTGCGAGCGTTGCCCGGAAGAGGGCGGGGCAGTCTATGGGTGCAGGCTTCGAGCATGCGGTGGCTCGTTTTATCGAGAGTACTTTCACGCATATGCAGTCGGTGCGTCCGGGTCGATGGGAGGTTCAGAATGTTGGAAGCTCTCGGCGGCGTGATCATCTGTTTCTCTGTGAGCCGTACTCTCACCTGGCGGACCTGGCCGAATTGGTGCGCAGGTATCCGGAATTGGGTGCTGCCCTCGGTAATAGCTATTCGATCTCTCCTGACATTCTGGTCCTGCGTGAGCCGGTGACAGACGATGAGATTAATGAGGGGGAGCTTCTGGTAGATGGCAATTCTGGTCTTGGCTCTCCTGTACGGGCGAGTAACCGCGAGAATCCTTCCAAGATTGTTCATGCTGTTGTGTCTTGCAAATGGACGATGCGGAGCGACCGAGCGCAGAACACCCGGGCGGAAGCTTTGAACCTGATTGAACATCGTAAGGCGCGTGCGCCACATATTGTTGCGGTGACGGGGGAGCCTTTGGTGACAAGAATCGCCAGTTTGGCTTTAGGTACTGGTGATATTGATATGACTTACCACTTCGCGCTCCCGGAGCTTATGAAAGCAGTGGAGGCGGTTGGGAGTGACGACACGTGCGAGCTGTTGCATACGCTAATTGCTGGCGACCGCCTTCGGGATATCTCCGACCTTCCCTTGGATATGTCGGTTTAACCATGGGGGTCCATCCCCCTCTGACAGGGTCGAACGACGGGGTGGAGTGGCGGGTGGGGCAGTAGTCCACCTACTGTTTGAAAACGATTGCCGGTTCACTATAGTTCTTAATGAAAACTAGCCCCATTGGATCTTTAAGGACTTATTCTGGTGCCCGCTTCACCCCTCACAGCTTGTGATCAACGCGGCCATGGCAATGCCCGCCGCCCCGTCGCAGTCCTCGCAGCCGCTTTCCTGACCGCCTTCACCGCGTTCTTCGGTATTGGGGACCTGGGCTTGCAGAGCCTGCCCCAAGCGAAGGCTGATTCTGTCACGCTAGATAAGGGGCATATTGACGCCTTCCACGTCACCTCCTCCGGTTCCGGCAACCTCAAGTTGGATCTGACCGAGGACACCACGGGCTCCCACGTTGCGCGGGATCCGAACAACGTCACCCTCAAAGTCGGCGCAGAGGCATACGAGCCCCGCACTGAGGGCGTTTCAGAGGTCGGAGTGCCGACCTACTTCCTGCCGCAGACCCAGAACCCGAGCCTCATCTGGCCGGGCTGGGACACGCAGGGCGTCGCACCGCACTACAGCGACGTCAAGATCAACTTCAACCGCGTGTGCGGCCCCGGTCGCGTTTTCATGTGGAGCCAGTCCTTCAATGGCGGGGCGACCCCGCTGCTCTCCGACGGGGTAGAGGTAAAGTCCGGCAACAGCATCCCCCAGTCTTACCCGGCCCACGTCCACGCCAACTGGGGCTTCGAGCGCCCCGGTCGCTACTCCATGCAGGTGCAGGCCACCGCAGGAGATGCGAAGTCGGAAGTGAAGACCTACACCTGGGTCGTCGACAAGTCCGATAAGGATTCCCAGGCGGATGCGCCTGCTAAGGGCGCAACCCAGTGTGGCGACGAGGACGCAGCCGGAGGCGGCGGTTCTGGAGCCTCTGACGGTGCGACTGGAGACACTTCCGGTGGCGCGTCCACTGGTACGACCGGTACGACCGGCACGACCGGTGGTGCTAGTGGCACCGCTACGGGCACCAGCGGCAAGGCTGGCAAGTCGGGCAAGGCATCGTCTTTTGCGTCGACCAAGGCCAGCTCTACGGCCAGCTCCACCTCTGGTGGCTCTGGTAAGAGCGGCGCCAGCCAGGGTGCATCCGGGCAGGGCAACGCCACCTGCACGAAGGGCGAGCCCGCCCTGCGTCCGTTGATCAAGGATGATCGCCAGCAGCCAGCGAAGTGGACCAAGCCCGGTGCGCTGAACTTCGGCCTGGGCTCTGCGGCAAAAACGAATCTGCCGCAGGCCCTCGGGCCGGTCGGCGCTGGCACCGCATGGATGATCGGCGCAACCCAGACCAACGGTGTGCCGTGGGTGGGTGTGAACACCATGCACCCGGATTTGCTGGCCAACACGCAGGGTGATGTCACCTTCGCGCTGACCTCCTTCAGCGGCCCGGGCAGCATGTACGTTTTCGAACAGGGCAACCTCGGCCAGGTCGTGGGCAAGGAATGGTTCAAGGCCAGCGGTGGAAACGCGTCTGGCGCTCACGTCGTCCCGCGCAACTCGCACGTTCACCCGAACTGGGTCTTCTCCAAGCCCGGCACGTACAAGGTAGGCATCACCCAGACCGCCACCACGAAGCAGGGCAAGAAGATCAGTGCTCCTGCCACCCTGACCTTCACCGTCGGGGGCAGCGGCAACGCTAACAGCGGGCACTTCGACTTCGGTGCGGACATCACCACCGACGGTGACTGCGCGTCCGGTGCTGCCGGTGCCGCGGGTGGCGCTGCAGGTGGGGGCGCGGCTGGTGGCGATGCTGGCAGCGCTGCCAACGCCGACGGCTCCCTGGCCGATACTGGTTCCACGTCCGCGATGCTGGCTCTGGCCATTGCTGGCGCGGGCCTGATCGCCCTCGGCGCCGGTGTGATGTACATGTTGCGCACGAATGCTATGTCTGCGGAGTCTGTGGCTGCTCTTCGGTCGATGACGCCCTCTCGTTCCAAAGGCCCCAAGTTCTAAGAATGGGGCACGCAGTTTCATCTCTTAAGGGGGCTACAAAGCCACTGTGCGCCAACGTCAGCGCAGTGCTGCTTGTCGCCGGCCTGGCCGGATGCACGGTCGCAGACGGTGCAAGCCTGCCGAGCCGTGACGATGGGATCACGGATATCGTGGCCTCCACCCCGATTGTCGCCGATTTGGCGCGCCACGTCGCCGGGGATGCGGCGCGCGTGACCTCGCTGATCCCGAACACTGCGGATCCGCACACCTATGAGCTCACGCTGCGCGACGTGCGCAACCTGGCCAACGCGGACGTGGCCTTCAACAACGGACTGCTGTTGGAGCAGCAGTCCGTGCTGCGCACCATGGACAATGGCGTGCTCCCCGGGGTAGAGGTCGTATCCCTCGCTGATGTTGCTGCAAACCATGGTGCGACGGTCATTCCCCTGGTGGAGAATCTGGCGCTTGATTCGGTCTGGTTGGGCATCCGCGCCCAGGGAATCGGTGCCCGGCACGGCGGATCGTCCCACTCCGAGATGCACCTGAGCGTCACGGACGTGGAGGGGCCGGGCGATGCCGCGGCCTATATCACCGGCACTTTCGGCCAGCCGGAGGTCTTCTTTAACTCCCGCGATGGCTTCGATGCCTCCCGCGGGTACGAGGGCGATACCGCCACGCTGCCGGTCGATGCGCATACCCACATGAGCTGGTTTTTCTCCAAACCCGGCACGTACACCCTGCACCTCCGCGCGTCTTTGGTGCCGGATGTGGGCAAACCACCAGAGCACATTGCGGATCAGACCGTGCGCTTCAATGTGGGCACGGAGGACGGGGCGTCCAAAAAGATAGACAGTGGGCACTACGACATCGCGGTGAACGCCGACGACAACAGCATCAACATCGTTGGCGACGGCGGCACCTTCGACCCCCAGAAAGCCGTGGTCAGCGTGCCTAACCGAACGCTGCAGCCGATCCCGGGCGACCCTAACTACCGTTTCCTGGGCAATGCGGGGGACGAAACCTACCTGCTGCCGCAGGCGGTGCTGGGCAAACACGTCCACGGTGAGCTTGACCCGCACCTGTGGCACAACGCCAAGAACGCGATGGCCTACGTGAAGGTCATCCGTGACAAGCTCATCGGCGTGGATCCGGATCACGCCGCGGAGTATCAGCAGAACGCGCAGAACTACCTGGACGAGCTCGGCCGCCTCGACCGCGAGGTCAAGGGCAAGATCGACACGATCCCCGAGCACCGCCGTCACTTGGTTACTGCCCATGACGGTTACGCCTATTTTGCGGACGCCTACGGCCTGGACATCGCAGGTTTCGTCACCCCGAACCCGGAGATGGAGCCGAGTGCACGGGATATCGTGACCCTCACGCGGACGCTGGAAAACCTCAAAGTCCCAGCGGTGTTTATCGAGCCGACCATGGCGGGCAGAACCCGCGAGCTGCAGCAGATCGCGGATCGGCTGGGAGTGAGCGTGTGCCAGATCCGCAGCGACACTTTGGATGAGAAGGCTCCGACGTACGTGGACCTGATGCGGACCAATGCCGAGTCGATGGCCGAGTGCCTAAGCAGCGCGTAGCCGGGGTGCTGGTGCTGACGGACAACCAACGTGGCTGCGCGGAAAACAGACGTTTCAAGAAGAACTTTAGAACCAAGCAATTAAAGGAAAACCACAATATGCGAATGACAAAGATCAGGAAGTCCTGCCTGGCTCCCACTGCGGCGGTGCTGCTGGCCGGGGGAGCGGTGGCAGCGGGCGCACCGGTAGTCGGACTGCCGGGCGTGGTGGCACCGGCTCGGGCACAGGCACAAGCACAGAGTCAGGGCCAGAGCCAGGAAGACCCGGCGCTGAAGCAGAACGTTAGCGACAAGGAAGAGCACATCCCCGCAGGTACGAAGCACGTGTTCGACCGCGGCCACGCGGATCTGGGCATGCGCCTGGATGGCGGAAAGCTGGACGTGCAGCTGCGGGACGACGCGCAGGAAAAGCCGGTGTGGCGCGTGCTGGACGACGTGGTCTTTGACGTGTCCGACAAGTCCAAGCAGCAGCTGCCCGCCGATGGCGGCTACGAGTTCACGGGTGCGCAGCCGGGCCAGGAGGTCTGGGTTCTGCCGCAGACCGAGGTTCAGGGCGTGCCGTGGCTGGGCTGGAACACGCAATCTCCGGCGCTGATCGCACAGGCCAGCCGAGGCGTGACCATGGAGTACCTCGGCCACCAGGGGCCGGGCCAGATGAGCATGTTCCTACAGGCCGGTGGCTTTGAGAAGCCCCAAGAGCTGTGGAACTCTGCCCAGCCGATCCCGCAGGAGCTGTGGGTAGACCTGAACACGCACACGCACGCGAACTGGGTTTTCACCGAGCCGGGTGTGCACCAGGTGGCTATGGGCGTGCGGGTGAAGATGAAGGATGGCTCCGAGAAGACCGTGACGAAGGTCCTGAAGTTCGCCGTGGGCGTGGACCCCGCGCAGGCGCAGAACGCCGCCTGGGAGGGTGAACTGCCGAAGGCCGGTGCAGCTGGTTCTTCTAGTGACGCCCGCAACGCCAACGGCAACAACGCCAACAACGCTGCAGATGCGGAGGGCAACAACTCCAACAGCGAGGATTCCCAGGGTGGATCCTCCGCCCTCCCGTGGATCCTCGTCGGCGTGGGCGCGGTCGTCCTCGCTGTGCTGGTCTTTGGCTTCCTTTCCCTACGCAAGGGCGCCAAGGAGCGTAAGCGCATCGAGGACGAACTGTGGGGTCAGCTGAAGTGACCGCACTGCAGATAGCGGATCTGAATGTTCGGCTGGCTGGGCGGCAGATCCTCACCGACGTGAACCTCGAGGCGCGCCCCGCCGAGCTGATTGGTTTGCTGGGACCCAACGGCGCGGGCAAGACCACCCTAATGCGCAGCATCCTGGGCCTCATCCCGCGCACCAAGGGCAGCATCAAGGCTGCGAGCGTGGGCTACGTTCCCCAGCGCCACGAGTTTGCGTGGGACTATCCAATCGACGTGCGCCACACGGTGCTCAATGGCCGGGCGGGCAGCATCGGGCCGTTCCGACGGTCGCGCCGGGCGGACTTCGCTGCCACGGCGCATGCACTGAAGCGCGTGAACCTGCAGCACTTGGCGGATCGCCCCATCGGGCAGCTGTCCGGTGGCCAGAGGCAGCGCGTTTTGGTGGCTCGCGCCCTGGCGGTGGAGCCGACCCTGCTCCTTCTGGACGAGCCTTTCACCGGCATGGATTTCCCCAGCATCGAAGCGCTGGTGGAGATTCTGCGTTCGCTGGCCGCCGACGGCATGAGCATCCTCATGGTCACCCACGACCTGGCGCAGGCCGTCGACGTATGTGATCGCCTCGTTCTGCTGAACGGTCGCGTCGTGGCCGACGGCGCGCCGGGGGAGCTGCGCAGCCCGGAACCGTGGATGGAGACCTTCGACGTCCACTCAGATTCGCCTCTGCTGCGGGGAGTGGGGTTGGCGCAGTGATTTCTTTCTCCCAGTTCCTGGCTGACCTCAGCAACCCCGCCCTGGCCTTCCTGCCGAAGGCGCTGCTGGTGGCGGTTCTTTCCGCCCTGGTCTGTGGCGTGATTGGCACGCACGTGGTGCTCCGCGGCATGGCTTTCATCGGCGATGCTGTCGCGCATGCCGTGTTCCCCGGCCTGGCCATTGCCTTTGCCCTGCAGTTCTCGGTGATCGCCGGCGGTGCGGTGGCCGGTGCCGTGGTGGCTCTTCTAATCGCCCTGTTTTCGCAGCGCAGGCGCGTGAAGGAGGACACCGTCATCGGTATTTTCTTCGCCGCGGCCTTTGCCCTCGGCCTGGTCGTGATCTCTAAGGTGCAGGGCTATACCGCTAGCCTGAATAGCTTCCTCTTTGGCTCTATCACGGGTGTGTCGAACTCCGACATCATCTTCAGCGCCGTCGTGGGTGCGATCGTGATCCTGGCTGTGGCGGCGCTGCACAAGGAGATCGTGGCTGTTTCCGTCGACCGCGAGACCGCTGCCGCCATGGGGATCCGCGTGTTGTTGATCGACATTGTGCTGTATCTGGCCGTCACCGCCGCTGTGGTGATGTCGGTGCGCACGGTCGGCAACATCCTGGTTCTCGCGCTGCTCATCACTCCGGCCGCGACCGCGCGGCTGTGGACGGACCGCCTGGTCGTCATGATGAGCCTCAGCGCCGTGATCGGCATGGTCGGTTCCTTCGTGGGTGTGTATGTCTCGTGGGCCATCGACGTTCCTACGGGCGCGACAATCGTCCTCGTCCTCACCGTTGTTTTCCTCTTCTCGTTCTTTGTGGCGACGCCAATTCGCGCCGCCAAGCAATCCAACAAACCCTCACAGGTGGTGGCTACTAATGCAGAACAAGCGTGATCCCAGACAGCAGCTCATCGCAGAGCTCAAGCGCAGTCAGAATAAGGCCGAACGGATGTTGCAGGCCTCCAAAGCGATGTTCGCAGTCCTCGGCGTGCTTGTGTTGACGGTGGCGTTTGGCGCCTGGGACGGGGCGTCACCACTATCCAGTGACCAGCGCAACGTAGACGTCTTGCAGCGCGCGCAGGCCACGCCAACAGGGCATAAGCCTGGTACGACCAGCGACGGGCCGACGGTGGGTAAGGACGTGAAGAACCCGGCCACCGGAAAGACGCACGTTTGTGCGGGCAGGAAGCTGCTGTACAACGCCCACGTGGATGCGATTTACGGAACGTATAACAAGGGCAAGCCGGACGTAATGGTGGTCGATGGGCAGCAGCCCGTGCCCGCCGATGACGTCTGCCTGCGACTGGCACCCGACGCGATCGACGGCAAGGAGGCCTCCCGCATCAAGGTGCCGAACAAGAAGGCGCTGTCCTTCCTAGGCAAGCCCGGCACGGTGCTGTGGCATGCCCCGCAGAACGCGGACTTCACTAACCAGTGGCGTCCGATCTGGGCGGGCCTGGGTGCTTTTGACTCGGCGCATGAGCTTAAAGTGCCGACGGACTTTGCGGAGCCAAACCTGCACTTTCACATGAAGAAGTTTTCCGGCCCCGGCGACATGGAGGTTTTCTTCCACAACTCTGGTACGCCTACCCCGGAGCGCGTGCTGTCCACCAAGGAAGGCCTGAAGAGCTACGACTATGAGGTCGGCGGGCACGGGCACTTCGGCTGGACGTTCTCTAAGCCGGGCCTGTATCAGCTGACGATGCAGTGGGACGTCAAGAAGAAGGACGGCTCCACCGTGAAGTCCGCAGCGCGCACCATCAACTGGCTGGTCGGTTCCGACAAGCAGGTCGGCCTGCCGGAGGGGACGACCACGGGGCTGAACAAGATCCAGGAGCCCATCGCGCCACTGGACCAGGGCAAGCCGGGCGATTCGGAGAAGCCGACGGATTCCGCTACTCCGAGCGACGCGGACTCCGGCGACGAGTCAGGTTCTACGGCGGCGACAGAGGGCGAAACCGATGGCGAGACTGGCGAGGCTGACGGCACAGACGGAACTGGCTCCACGGACGAGTCGACCGACACGACCGGAACCGAGGAGCCCGGCGAGTCCGGGGAGCCCTCTGAAACGGAATCAGCCCCGACCTGCGAGGCCCCGGCGGATATCCCCGATGAGGATGTGCGTAGCGAAGTCAACGATGCCTTCGGTGAGGGGCAGGGGACTGAGCGTGCCGTGATTCCCAAGGGCCACATGGACATGGGCGTGGGAACCTCGGACGAATCTGACGCGGATCCGCACACCTTCCTGAAGGACAGCGCCGATCCTGCGAATGTGCAGGAGCGCGAGTCCGGCAGCTTCATTTTCCTAGTCAACAGCCCGAAGGCCAAGGTTGGAGTCCCGCAGGATTACCAGGAGGAACTGGGGGAGACCGGGTATGCGCTTCCGCAGGCGCAACGTGAGAATCCTGATGTTCCGTGGCTGGGCTTTTCCACCGAGCACCTGAACTCGGCTCAGCAGGGCGTGGACGTGACCATCAAGGACTTCGAAGGTCCCGGTCGCATGGTGACCCTGTCGGACAATGGGCTGGGTAGTGTCAGCCTGCGACTGGATTCCGAGCATCGTGAGCACAAGGTCAGCTATGCGGTTGGAGCGCACGACCACCAGCAGTTCCTCTTCACCAAGCCGGGCGCGTACCGCGTAGTATTCCGCTACCAGGGCACCGCTGTGGACGGCAAGAAGTTCGATAAGGAGCTGGAGACCTTCTTCGTCATCAAGGATTCGTGCGGGGACGATACGGGCAATGGGAAGTCTGGCCTGGAGGAACTCCAGGAGCTGCAGAAGCACCTCGACAGCGAAAACGTCAAGATCGGCAAATACATGGACCAGATCGTCGGCGGGATCGAGGCGCTGCGGGGTAACCGTAAGGCTTCGCAGCAGCCTTCCACCGGCGGCAATTCCGGCGCATCGGCAGTAGGCGCCGCAAACGGTGGCGCCGCCAATGGCGCCTCTAACGGCGCCTCCAGCGGAACTAGCGGAACTAGCGGAACTAGCGGAACCAGCAATGGTGGCGGGGCCGTCAACGGCGGAAGCGCCAACTCGGGTGGTTCCTCTGCGGCACATGGCGCCGCATCAGATGCTGCGTCCGGTGGTGCTGCGTCTGATGGTGTTGCGTCTGATGGTGCGGTGTCCGGCGGTGCTTCCGGTGATGTTTCCGGCGGTGGGACCGGCGGAATTGTTGATGACGCCGCAGAGGCCGACGGTGCCGCAGACGTCGCCGGCGATGAAGCTGAAGGCGACGTCGGTGGCGGCGGTATTCGCCGCATCGACGCAGCCGCGCAGGCCGACCCGAACAACAGTGCAGTGGCGCACAGCGAGGATGCTCAGAACGTAGAGACGAAGAATACCGCCAGCGAGTCCTTCCTGGATACCCTCACTAGCGGCGGCTGGACGACCGGCTTCCTGCTGGGACTGGGTCTGATGGGTCTGCTGGGCGGAGCCCTCCTGTTCTTCGTGGCTGCCCGCAACATGCAGCGCGCCCACACTCTGCAGTTGCTGCAGGCCTACCGCGAGATCAGCCGTGATCGTGCGGAACAGGCCTACGCTGAGGGCGCTTATGCCGAGGACGGCTGGGAGGAAGGCCAGGCCTAGGCCCTGAGTGCTCAGGCCTTCCTCACTTAGGCCTTCCGGCCCCGCCGGCCGGGTACTCGGAACTCGCCCATCAACGGCAGCACCATGCTGCGCTTCAGCGGGTTGGCAGTGCGGTAGGCAGCCGGGCCGTCGTCGCCCGGCGCCAATGCCTCTAGGATCAGATCCACCACGCGTGGCGAATACAGCATCGCCAGGTGGCCGGACAGATCGAACGGGTTATCGTCCTGCACACTCAGGTTGCGCACCCGCGCACCGTCGCCGGCGACCATCACCTGCTTCAGTCGGGGCGTCGCAATACCGTCGTATTTTGCGGTGATCATCGTGTAATCGACCCCGGGCGTGGTATCCCCATCGCGGTTCAAGTGTTCACCGAACTCGCTGCCCACGCGCTGGTCGATCGCCGCACCGCCCAGGATCTTCTCCAGCGGCCCAGCGAGCTTGTTTCTCGGATCAACCCTTTCGGCCAGCGTCGAGACACCCGACAGGGTGGTCCCGTGATGCGCCGGCCCGACGCCGACAAGGCGATCCACCTTATTGCGCGCAATATCCGCGCGATCTGCTCCGCCGGAGTCAGACAGATACAGCCGCGCCTGCGCCACGCCCTGCGAGTGGCCGACCAGGTTCACCTTTTGCGCGCCGGTGCGTTCGATGACATCGTCGATAAAGCGTGCGACCTCCAGCTGCGATGAGCGTAAGAAGTTATTCGCGTACACGCCCGGCGCCTTACCCGTCAACGCGTCCCGATCCTTCCCGTAGTTCACGGCAAAAACCGGGTGACCGGCCGCAATGAGGTGCTTGGCCACGTAATCCCACGTGTTATATGCATTGAGCCACGTGCCGTGGATCAGTACGACCGGCGTTCTGCCTTCTAAAGGTGTGTCCCATTTATTGACGCCCTCCGGAAGTGGATTTTCGCGCCTCAGGCTGGAAAGGAATTTCGGGATGAATGCGTCCATGACCCCCAAGGGTAATCAAATCGCAGGGCCTAGTTTTGAATTCGAAAGAAATTGGGGCGTGAGGGGGCGTCGATAAAGAAAAACAGCGATTTGGAGAAGGGGTGAGGAGGGGTGTAACCTCCTTCGAGGAAGTTTGACTAGATCAACAACTAGATCAGAAACGTCAAGTTTTCACCGAAGACCGTCGGTCATCACCGCCCGCACAAACCCTCAGGGGGGAGCGTGGGCAGGAGATTGAAGGATCATCGTCATAGATGACGGCCCACGCAGGTAACACGATAGACGTTCGGATCGGATTCCAGCCCTAGAAAGCCGGGGATCCTACGAATGCGCCTTGTGCTTCTTGCGTAAAACGCCGGAAACGCAAGGCGCTTTGTCGTTTATGTACAGTGTTGCCCTTCAACAATGATCGTCGGTGGACGTACAGGTAGAACGTACACCGTAAACATCAGGAAGGAGGCGAGAGTATGGCTAATCCGAAGAACACCGCTTCGCTGGCAGAGCTGAAGGCACGCTTCGAGCAGGCACAGTCCACTCTGTTGACCGAGTACCGTGGCCTGTCCGTGGCTGAGACCACCGAGCTGCGTCGCGCTCTGGGTTCGGACGTTACCTACTCCGTCGCCAAGAACACCATGATCAAGCTGGCTGCTCGTGAAGCCGGCATTGAGCTTGATGAGTCCCTGCTGACCGGTCCGACCGCAATCGCATTCGTCCACGGCGAGGCCGTTGACGCTGCGAAGGCCATGAAGGACTTCAGCAAGGATCACAAGAACTTCGTGATCAAGGGTGGCTACATGGACGGTGCCACGATTGATGCAGCTCAGGTTGAGGCAATCGCCGAGCTGGACAATCGCGAAACCACGCTGGCCAAGCTGGCCGGTGCCATGCAGGGTTCCTTGGCAAAGGCCGCAGGCCTGTTCAACGCACCAGCATCCCAGGTTGCACGCCTGGCCGCTGCACTGCAGGAGAAGAAGGAACAGTAAGTTCCTTCCCCGAATACATAAGACATAAAACACTTTGCCGGCCGGGTCACCAACACTTTCTGACCCACCGGCGCAACTACGAAAGGATGCCATCATGGCTAAGCTCACCAAGGACGAGCTCATCGAGGCTTTCAAGGAAATGACCCTCATCGAACTGTCTGAGTTCGTTAAGGAATTCGAAGAGGTCTTCGACGTTACCGCTGCTGCTCCGGTTGCTGCTGTTGCAGCTGCTCCGGGCGCTGAGGGTGGCGCTGCTGCTGAGGAGAAGGACGAGTTCGACGTCGTTCTGGAGGACGCAGGCGCTAAGAAGATCGGCGTTATTAAGGTTGTCCGCGAGATCGTCTCCGGCCTGGGTCTGAAGGAGGCCAAGGAGCTGGTTGAGGGTGCTCCGAAGGCTCTGCTGGAGGGTGCTTCCAAGGACGACGCTGAGGCTGCTAAGACCAAGCTGGAAGAGGCTGGCGCAAAGGTCTCCCTCAAGTAAGATCGCCTTACTTTCCGCGCACAGCGGCCTAGTGCCGAATGCGCGGGCAAAGCATACCGCTGGAAATCACGTTCTGTGGCTTCCAGCGGTTTTTGTTGTCTTGCTACCCTGGGGTGAAGATTAGATGCCGGGTAGGGTCGGCATGAAAATTTTAAAGACATAGATGGTGGCATTGAAGTGACGAACGAAGACAGCTCCACGAAGGCTCCGATGAAGAGCTCTAACAAAGGTCTTTACCTATTGGGCGCTTTAGGTGCACTGATTGGTTGTGCGTTGATCACTGTGGGCGTCATGCTCCCGAAGGTCGTCGCGAACGACAAAGCGCTACCGCTAGATCTCGCCGCAACGACCATCACCCTCAAGGATCCGGCTGCGGTGATCGGCCCCAACTACCAGGGGCCTAAGGGGAAAGAGGACGTGACGGCGCCGGTTAACCGCCAGTTCAAGATCACCCTGGAAGAACCCGCCACCGAAGACGAGGCAAGTGCCCGCGTCGGCGTGAGTACCGCGCGGACGGATGTGAAGGACGATCTAGAATCCCTGCTGGATGCGCAGGTCTGGAGCTTTACCGTGGATCGCCGGACGGGTGAGGCGAAGGGGGACGCCAAGGTGTCTGACACGCCGGCTACCCCTGCGACCGACGGTGAGATCGCGGGTTACTGGGCCAAGTTCCCTCAGGGAACTGAGAAGCGTACTTACGACTACTTCGATATGACGCTGCGTCGTGCATTGCCTGCCGAATTCACCGGCACGCGCAATGTGACCACCGCCGAGGGCCGCGAGCATGAGCTGTACGTTTTCCGCCAGGAAATTCCGGCGACGTCGGTGGCTAAGGAGTACGCAGGCATCCGCAACACCATCACGGTGGAGGATGAGAACGGAAAGCCGCAGCGCGCACAGCTTTTCCACGAAGGGTGGCGCGAGCTGACGGTGGAGCCGAAGTCCGGCCTGCTGGTGAGCGTGGAAGAGGACGTGAAGGACACCTACCGCGATAGCTCTGGCAAGGACGTGGAAAACCTGCTCAAGTTCCACGGCAAGACCCCGCAGAGTGTAACGCAGTCCATGCTGAACCAGGCCATGGAAGTCAGCGGACAGCGCCACACCGATAAATGGGGGGTTGCATTGATCGTTGCGGGTGTTATTGTGGCAGCAGCATCCGTGGTGCTGGTCGTGTGGAAGACCGCTAAGCGGAGGGCGGAACGCAGGGCTCAGCGGAAGGCTTAATGATAAGCCGCGCAAAGGTTCTGGGAGGGGGCGACGGGAGGGGGGCGCTGGGACTGCGGAAGAAGCCTAGACAATTGGGCAGCCATGCTATAGGATAGTTCGTTGCGCTGGATTTACTTTGTTGAGTTATTTGCTTCAAAGGAACGACTACGGATCTTCGCAGAACCCATGCGAAGGTATTGCGCGTGATGCAGACTTTGCCAAAAGTGCCAAAAAGGCCATTTGACAAGGTCGTTTAGTCGTTTCTACGTGGCGGTGGCTCAGTGGGGGAAATCCAACTAAATCGACCATCACGAGACCGTACACACACAATCAAGACCGTGCACTACAGCTCCACCACGTAGTGCTGGCCGAGGTTGTGCTGGAAGGACCCATCTTGGCAGTCTCCCGCCAGACCAGCTCAGTGGCCGGAATTCCCGGAGCTCCGCAGCGACACAGCTTTGCGAAGATCGACGCTCCGATTGAGGTTCCAGGCCTTCTAGACCTCCAACGAGAGTCCTTCGCTTGGCTCGTCGGCACGCCCGAGTGGCGTGCCCGCGCCCAAGCCGAGGCAGGGGAGGATGTCCGCATCATGAGCGGACTCGAGGAGATTCTCGAGGAGCTTTCTCCGATCGAGGACTACTCCGAGAACATGTCCCTTACCCTGTCCGAGCCCCGCTTTGATGACGTGAAGTCCACCATCGACGAGGCTAAGGATAAGGACATCAACTACGCGGCACCGCTGTACGTGACCGCGGAATTCACCAACTCCATGTCTGGTGAAATTAAGTCCCAGACCGTATTCATCGGCGACTTCCCGATGATGACCGACAAGGGCACGTTCATCATCAACGGCACCGAGCGTGTCGTTGTTTCCCAGCTTGTTCGTTCCCCGGGTGTGTACTTCGACGCATCCATCGACGCTTCCACTGAGCGTCCGCTGCACTCCGTGAAGGTTATTCCTTCCCGCGGTGCATGGCTGGAGTTCGACGTGGACAAGCGCGACACCGTTGGTGTGCGTATCGACCGTAAGCGTCGCCAGCCCGTCACCGTGCTGCTGAAGGCGCTGGGTCTGACCACCCAGGAGATTACCGATCGCTTCGGTTTCTCCGAACTGATGATGTCCACCCTGGAAAAGGACGGTGTGGAGAACACCGACGAGGCACTGCTGGAGATTTACCGCAAGCAGCGCCCCGGTGAGTCCCCGACGCGCGATTCTGCCCAGGCTCTGCTGGAAAACTCCTTCTTCAAGGCAAAGCGTTACGACCTGGCTAAGGTCGGCCGTTACAAGATCAACCGCAAGCTCGGCCTCGGTGGTGACAACGATGGCACGATGATCCTGACTGAAGAGGACATCCTGACGACCATCGAGTACCTGGTGCGCCTGCACGCTGGCGAGAAGTCCATGACTTCCCCCGACGGCACCGAGATCCCGATCGATACCGACGACATCGACCACTTCGGCAACCGTCGTCTGCGTACCGTCGGCGAGCTGATCCAGAACCAGGTTCGCGTTGGCCTGTCCCGCATGGAGCGTGTCGTGCGCGAGCGCATGACCACACAGGATGCGGAGTCCATCACCCCGACCTCCCTGATCAACGTTCGCCCGGTTTCCGCGGCGATCCGCGAGTTCTTCGGCACCTCTCAGCTGTCGCAGTTCCTGGATCAGAACAACTCTCTGTCCGGCCTGACTCACAAGCGTCGCCTGTCCGCGCTGGGCCCGGGCGGCCTGTCCCGTGAGCGCGCCGGCCTGGAAGTCCGCGACGTTCACCCGTCTCACTACGGCCGCATGTGCCCGATTGAGACCCCGGAAGGTCCGAACATTGGTCTGATCGGTTCCCTTTCTTCCTACGCACGCGTGAACCCGTTCGGCTTTATCGAGACCCCGTACCGCAAGGTTGTGGACGGCCAGATCACCGATGAGGTCTACTACTTCACCGCCGACGAAGAGGACCGCCATGTGATCGCTCAGGCGAACACCCCGTTCGACGAGAATCACCGGTTCACCGAGGACCGCATTGAGGTTCGCCTGCGCGGTGGCGACGTGGAGGTCGTCCCGTACACCGAGGTGGACTACATGGACGTCTCGCCACGACAGATGGTTTCCGTGGCAACGGCTATGATTCCGTTCCTCGAGCACGACGATGCTAACCGTGCACTGATGGGTGCGAACATGCAGCGCCAGGCTGTGCCGCTGCTGCGCTCCGAGTCTCCTTACGTGGGCACCGGTATGGAGCTGCGCGCTGCCTACGATGCCGGCGATATGATCATCGCCCCGAAGGCCGGCGTGGTCGAGTACGTCTCCGCCGACTACATCACTGTCATGGACGACGAGGGCGTGCGCGATACCTTCATGCTGCGCAAGTTCGAGCGCACCAACCAGGGCACCTGCTACAACCAGAAGCCGCTGGTGGACGAGGGCGACCGTGTGGAGGCCGGCCAGGTTCTGGCCGACGGCCCGGGCACCGACAACGGCGAGATGGCACTGGGTAAGAACCTGCTGGTTGCCTTCATGCCGTGGGAAGGCCACAACTACGAGGACGCCATCATCCTGAACCAGCGCATGGTTGAGGAAGACGTTCTGACCTCGATCCACATCGAGGAGTACGAGATTGACGCCCGCGACACCAAGCTGGGCCCAGAGGAGATCACCCGCGACATTCCTAACGTGGGCGAGGACGTCCTGGCAGACCTCGACGACCGCGGTATTGTCCGCATCGGCGCTGACGTCCGCGACGGCGACATCCTAGTCGGTAAGGTCACCCCGAAGGGTGAAACCGAGCTGACTCCGGAAGAGCGCCTGCTGCGCGCCATCTTCGGTGAGAAGGCCCGCGAGGTTCGCGATACTTCCATGAAGGTTCCGCACGGCGAGACCGGTAAGGTCATCGGCGTTCGCGTGTTCTCCCGCGAGGACGACGACGATCTGGCCGCGGGCGTTAACGAAATGGTTCGCGTCTACGTCGCTCAGAAGCGCAAGATCCAGGACGGCGATAAGCTCGCCGGCCGCCACGGTAACAAGGGTGTCGTGGGCAAGATCCTGCCGCAGGAGGACATGCCGTTCCTGCCGGACGGTACCCCGATCGACATCATCCTGAACACCCACGGCGTGCCTCGCCGTATGAACATCGGTCAGGTCCTCGAGGTGCACCTGGGCTGGCTGGCTAAGGCCGGCTGGAAGGTTGATACCGAATCCCAGGATCCGAAGATCCAGAAGATGCTGGAGACCCTGCCGGAGGAGCTGTACGACGTTCCGGCGGACTCCCTGACCGCCACCCCGGTGTTCGACGGTGCTTCCAACGCCGAGCTGTCCGGCCTGCTGCGTTCTTCGCTGCCGAACCGCGACGGCGAGCGCCAGGTCGACGATTTCGGTAAGTCCAACCTGATCGATGGCCGTTCCGGCGAGCCCTTCCCGTACCCGGTTTCCGTGGGCTACATGTACATGCTGAAGCTCCACCACCTGGTCGACGAAAAGATCCACGCCCGTTCCACCGGCCCTTACTCCATGATTACCCAGCAGCCGCTGGGTGGTAAGGCACAGTTCGGTGGCCAGCGCTTCGGTGAGATGGAGGTGTGGGCAATGCAGGCATACGGTGCCGCCTACACCCTGCAGGAGCTTCTGACCATCAAGTCTGACGACGTGGTTGGCCGTGTGAAGGTATACGAGGCGATCGTGAAGGGCGAGAACATCCCGGATCCTGGTATTCCGGAGTCCTTCAAGGTCCTTCTGAAGGAGCTGCAGTCGCTTTGCTTGAACGTTGAGGTTCTGGCAGCCGACGGCACCCCGATGGAGCTGTCCTCCGACGATGACGATGAGCTGGAGAATGCTAACGCAGCTCTGGGCATCAACCTGTCCCGTGACGAGCGTCCGGATGCTGACATGGATGTCAGCTAGGGCGTTGACGACCCTAAACATCTGACTTTCGTACATTCGCCGTACTTTCGGCGCTTGAGCCCGACAAACAACACAGCTTCAAGCGCCGTAACTACCCAAAGCCCTCCGCCAAGAGGAGGGGAAAGGAAGTCCACGTGCTGGACGTCAACTTTTTCGATGAACTTCGCATCGGACTAGCGACCGCTGACGACATCCGTCGATGGTCCCGTGGCGAGGTCAAGAAGCCTGAGACCATTAACTACCGCACCCTGAAGCCGGAGAAGGATGGCCTGTTCTGCGAGCGCATTTTCGGCCCCACCCGCGACTGGGAGTGTGGCTGTGGCAAGTACAAGCGTGTGCGCTACAAGGGCATCATCTGTGAGCGCTGTGGCGTTGAGGTGACCAAGTCCAAGGTTCGCCGTGAGCGCATGGGACACATCGAGCTGGCCGCTCCCGTCACCCACATCTGGTACTTCAAGGGCGTGCCCTCTCGCCTGGGCTACCTGCTGGATCTGGCTCCGAAGGATCTGGAAAAGATCATCTACTTCGCTGCCAACATCATCACCTCCGTCGACGAGGAAGGTCGCCACAACGACCAGTCCACTCTCGAGGCAGAGATGTTGCTGGAGAAGAAGGAGGTCGAGCAGGAGCGCGACGCTGAGCTGGCCGACCGCGCCAAGGTACTTGAAGAGGACCTGGCTGAGCTCGAGGCCGCTGGTGCCAAGAACGATGCCAAGAAGAAGGTGCAGAACGCGGCTGACCGCGAGATGCGCCACATCCGCGAGCGCGCCGAGCGCGAAATCGACCGCCTGGACGAGATCTGGAACACCTTCGTCAAGCTGGCACCGAAGCAGATGATTGTGGATGAGAACATCTACAACGAGCTGGTCGACCGCTACGAGGACTACTTCACTGGCGGCATGGGTGCAGAGGCCATCCAGACCCTTATCCGCAGCTTCGACCTCGAGGCTGAGGCTGAGGTGCTGCGCGAGGTCATCCGCGACGGCAAGGGACAGAAGAAGCTGCGTGCTCTGAAGCGCCTGAAGGTCGTCGCAGCGTTCCTGCGTTCCGGCAACGACCCGGCCGGCATGGTGCTGGACTGCATTCCGGTGATCCCGCCGGAGTTGCGCCCCATGGTGCAGCTGGACGGTGGCCGCTTCGCGACCTCCGACCTGAACGACCTGTACCGTCGCGTGATCAACCGCAACAACCGCCTGAAGCGCATGCTGGACCTCGGCGCCCCCGAGATCATCGTGAACAACGAGAAGCGCATGCTGCAGGAATCCGTCGACGCGCTGTTCGACAACGGCCGTCGTGGCCGTCCGGTCACCGGCCCGGGCAACCGTCCGCTGAAGTCCCTGTCTGACCTGCTGAAGGGCAAGCAGGGCCGCTTCCGCCAGAACCTGCTGGGTAAGCGCGTGGACTACTCCGGTCGTTCCGTGATTATCGTTGGTCCGCAGCTGAAGCTGCACCAGTGTGGTCTGCCGAAGCTGATGGCTCTGGAGCTGTTCAAGCCATTCGTGATGAAGCGCCTGGTCGAGAAGTCCTACGCGCAGAACATCAAGTCCGCTAAGCGCATGGTGGAGCGCCAGCGCCCCGAGGTGTGGGACGTGCTGGAAGAGGCCATCGCCGAGCACCCGGTGATGCTGAACCGTGCACCTACGCTGCACCGCCTGGGTATCCAGGCCTTCGAGCCGATCCTGGTCGAGGGTAAGGCTATCCAGCTGCACCCGCTGGCCTGTGAGGCCTTCAACGCGGACTTCGACGGTGACCAGATGGCAGTCCACCTGCCGCTGAGCGCCGAGGCGCAGGCAGAGGCCCGCATCCTGATGCTGGCTTCCAACAACATTCTGTCCCCGGCCTCCGGTAAGCCACTGGCTATGCCGCGTCTGGACATGGTGACCGGCCTGTACTACCTGACCCTGCTGAAGAAGCCGGAAGAGTTCGGCGGTCAGGGTGCCTACACCCCGGCTACCGACGAGGCTCCCGCACAGGGCGTGTACTCCTCCCTGGCCGAGGCCATCATGGCTTACGACCGTGGCGTGCTGGGCCTGCAGGCTCCGATCCGCGTGCGCATCAACCACCTGCGCCCGACCGCGGAGATCGAGGCCGAGCGGTTCCCGGATGGTTGGCAGCGAGGCCAGACCTGGCTGGCGGAGACCACCCTGGGTCGCGTGCTGTTCAACGAGCTGCTGCCGTGGAACTACCCATACGTAGAGGGCGTCATGGCGAAGAAGCCACAGGCTACCGTCATTAACGACCTCGCGGCGAAGTACCCGATGATCACCGTGGCGCAGACGGTGGACAAGCTGAAGGATGCCGGCTTCTACTGGGCTACCCGCTCCGGCGTGACCATCACCATGCACGACGTGCTGGTGCTGCCGAACAAGCAGGAAGTTCTGGATAACTACGAGGCCAAGGCTCGAGTTATCGAGAAGAAGATGGCACGCGGCAAGATCAACGAGGCCGAGCGCTACCAGTCCCTGGTTGACCTGTGGAAGGAAGCTACCGACTTCGTGGGTCAGTCCGTCGAGGATCTGTACCCGGACGACAACCCGATTCCGATGATCGTGAAGTCGGGTGCTGCCGGTAACATGCGTCAGATCTGGACCCTGGCCGGCATGAAGGGTATGGTTACGAACTCCCGCGGTGAGTACATCACCCGCCCGATTAAGACCTCCTTCCGTGAAGGCCTGTCCGTGCTGGAGTACTTCAACAACTCCCACGGTTCCCGTAAGGGCCTGGCCGATACGGCTCTGCGTACCGCCGACTCGGGTTACCTGACCCGTCGTCTGGTGGACGTGGCGCAGGACGTCATCGTGCGCGAGGACGACTGTGGCACCAAGCAGGGTGCCATGATGTCCGTCGCTGTTCCGGTTCTGGATGGCGAGGGCAAGCCGACCGGTAACTACACTCCGGCAGACTTCGTCGAAACGTCTGTTCTGGGTCGTTACCTAGCTAGTGACGCCACCGACTCCGCAGGTACCGTTCTCATCGAAGAGGGCAAGGTCATCGATGAAGCCGGTTTGCAGAAGCTCATCGAAGCTGGCGTGGAGGAAGTCAAGGTCCGCTCCGTGATGACCTGTGCTACCAACACTGGCGTGTGCTCCACCTGTTACGGCCGTTCCATGGCGACCGGCAAGAAGGTGGAGATCGGCGAGGCCGTCGGCATCGTCGCCGCTCAGTCCATTGGTGAGCCGGGTACCCAGCTGACCATGCGTACGTTCCACCTGGGTGGTGTCGGTGGCGACATTACCGGTGGTCTGCCGCGTGTTCAGGAGCTGTTCGAGGCTCGTGTTCCGAAGGCCAAGTCCCCGATCGCTTCGGTGGACGGCAAGGTTCGCATCGAGGACGACGACAACTTCTTCACCCTCACCATCGAGCCGGATGACGGCTCCGATGATGTGGTGTACGAGAAGCTGTCCAAGCGCCAGGGTCTGGCAACGCTGGGCACCGGTGGCGTGGAGCGTCCGATCCGCGATGGCGACCACGTGAAGATGGGACAGCAGTTGCTGAAGGGTGCCGCGGATCCGCACGAGGTTCTGCGCGTGCTCGGCCGCCGTGGCGTGCAGCAGCACCTGATCAACGAGGTCCAGAAGGTCTACCGCGATCAGGGTGTGGCCATCCACGACAAGCACATCGAGATCATCGTGCGCCAGATGCTGCGCCGCGTGACCGTCATCGACTCCGGCTCGACCGAGTTCCTGCCGGGCTCCCTGGTGGATCACGCCGACGCGGTGGCTGCGTCCAAGGAGGCCGTCAAGACCGGCGGCCGTCCGGTGGAGGTTCGCGCCGAGATCATGGGTATCACGAAGGCCTCCCTGGCTACCGAGTCCTGGCTGTCCGCCGCCTCGTTCCAGGAGACCACCCGTGTGCTCACGGACGCTGCCATCAACAAGCGTTCCGACAAGCTGATCGGTCTGAAGGAGAACGTGATCATCGGTAAGCTGATCCCGGCTGGTACGGGTATCTCCCGCTACCGCAACATCACCGTGGAGCCGACCGAGGAGGCCCGTGCAGCGGCGTACTCCCTGCCGTCCTCCTTCGGGGATGGCTTCTACGCCGACGACAACTACGGCGAGTTCACCGGCGCTGCCGTGCCGCTGGACGACATGGATCTGATGTAGCCCATTAAGATCCCCGGACTGGCTGCCCTGTGGGTTTGCCGGTTCACCATTTAAGCGGGCGCTTCCCTTCGAACGGGGAGGCGCCCGCTTTTGTGCGTCCTGGTGCACTGGTGCCCTAAAATGAGCTGCATGGGAATCATGTTTCGTAACTCCAAGAACTTCGGGCCATTTCGAGTAAACACCTCTTCTGGTGGAGTCGGCGGCTCCACCCGCCTAGGCCCTGTGCGACTTACTCAGCGCGCGGACGGTCGCCAGACCGTCACCATTCACACGCCGATCCGTGGGCTGAACTTCACCAAGACCTTCGGTCGCAAGCGCCGCTAGTTCCCCAGCGCCCGCTGCTATTTTTCTAGCGCCCGCTTCGTCTTCTTTGTCGCCGTTGCCGCCCACGGATCCTCGGGCCACGGGTGCTTCGGATATCGCCCGCGCATGTCCTTGCGCACGCCCTGGTACGGCCCATCCCAGAAGCTCTTCAAGTCATCGGTGACGGCCAGCTCGCGCCCGGCCGGGGACAGTAGGTGGAAAAGAACTTTTTGCCCCGCGATCGTGGGGGATTCCGCTAGTCCGAAGCATTCCTGCAGCTTGACGCGCACAATTGGGCGCCCGGTTTCGTAGCTGATCTTCGGTGCTGAACCGCTGGGTACCTCTAACCTCTCCGGAGCCAGTTCGTCCATCCGCCCGGCCTCGGGCCACGGAAGTTGCCGCATGATTGCCTGGTATGCGTCGATGTCGGCAATCCTTTCGCCCGCCACGACCCTCTCGGCTTCGGGCGTGTAGTCGCCTGCCGTGAGTTCCGGCCACGGTTCGCCGAGTTGTTCGCGGAGGTAGTCGACTCTTTCCTTTATTCTTGACGCCCCCTCCGTCATCCGTAGCCACCCGAGTCCCTGGGCAGCCAAGGCTGCGACTGCCTGGCTCCTTTCTTCGTCGCCGAGCTCGGTGATTGATACCGGCGTGCTGGATAGTTCGATGGCTCCAAGGTGGCGCGTGCGGCGGGCGCGAAGCTTCCCGTCGGCAATATGCGCGGTGACGTCCTCCCGCACCTGGGCAAGGGGTGGTGTTTCTAGTCGCGCGGCCGCGCGGATCAGGGGAGTGCGACCCAGCTGCACTTCCGCTACTGCCAACCATTCGGAGCCGCCGAGTGAACGGCGCAGCTCCGGAGCCAGCGTGGCACGTGTTCCGGAGGCCAGCAGATACTCGGCCTCCCCGCTATTTACAAGCTTTGCGACGCGGTCGGGATATGCGGAGGCAACAACCTCGCCGGGAGTCGCCGAGCCCTGGTCGTCCACCATGCGCGCGAAACGACGCACTTCGGAGACTTGTGGCCGCGCTTCGGCGAGATCCCCCTGAAGACCGGTCGACAGCGCGGCCACTACCTCGGCTGCGGCGGAACCGTGCGCCAGCAAGGCGGCACCCAGGCGCGGGTCGGCGGGAATCCGTGCCAGTTTCTGACCTGTTTCTGTGATCGCTCCTTCCCCGTCCAGCGCGCCCAAAGCCTGCAACTCCTCGTTGGCATCGGTGAGGGTTGCGGCCGGAGGGGCGTCCAGAAGAGAAATATCTGGCGACCCCCAGGCAGCGAGGGTCAGGGCGGCGGCGACGAGATCCGTCGAGAGGATTTCTGGGGTGATGTCGAGCGCGAAGTGGGAATAGTCTGCCGCGGAGTAGGCGCGGTAGACCTGGCCGGGGCCGAGGCGACCCGCGCGGCCGGCGCGCTGATCGGCGCTGGCTTTGGAGGTAGAGGTGGTGACCAGGCCCGTCATGCCGCGAGCTTGGTCGCGGCGGGGAGTGCGGGACAGGCCGGCATCGACCACCGCGTGAACGCCGGGGACGGTGAGAGAGGACTCTGCGATGGACGTGGCGACGACGATGGGGGAGTTGCCGGTGAGCGCGGCATCCTGTTCGTGGGAGGTCAGACCTCCGTGGAGTGGTACGGAATCGGGGAGGTGGGAGCAGACCCAGTCGATTTCCTTGCGGCCCGGCACGAAAACAAGGGTGCGATGGTTGGGATGGCCTGCTTCGCGCTGGTTTGAGTGGGCCTGCAGCGCCAGATCAGCGACGTAGCGGTAGAAGGCAGGGGAACCCTGGGCACGCTCGGGGTGCGGGTGATAGGAGATATCCAGAGGATGGGTGACCGCTGGGGTGGAGGTAACCTGCGCACCCATATAGTCAGCGAGCTTTTGTGTGTCGACGGTGGCGGACATGGCGCAGAGGTAGAGTTCCCCGGCGGGGTCGCCTTCGCGCAGTAGTGCGACTTCCTGGCACATGGCGAGTACGAGGTCGGAATCCAGTTGGCGCTCGTGGACTTCGTCGATGAGGACAGCGCCTATGCCTTCGAGGGCGGGGTCGGCGAGGAGGCGGTTGAGGAGGACTCCTGGGGTGACGAATTCCACGAGGCTGCCGGGGTGGTGTTCGCCGCGGATGCTGTAGCCGACGCGGTCGCCTACGCGGGAGCCGTCGAGGTGGGCCAGACGCCGGGCTGCGGCGCGGACGGCCACGCGACGAGGCGCGGTGACCAGGACTTTCGGCGGAGTAGCCGGGGTGGCTTGGGTGGCTCGGGCGGCTTGGGAGGCCGTGCGCGTTGTGTGCCGCAGAATATTGGAGAGCGCAGGCGGAACGAGGGTTGTTTTACCTGTTCCAGGGGGTGCTTCCACCACCAGTGGGCCGCGTTCTGGGATGCGTGGTAGAAGCTCGGCGGCGGGCAGGCCGTCGCCGATGGTTGTTAGGTCGAAAGGGGGAGGAAACATCGGGATGATTGTAGGTCATCCCGATGCCTCCGCTTTGGTTCTAGTGGAAGAACTTCATCACGCAAGAAATCAGCACTCCCAGAACTCCGGCTCCGAAGAGGGAGAGCCAGAAGGTCTTCTGGGTTTCCTTTGCCTCATCCGACTTGTCGATGCCGAAGATCTTCTGGAAGAAGGAGAGGATGCCTTCCTTGGAAGAGCCACTAGCCGAGGACTCCGGATCCTTCGGGTCCTCCGGCTTGGGGTCTTCCGGCTTTGGATCCGCTGGCTTTGGATCCGCTGGCTTGGGGTCTTCCGGCTTTGGATCCGCTGGCTTGGGGTCTTCCGGCTTCGGGTCTTCCGGCTTGGGATCCTCCGGCTTCGGCGCAGCCTTAATGTTGGTTTCATTCAGCTGTACGGCGGTGGTTGTGCACTTCGTGGGAACGACTCCGAAAGATGTATCCATAGTCACCTCAATGATGTCGCTCGGGGCACTGACGGTTACCTTCTGCCCGTCCTTGGAGCGAAGGGAGAATTCGGCTGGCTTCGCAGAGACCGTAATCTCCTTGCTGCTGGTCTTCGACGCCGAAAGGACGTTGCTGACCGTCAGAACACCATTGGACAGAGATACACCTGCCGGGTTACCAACTAGCTCGGCATTTGGGGACACCTGCAGGCGCGCAGTACTGGACGTTGCCTTAACAGAGGAAACGGCGCTGAATGCGAGAGAGGTGATCTTGGACTCGCCAATTGTGACCTTCACCGGGATGTCTGCGCCAGCCTCGGCCTCGTTGGGCATGTCTACCGTGACTGTGCCTGTGGTTCCGGCTTCCTTAGTGCCAATTAGAGGTGCAGTGTAGGAGCACTTTAGGTCTAGATTGTGATTCTTGGCCTCCGCAGCAGCCTGAGGCAGCAGAGAGGGGGCAGCTACGCCGGTAGCGGTGAACAGAAGGGAAACTGCGGTCGCACCAGCAGCGAAACCGCGATTAATACGAAGACTCTTCATCGGGTCATCCTTAAGATCTCGAACAAATACCCAACAGATGTTTCTGTGGCGAAACTAAAATTAACATGAGTATCTTCTGTCCTGTGGGCAAAATGGTCAAGAAATTTTTTTCGGGGAGCGGGTTGGTGTGGACGGTCTTAGTAGTGACGTCCTAGCTCATTTGGTTTCCTGTGTGCACTGCGGTAATCTCACCGACGTAGATTGTATTGCTCCAATGGCGCGCACCAACAGGTGAACGGCAGAGGGTGCTTAATACAGGGATCTTCGTGCCGAGTGCGCGGAGTGATACAAAACGGTAGCGGCCCCGAAAGAGCCCCCATTTTTTGCTGTTTAAAGGTGTTTTATTCACCTAGCGGCGCTGGTGGGGAACCAACTCCGGGGTCACGATGTACCGAGACTTCTGCAAGTTTAAAACCCAAAGAAGAAAGTCTATCTATGCCAACTATTCAGCAGCTGGTCCGCAAGGGCCGTCACGATAAGAGCACGAAGGTTGCCACTGCTGCGCTGAAGGGCTCCCCACAGCGTCGCGGTGTGTGCACCCGCGTGTACACCACCACTCCGAAGAAGCCGAACTCCGCACTGCGTAAGGTTGCTCGTGTTCGCCTGACCTCCGGTATCGAGGTTTCCGCCTACATTCCGGGTGAGGGCCACAACCTGCAGGAGCACTCCATGGTGCTCGTCCGCGGCGGTCGTGTGAAGGACCTCCCGGGTGTTCGTTACAAGATCGTGCGTGGTTCCCTCGACACCCAGGGTGTTAAGGACCGCAAGCAGGCACGTTCCCGCTACGGCGCTAAGAAGGAGAAGTAAACAATGCCACGTAAGGGTCCAGCACCTTCCCGACAGCTAGTCAAGGATCCGGTTTACGGCGACGTTCTAGTCTCCCAGCTGGTCAACAAGGTTCTCCTTGACGGTAAGAAGTCCACCGCCGAGCGCATCGTCTACGGCGCTCTGGAGCAGTGCCGCGAGAAGACCGGCACCGATCCGATCCTCACCCTGAAGAAGGCTCTCGACAACGTTAAGCCGGCTCTTGAGGTTCGTTCCCGCCGTGTTGGTGGCGCTACCTACCAGGTTCCGGTTGAGGTTCGCCCCGGCCGTTCCACCACTCTGGCTCTGCGTTGGCTGGTGACCTTCACCCGTCAGCGTCGTGAGAACACCATGACCGAGCGTCTCGCCAACGAGATCCTGGACGCATCCAACGGTCTGGGTGCATCCGTGAAGCGTCGCGAAGACACTCACAAGATGGCAGAGGCCAACCGCGCCTTCGCCCACTACCGCTGGTAGCAGCGGCCTTATAGCCTCACCGCCCTAACTTCATAAAGGGCAGTGGGGCTATAGTGCTATTGACCGCGTGAGGGCGTCATCTAGAAAAACAACTAGAAAACAACCGACCCCCGACGCGACTTGACGGCGCAAAGCTGGCACAATAGAACGAGTACGTAATCACCTGCGGCTTGCAGGGGCTTTTTAAAGCACTTTTGAACATCAATGTGAACATCATGGAAGCCTCGGCCAAGTCGCTCAACAACGAAATGAGCGGGGTAACCCAGTGGCACTTGAAGCGTTGACCGACCTGAACAAGGTCCGCAACATCGGCATCATGGCGCACATCGATGCTGGTAAGACCACCACCACGGAGCGCATCCTTTTCTACACCGGCATCAACCGTAAGATCGGTGAGACCCACGATGGCGCCTCCACGATGGACTGGATGGAGCAGGAGAAGGAGCGCGGAATTACGATTACTTCCGCTGCGACCACCTGTTTCTGGGAAGGCAACCAGATCAACATCATCGACACCCCGGGTCACGTGGACTTCACCGTTGAGGTGGAGCGCTCCCTGCGTGTTCTGGATGGTGCCGTTGCTGTGTTTGACGCCAAGGAAGGCGTTGAGCCGCAGTCCGAGCAGGTCTGGCGCCAGGCAACCAAGTACGACGTTCCGCGTATCTGCTTCGTCAACAAGATGGACAAGCTGGGTGCGGACTTCTACTACACCGTGCAGACCATCATCGATCGCCTGGGTGCAAAGCCGCTGGTTATGGCCCTGCCGATCGGTGCAGAGGATGACTTCGACGGCATCGTCGACCTGCTGAACATGCGTGCAGTTACCTGGCGCGGCAAGGTTGAGATCGGCGCGGAGCCGACCTACGAAGAGATCCCGGAGGATCTGAAGGAAAAGGCTGAGGAGTACCGCGAGAAGCTCGTCGAGACCGTTGCTGAGTCCGACGAAGAGCTGATGGAGCGCTACTTCGCTGGTGAAGAGATCACCGTCGACGAGCTGAAGGCACAGATCCGCAAGCTGACCATCAACTCTGAGGTCTACCCGGTTTACTGTGGCTCTGCCTACAAGAACAAGGGCATCCAGCCGATGCTGGACGCTGTTATCGACTTCCTGCCGAACCCGATGGACGTTGGCTCCATCAAGGGCCACGACGCTAAGGATCCCGAGGTTGAGGTTCTGCGTAAGCCGTCCAAGGACGAGCCGTTCTCCGCTCTGGCTTTCAAGGTTGCGGTTCACCCGTTCTTCGGCAAGCTGACCTACGTCCGCGTGTACTCCGGTTCCGTCGAGTCCGGTGCGCAGGTCATGAACTCCACCAAGGACAAGAAGGAGCGCATCGGTAAGCTGTTCCAGATGCACTCCAACAAGGAGCAGCCGGTGGATCGCGCATCCGCTGGTCACATCTACGCCTTCATCGGCCTGAAGGACACGACCACTGGCGATACCCTGTGTGACGCTCAGAACCCGGTCATCCTGGAGTCCATGGACTTCCCGGATCCGGTGATCGAGGTGGCCATCGAGCCGAAGACCAAGTCTGACCAGGAGAAGCTGGGTACCGCTATCCAGAAGCTGGCGGAAGAGGACCCGACCTTCACCGTTAAGCTGGACGAGGAGACCGGCCAGACCGTTATCGGCGGTATGGGCGAGCTGCACCTGGACGTTCTGGTTGACCGTATGCGCCGCGAGTTCAAGGTCGAGGCAAACATCGGTAACCCGCAGGTTGCTTACCGTGAGACCATCCGCAAGCCGGTCGAGAAGCTGGAATACACCCACAAGAAGCAGACTGGTGGTTCCGGTCAGTTCGCACGCGTTATCATCGCTGTCGAGCCGTACGAGCCGGAAGAGGGCTCCGATCAGACCTACGAGTTCGTCAACGAGGTCACCGGTGGCCGCGTGCCGAAGGAGTACATCCCGTCCGTCGACGCTGGTATCCAGGACGCTATGCAGTACGGCTACCTGGCCGGCTTCCCGCTGGTGAACATCAAGGCCACCCTGCTGGATGGTGCTTACCACGAGGTCGACTCCTCCGAAATGGCCTTCAAGCTGGCTGGTTCCCAGGCACTGAAGGAAGCTGTTGCTAAGGCAAAGCCGGTTCTGCTGGAGCCGCTGATGGCCGTTGAGGTCATCACCCCTGAGGAGTACATGGGCGACGTCATCGGCGACATCAACTCCCGCCGTGGCCAGGTTTCCTCCATGGATGACCGCGCTGGCGCCAAGGTCGTGAAGGCAAAGGTGCCGCTGTCCGAGATGTTCGGCTACATCGGCGACCTGCGTTCCCGCACCGCCGGCCGCGCTAACTTCTCCATGATCTTCGATTCCTACGGTGAGGTTCCGACCAACGTCGCATCCGACATCATCGCGGAGCGTAACGGCGGTCAGGCCTAATACAGGCAGACCCTTAGCAAGGTTTCTTGTTAGTGACGCCCCTTCGGCGCCCGTCTCTACGGGCGCTGTCTAAAGGGGATGGCACGGGTGAGGGGCCTTGCAGGGTAGGGGTCAGCACGGCGTAGGCCTGCGTCAATAAACAAATAGAAAAATAGATTGCTTGCGTGGCCAGGAATGGCTGCAGGTCTGGAAGCTACCCCAATGTTCGTGGGGTTTCAGATCAAGCGTGGCGGTCAATTTTTCTAGATGGCTAAAGTGACGTAGGATGCGGTGTGCTGGCCGTTACCCAGTTCGCGTGTAGCGCGACTGTCCTCGAAACACAAAGTCGGGGCAAAGATGTTCGTTACACGGATAATCTGATATTCGGCAAGAAGTAAGAAACTAGCCAGTGGGCGACCCGAAACAGACGGGAAGACAACTGGCTGGCAACAAAAGTTAATGTGGCTGCGAGAGTCGTAGCCACCGAGCAGTCCAGGAGGACACAAAGTGGCGAAGGCTAAGTTCGAGCGTTCCAAGCCGCACGTAAACATCGGCACCATCGGTCACGTCGACCACGGCAAGACCACCACCACTGCCGCGATTACCAAGGTTCTGGCTGACAAGTTCCCAGAGGCCAACAAGTCCTTCGCTTTCGACGCCATCGATAAGGCGCCGGAGGAGAAGGAGCGTGGCATCACGATCAACATCTCCCACGTTGAGTACGAGACCGAGAAGCGCCACTACGCTCACGTTGACGCTCCGGGCCACGCTGACTACATCAAGAACATGATCACCGGTGCTGCTCAGATGGACGGCGCCATCCTGGTTGTTGCTGCAACCGATGGCCCGATGCCGCAGACCCGCGAGCACGTTCTGCTGGCTCGCCAGGTTGGCGTTCCGTACATCCTGGTTGCACTGAACAAGTGCGACATGGTTGACGATGAGGAGCTGCTGGAGCTCGTTGAGATGGAGGTCCGCGAGCTGCTGGCTGAGCAGGACTTCGACGAGGAAGCTCCGGTTGTTCACATCTCCGCACTGAAGGCTCTGGAGGGCGACGAGAAGTGGGCTAACCAGATTCTCGAGCTGATGCAGGCTTGCGACGACTCCATCCCGGATCCGGAGCGCGAGACCGACAAGCCGTTCCTGATGCCGGTTGAGGACATCTTCACCATCACCGGTCGCGGTACCGTTGTTACCGGCCGTGTTGAGCGTGGCGTCCTGAACCTGAACGACGAGGTCGAGATCCTGGGTATCCGCGAGAAGGCTCAGAAGACCACCGTTACCTCCATCGAGATGTTCAACAAGCTGCTGGACACCGCAGAGGCCGGCGACAACGCTGCACTGCTGCTGCGTGGCCTGAAGCGCGAGGACGTTGAGCGTGGCCAGATCATCGCTAAGCCGGGCGAGTACACCCCGCACACCGAGTTCGAGGGCTCCGTCTACGTTCTGTCCAAGGACGAGGGCGGCCGCCACACCCCGTTCTTCGACAACTACCGTCCGCAGTTCTACTTCCGCACCACCGACGTTACCGGTGTTGTGAAGCTGCCGGAGGGCACCGAGATGGTTATGCCGGGCGACAACGTTGACATGTCCGTCACCCTGATCCAGCCGGTTGCTATGGACGAGGGCCTGCGCTTCGCTATCCGTGAGGGTGGCCGCACCGTTGGCGCTGGTCGCGTTACCAAGATCACCAAGTAGTCACCTAGATCACTTCGCTGGTCACCGCCTAGCGCTACGGCGCTAAGCAGTTCAAGGCTAAAAGAGCCCCCGGATTTTTCGGAATCCGGGGGCTCTTTTCGTATCTCTAATGCCTCTTAGTTGTTAATCGAAGAACGGTAGGCACAGCAAAAAGAATAGCCAGTTGAAGATCTTCGCGATCCATTCAAAGCCAGTCGAGAGGAATCCAGTGATGTGATCCCACACGCTCTTGGATTTCTTTCCTTCTACCCCCGACTTGGAATCCTCGGGGTTATCCTGTTCGTCCGGTTTGTTGCTATCTTGCGACTTTGCGTCTTCGCCGGGCTTGGTGTCTTCGTCCGGCTTGTTGTCTTCGCCCGGCTTCGTGTCCTCGCCGGAGTTGGTGCCCGCCCCCGGATTTTCCTGTTCAGAGCCAGGCTGACCTTCTGGTTCCGTTCCCGGCTCTTCTGGCGCCGCTGGCTCTACCCGGTCGGTGTGGTCGCCCAGCTTCGGATCAGTCGAATCCAGACGCAGGATTACTGCGTGCTCCAGATAGGTAGAGTTGTCTGTCTCAATAGAGTAAGCGAACACCTTGTTCTTCCATTCCAGGAGGTTCCGGTGTTTGCCGGCCGTATCCTTCTGGTTCGGCAGGTTGATGCTCTCAGTTTCAGTCCGTGTTGCCGGGTCTACCCAACTCAGCTTCGACTTTGATTCGCTCGTCACCAAAGCCTGGCCATCGACGAAGGCAATGTCCGAAACTTTATGCAGGTCGCCAACTGGGCCACGGTCGGACTGCGGAGTAAGCACACCGTCTTCATAGCGGAAGAACTGCATTCCTGGTCGAGACCAATCATGGCTAAAGAATGCGACGTTGATTCCATCGGTGGACATGCGAGTTGCATAGGTAGCACCATCGGCGATGGTGCCCAAGTGCGTGCCACCTTCGGCCAGCTCGGCAGTACCGTCAGGCTTAATCAACACTGGCGGCACGCGGTAGCTTTCACTGTTCGCCAGGCTCACAGCAGCCGCTGGCAGGTAAAGAATGTTGCCGTCCGGCATCACGTTCATACTGCTTGCCAGTGCGAAGGTCCCAGCCTCGCCGTAGAGAACTCGGTTGTGGCCATTGCCGTAAAGTTTGGTCTCCGGGTTGTGCGCAGCTACGACGTCCTGGGCTGGAGTCAACTTCACAGTTTCGGCCTTTCCTGCCGAAGTCACCCAGGTTAGCGTCGAGTCATCGTCGGTGGTACCACGGGCGATCACTCCCACACGATCATTCGCAGCGTCGTACGCGATGCCTGTGGGCTCGGCACCCACGTTGTCGTGAAGCGTCACGGGCGTAGACCATCCCTGCGCAGAGGCCGTGGCGGTCTTCAAAGACTTGCCCTCTACCCAATAGACGTTGTTGTCTGCCCCCTCGGTGTACAGCAGACTTTCGGTGTACTGCAATGGGGCTTCGAGGGGGGCGCCAATTGCCTGCATCGTCTTAGGATCGAAGAGCTCAATTGCGGTTTTGCTTTCCGAACTCACGCGGGTTGCCAGGGCTATATAGTCCTGCAGACCCAGCATACGGTCTGAATCAACAACCTGATTGGAACGGAAGCGATCGCCAATGGTCAATGGTGCCGAGTCGTTCCCAGGGCGCCCGCCTTTGCCCTCGTATTCGAAACTTAGTGGAGCCAGCGGGCCACCCAGATTATAGAAACCAGAGAAGGTGCGCACACCGTCTTCGGTCAGCGAAGTATTGATGCCCTTCCAAGAACTCTTGCCGCCCTTTTGTTCAAACTTGGCGGTCTTGGTCCAAGCCTGTGCGATCTTGGCATCTTCCTTCTCGAATATCTTGCCACTCGGGTATTGCTTGGAACGCACGTCAGCTTCCACATGCGAGCCGTCTGGGCTCAGCACAATGGTTGGGTCCTTGATCGTCAGCTCCAGTGAGCAGTTACCGCGCTTCGCAGGCTTGCCCTCGCAGTACTTGAAGTATTCAACGCGTCCCTGAAACTCGGCACGGGTGGTCTGGCTAGCTTCCTCGAAGGTCGCTTTCTTCAGGTTGAACTTGTAGTACTGCTCAACGGTATCGCTTTCCGACGATGGCTTGTCAGTTCCGTTGGAATAGATCTTGGTGGCACCGTCAGTGACGTGGGTAGCTCCCAGGGAATAGCGCAGGAACGAGTCGCGCAATGCCCAATCCAAACTGCCGTTGCCGCTCTCGGAGGTCTCGGCTGCCGAATGAGCCGTCTGCTCAGTTTGAGCCCCGGCGATGGGGGCGAGAACAGGCCCCAGGCCGATACTGAGCATTCCCAGGGCGATGCCCACCGATGTTATCCGGTGGGATTTCTTAGCTATCACAATCATCTCCTCAAGATGGTGTAGAATGAACCAACATAACACAGGTTAGGCTAACCTATTCCTTATTGATCCGTAAGGAGGGGTCGTGAAAGATACCCCCGGCGGCGCCCTACTTCCCAGAAAGGGTGCGACCGGTTAGCCCCAGGGGAAGTGATTCAACGTAGTCCAGCTGAGCGTGTTGTTCTTGCCAGACGTCGGCACGGCGAGGCTGAGGGCGTCCGCAATATAGCGATCTTCACTCATCTCCAACGGCGTGCCCCTCGCATCGCGCGACAAGCGTCGGTGGACCAGTACGGGGTCGCCGGCATCGAGAGGCAGCCAGCGCGCATCTACCTCGCCCGCCTTCGCCGCGGAGAACACGTTGTCGGCAGCAAAGAAGTGGACGTTGTGGCGGGAGGCCAGTTCGTTGGTCACCGAAGGGCAAGTCGGATCCATCGGCTCGACTTTGGTGCCGACCCAGGCGGGGTAGCGGGTGCGTTCCAGCATGATGGGGGAACCGTCGATGGTGCGCACACGCAGCACGGTGAGTACTTGCTCGCCCGGAGGAACGCGCAGAAGCTCGGTATCCTGTTCGGTCTGCTCTGCCCATTCCTGGGAGATGACGTGTCCGCCGGGCGTGCGTCCGCGACTGTAAGCCCATTGAGCGAAACTGCGGAACTTCGAGATCTCGGGGAAGCGCGCCGGCATGCGCATGACTACTTTGCGCGCGCCGCGTTTTGAACTCAGGATGCCTTCGTCGACCAGAACATTCAGCGCCTGGCGCATGGTGCCGGGGGCAACGTCGAAGCGGTCTGCGAGGGCTTTCTCGCTGGGTATGGGCTCCCCAACGCGTAGCTTTTGGCTACGGATTTCCTCGCGCAGTTCGCGTGCGATTTGCTCGTAGCGGGTGGTCATTTGTCGCCCTCTCTGTATCCGCGGCGAAACTCTTCCGGCAGTTTGTTCATGACCGTGTTCCTGATGTTCCCCGCAAATCGTCCGGCGCTACGTGCGAGGTTCTCTGCGATCCCGACGGCCTGCTCGGCTGCGTCCATGGCCTGTTCCGCTTTCTGCTCGGAGATGAAGCTTGGCCGGTGTTCCCGGACCTGGCGGCATAGGCGTGCCCGCCGATCCCAGCTTTCGTCGAGTACCCGCAGCGCCTCGATCAGTTCGGCATCCGTCCCACCTGCGTCGGGGTGGTGCTTCCGAACTAGTGCGCGCCGTTGGCGTTGGTATTCGGGGTTGCTGCGGTAATCGCTCAATGCAGTTCCTCTTTTGTGGACGCCACCTGCGGCCATTCGCCTTCAAATCTCACTTATGTGGCGATTGTAGTTGTGGGCTGCCTCGATGGGGGAGAGGCGCTGCCGGTACATGGAAAAGCCCACCTGCATCGGCTACTAGGCCAAGGAAGGTGGGCTGGTTTCTAGCGCGCGTGTCCCCTTGGGGATACGTGCCTTAGGGCTTCGGCCTAAGCGAAGATCTTGCGGCGAACGGCGAACGCGCCAGCTGCGACCATAGCCAGGACAGCCAGGGCAGCCAGGCCGCGTGCAGCGGTGTTGGAGCCGGTCTGTGCCAGCATGCCGCGGTCGGTGTTGGCAGCGCCAGCGTCCTGGCCGGCCAGCTTGCCGCCCTGGGCGATGACCTCGTCCTTGTTTTCCTGCAGCATCTTGTCGGAAGCTGCCTTCTCCTCGGCAGACGGAGCTTCCTTGCTGTTCTCGTCCTTGACGTAGGTCTTGCCGTCGTTAGCCAGGTGCCAGACGATGCCGCCGATGATCAGGGCAGCCGGCAGAGCCAGCCAAGCCAGCTGCTTCTTGTCGAACTCCTGGCACTCTGCGCGCATCTCATCGGTGATCGGCTCGTTGACCTTGTTGGGATCCTTCACGTAGACGTTCGGATCCTGCAGGTGCTGGTAGCAGGTGTTGCCGAACTTGTCTTTCTTGGTGGCCGGAGCCGGGATGCCCTCTTCGGTCGGGACGCCGAAGGCCTTGTTGTAGTCTGCACGCATCTGGTCGGTGATCGGCTCGTTTGCCTTGTTGGGATCCTTCACGTAAACGCTCGGATCCTGCGTGCTCTGGTACCAGGTGTTACCTTCGTCATCCTGCTTGGTGGCCGGGGCCGGGATGTTGGTGTCCTCGGCAGGGTCTTCGGCGGTGTCC
This sequence comes from Corynebacterium sp. HMSC058E07, assembly GCF_001809885.1. Lineage (NCBI taxonomy): Bacteria > Bacillati > Actinomycetota > Actinomycetes > Mycobacteriales > Corynebacteriaceae > Corynebacterium > Corynebacterium sp. HMSC058E07. The sequence goes on from NZ_KV799267.1 coordinate 99,191, forward strand.
CCACCCGGATTCGGAATGTTGGTGGCGTCGGTAGAATCAGTCTCCGTAGCGGGAATCTGAGCCTGGGCAACAGTTGCGCCGCCGAGAGCGAGGGCGCCAGCCATTGCGACTGCGGTCAGGGATTGCGAGAAACGCTTCATGTTATCTCCTTCAAGAAATAGGTCGTGCGCAATGCCCACCAAACAGCGAAGGCATTAACACGAGTAACATTAGACCCGTCCTTAACATTTGTCACATCTTTTTCTAAGTTAATGAGATTTAGCGCATTCTGGGGGTAGTGCTTCTACTGACCCGATTGCCCAGGGTGGGGAGCGCTAGCGGTGCTGGAAGTTCCCTGATATTGCCAACCCACAACAGCGTTACGCACGGCAGAGGCAAGGGGGTTCGCGGGCTGGATGCAACTAATCGTCAGTAGTCGGCCCGGCATGGGGCCGTCCCCCCAAATCTGTGGATCCTTCGATAGCGCATCCTTGCTGGGATCGTGCAGGTCGGATGCGGAATAGACCAGCCAGTTGTCTCCAGATTCGGCTGTGCGGATATACAGCTTGTCGCCCACGGCAACTCTATGGCGATCTGCCGTCCCGTCGTATAGGTCGTTGAATACAGCAGGTACACCTGCGCCGGTGTGGCCTGCAATTACCACGATGTCTGGCGCATTCGTTCCAGGTAGTGAATACGGGCGATCAGGCGCGGTGTACGTGCATGCCTTATCCAAAGTGTCCGGGTCGATGGCCCCGTCCTTGACTCGGCACGAACCCTCCTCAAAGTTCGCATGCACGTTGATCGCCGGAATAAACATCTCTTGAGCTGCGGCCGGCGGAATAGTGGGCGACCGTTCCGCAACAACCTCGTTGGATTCCAGACCTTCCGGAGGCTTGACAGACGAGTCGTGCGGCCACAGCGCGAGGACAATGAGCGTGGCGAAAATCGCGGCGCCAATGCGCGCAATAAGCCGCCTCTTATCCTGAGGGGTTTTTTGCTTACGGTGTTTGGGTGCCTGCCGCCTACGGTTGTTGTCTTCCGCGTGCTCCCGACGTTGGGGTCGCGATGCGGCAGGACGCGCCGAAGCAGATGGCGGTATCGGATGGCGCGTCGGGCCTGGGGAAGGGCGACGTGAGTTGCGGGGGTCGCTCATTATTGTTCCTTCTTTAGATGACGCCACCTTTAGGCCATCCATCATCAATCTCAACTTTGTGGTGATTGTAGTGCTCCGTGGCCCTTCTGGAGTAAAAGCAGGTGGGCGCGTTGGGGCGTCAATAAGAAAAGAGAGTAGTGATTTGGTTTCGGCGCGCCCGGTGTGGTTCAATACTTGACGTTGCTTTAACACGGCATATGAGGCCAGTCGGGTGAAGCCAGGCTGAACCAAGAAGGTGTCGATGGTGAAGTGAGCATGATCCATCGTCGGTGAAGAACCTCGCGAAAATTATCCTCCAAGGATCGTGGCGGGGCTGCTTTGCTGTGCGGTACTTAAAAAGCGGAAAGGCGACACGCCCGACCGCGGGTGCCGGAGGATGGGGCATGGTAAATGAACAGCGGCAGTAAGCGAAGGAAATCCTTCCGACAAAGCGCGGAACACGCTTCCAAGCTTGGCTCCATATATGAGGACTTAATTAGTTAAGGCCAGACGTGGAACCAACAGGGGCGGGAACCGGGTGTTGTTACAAAGACTTGTTAACCCAAGTGCGTATGGCGTGTGTTCATTAAAACCAAATGACCCGCGTCCATCGATGGCACAAACAAGTAAATGTAAGACACAAGCGACACTGGCGACTGGACCAGGCCCCAAGGCTGGACAGCGTTAAGACTAAGACAGACAAAAAGCGTGCTAACCCGCTGTTCAGGCAGCAGGTGCGCTTTGAAGGAAGAGGACAAGCGTGGCGGGACAGAAGATCCGCATTAGGCTCAAGGCCTACGATCACGAGGCTATCGACGCTTCTGCCAAGAAGATCGTCGAGACGGTAACCCGTACCGGCGCTCGTGTTGTCGGCCCAGTGCCACTGCCAACTGAAAAGAACGTGTACTGCGTCATCCGTTCTCCGCACAAGTACAAGGACTCGCGCGAGCACTTTGAGATGCGTACGCACAAGCGTCTGATCGACATTCTCGACCCAACCCCGAAGACCGTTGACGCTCTCATGCGCATCGATCTTCCGGCCAGCGTCGACGTCAACATTCAGTAAGCGGCAAAAGAGTCTGAACTACTGAAACGGCAGCGGAAGAGAAACTATGAGTGATATTGAGATCAAGGGCATCCTGGGCAAGAAGCTCGGCATGACCCAGATCTTCGACGAAGAGAACCGTGTTGTACCGGTTACCGTCGTCGAGGCTGGGCCTTGTGTCGTAACCCAGGTGCGTACCAAGGAAACCGACGGCTACGAGGCCGTACAGATCGCCTTCGGCGAGATCGACCCGCGCAAGGTCAACAAGCCTGCCGCTGGTCACTTCAAGAAGGCCGGCGTGACTCCGCGCCGCCACGTCGCTGAGATCCGCGTTGCAGACGCATCCAGCTACGAGGTTGGCCAGGACGTCACCGTCGACATCTTCAACGATGTCAAGTTCGTCGACGTGACGGGCACCACCAAGGGTAAGGGCTACGCCGGTGGCATGAAGCGCCACGGCTTCGCCGGCCAGGGTGCTGCACACGGTAACCAGGCTGCTCACCGCCGCGTGGGCTCCATTGGACAGGCAGCCACCCCCGGCCGCGTGTTCAAGGGCAAGCGCATGGCAGGCCGCATGGGTAACGACCGCGTTACCCAGCAGAACCTGAAGGTTGCCAAGGTCGACGCAGAGTCCAACCTGCTCCTGATCAAGGGCGCAGTTCCGGGTGTCAACGGCGGCCTCGTCGTTGTCAAGACCGCAGTGAAGGGCGGTGCACACGCATGAGCAATCTAAAGCTTGATGTCCACACCGCTGACGGTAAGACCAACGGCACGGTCGAGCTGCCCGCATCCATCTTCGATGCAGAGGCAAGCATCGCCCTGATGCACCAGGTCGTTACCGCTCAGCTCGCAGCAAAGCGCCAGGGTACCCACGCTACGAAGACTCGTGGCATGGTGTCCGGTGGTGGCCGTAAGCCATTCCGCCAGAAGGGCACCGGTCGTGCTCGCCAGGGCTCCATCCGCGCTCCCCACTTCACCGGTGGTGGCACGGTTCACGGTCCGCAGCCGCGCGACTACTCCCAGCGCACCCCAAAGAAGATGAAGGCCGCCGCTCTGCGTGGCGCCCTGACCGATCGCGTGCGTCACGATCGCATCCACGTGGTCGAGGAGCTGGTCCCGGGCCAGACCCCGTCCACCAAGGCTGCACGCGCTTTCATCGAGCGTCTGACGGACCGCAAGTCCGTGCTGGTCGTCCTGACCCGCGAAGACGTCACCGCGTGGAAGTCTGTGAACAACCTGCCGCAGGTGCACACCCTGGTCAACGACCAGCTGAACACCTACGACGTTCTGAACGCAGATGACGTTGTGTTCTCCGTGGAGGCACTGAACGCTTTCATCAACGCCGCTGATAAGACCAAGGAGGAGGCAAAGTGAGCACTGTAGCTGATCCTCGCGATATCATCATCGCCCCGGTCGTATCTGAGAAGTCCTACGGCCTGATGGAGCAGAACGTTTACACGTTCCTGGTTAACCCCAGCTCTAACAAGACCCAAATCAAGATTGCCGTCGAGCAGATCTTTGGTGTGAAGGTCGCCAGCGTTAACACCGTTAACCGTGAGGGCAAGCGTAAGCGCACCCGCACCGGCTACGGCCAGCGCAAGGCAACCAAGCGCGCCATGGTGACCCTGGTCGCCGGCAGCGATCCGATCGACATCTTCGGTGGAGCGACCGCCTAAGGGCCGCCGGATACCGAAAGGTAAAGAGGAAGCAAGAGTATGGCTATTCGTAAGTACAAGCCGACTACGCCGGGTCGCCGCCAGAGTTCTGTCTCCGAGTTCGCGGAAATTACCCGTTCGACTCCTGAGAAGTCTCTGCTGCGCCCGCTGTCGAAGACCGGTGGTCGTAACGTTCACGGCCACATCACGACCCGTCACAAGGGTGGTGGCCACAAGCGCCGCTACCGCGTTATCGACTTCCGTCGTAACGACAAGGACGGCGTGCTGGCTAAGGTTGCTCACATCGAGTACGACCCGAACCGCACCGCTAACATCGCACTGCTGCACTACCGCGATGGCGAGAAGCGTTACATCATCGCCCCGCGTGGCCTGCAGCAGGGTGCCCTGCTGGAGTCCGGCCCGAACGCAGACATCAAGGTTGGTAACAACCTGCCGCTGCGTAACATCCCGACCGGTACCACCATCCACGCTGTGGAGCTGAAGCCGGGCGGCGGCGCCAAGATGGCTCGTTCCGCTGGTGCCTCCATCCAGCTGCTGGGTAAGGAAGGCAAGTACGCAGTCCTGCGTATGCCGTCCACCGAGATCCGTCGCGTTGACATCCGCTGCCGCGCCACCATCGGCGAGGTCGGCAACGCTGACCAGATCAACATCCGCTGGGGCAAGGCCGGCCGTATGCGCTGGAAGGGCGTTCGCCCGACCGTCCGTGGTGTTGTTATGAACCCGGTTGACCACCCGCACGGCGGTGGTGAGGGTAAGACCTCCGGTGGTCGTCACCCTGTGTCTCCTTGGGGCCAGCCTGAGGGACGCACCCGCAAGCCGAACCGTCCTAGCGACCGGATGATCGTTCGCCGTCGTCGCTCCAACAAGAACAAGAAGCGCTAAGAGGAGGTAGTAGAGAATGCCACGCAGCCTGAAGAAGGGCCCATTCGTCGACGAACACCTCCTTGCGAAGGTGGACGCTCAGAACGAAAAGGGCAACAAGAACGTCATCAAGACGTGGTCCCGTCGCTCGACCATTCTTCCCGATTTCATCGGCCACACTTTCGCCGTCCACGACGGTCGCAAGCACGTACCGGTGTTCATCGACGATTCCATGGTCGGTCACAAGCTAGGTGAGTTCGCTCCTACGAAGACCTTCAAGGGTCACGTCAAGGACGACAAGAAGGGTCGTCGATAATCATGTCTGACACCGTAACCACCGCACGCGCAACCGCGCGTTTCGTCCGCGTCACTCCGATGAAGGCACGTCGCGTGATCGACACGATCCGTGGCAAGTCCGTCGAGGACGCACTGGCGATCCTGAAGTACGCTCCGCAGGCCGCTTCCGAGCCGGTCGCGAAGGTTGTTGCTTCGGCCGCCGCCAACGCCGAGAACAACTTCGGCTTGGATCCGCACACGCTGGTCGTCTCTGAGGCTTACGCCGACGAGGGTCCGACCATGCGCCGTTTCCGTCCCCGCGCCCAGGGTCGTGCATTCCACGTCCGCAAGCGCACCAGCCACATCACTGTGGTCGTCGAGAGCCAGAAGGGAAGTGCTCAGTAGTGGGCCAGAAAATCCACCCCCACGGCCTCCGGCTGGGTATCACTTCCGAGTGGCGCTCCCGCTGGTACGCCGACAAGCAGTACGCTGATTACCTCGCCGAGGACATCAAGATCCGCGACTTCCTGTCCGAGGGTCTTGACCGCGCCGGTATCGCCAACGTTGTCATCGAGCGCACCCATGACCGGGTTCGCGTTGACATCCACACTGCCCGCCCAGGCATTGTGATCGGCCGTCGTGGCTCCGAGGCTGACCGCATCCGCGGCCAGCTGGAGAAGCTCACCGGCAAGCAGGTTCAGCTGAACATCCTCGAAGTTAAGAACATCGATGCCAACGCACAGCTGGTGGCACAGTCCATCGCTGAGCAGCTGACCAACCGCGTTGCCTTCCGTCGCGCTATGCGCAAGGCAATCCAGGGCGCTATGCGCCAGCCGCAGGTCAAGGGCATTAAGGTTGTTTGCTCCGGTCGCCTGGGCGGCGCGGAGATGGGCCGCACCGAGCGCTACCACGAGGGTCGCGTTCCGCTGCACACCCTCCGCGCTGAGATCGACTACGGCACCTACGAGGCTCACACCACCTTCGGACGCATCGGCGTCAAGGTGTGGATCTACAAGGGTGACGTCGTCGGTGGCCGTCGCGAGAGCCTGATGAATGCACGCGACGAGCGCCCGTCTCGCGGCCGTCGCGAGCGTCCACGTCGCGGTGGCGCACGTCGCCAGCGCGCTGAGCAGAAGCAGGAGGGCTAAGACAAATGCTTATCCCGAAGCGCGTTAAATACCGTCGCCAGCACCGCCCGACCCGTCGTGGCGTGTCCAAGGGCGGCAACCGCGTAACGTTCGGCGACTACGGCCTGCAGGCCCTGGAGCCGACCTACATCACGAACCGTCAGATCGAGTCCGCTCGTATCGCCATTAACCGCCACATGAAGCGTGGCGGCAAGGTGTGGATCAACATCTTCCCGGATCGTCCGCTGACCCAGAAGCCGCTCGGCGTGCGTATGGGTTCCGGTAAGGGCCCGGTGGAGAAGTGGGTTGCTAACGTTAAGCCGGGTCGCATCCTCTTCGAGGCCTCTTACCCGAACGAGGAGATCGCCCTCGAGGCACTGCGCCGTGCTGGTAACAAGCTGCCCTGCAAGGTTCGCATCGTGAAGAAGGAGGATCAGTTCTAATGGCTACCGGAACTCCGGCACATGAGCTCCGCGAGCTCAACAACGAAGAGCTGACCACCCGCCTGCGTGAGGCGAAGGAAGAACTGTTCAACCTTCGCTTCCAGGCTGCGACCGGCCAGCTGACCAACAACCGTCGTCTGGGTGTTGTCAAGCGCGACATCGCCCGCATCTACACCGTCCTGCGCGAGCGTGAGCTCGGGCTGTCTACCAACCCGGGTGGTGACGCAGCATGAGTGAGGCAACCGTGAATGACAACGCAGCTGTGAAGAACGAGAAGGGCGCCCGTAAGGTTCGCTCCGGATACGTTGTTTCCACCAAGATGAACAAGACCATCGTGGTCGAGCTCGAAGACCGCAAGCAGCACGCACTGTACGGCAAGATCATGCGCCGTAACTCCCGCGTGAAGGTCCACGATGAGAACGAGACCGCCGGCGTAGGCGACCGCGTTCGCATCGAGGAGACCCGCCCGCTGTCCAAGGACAAGCACTTCCGCCTGACCGAGATCATCGAGAAGGCTCGCTAGTCCTAGCAGCTCTGAGAGCTCAGCCTGCTATGGCAGCTACGGCTGCTTAGGCGGCTGTAGCGCTAGACCCCCTCCCGCACTTTGAACTGCTCCCCATTAGTTGGACTGAGAAAT
>NZ_KV799268.1:0-95780 GCF_001809885.1 Corynebacterium sp. HMSC058E07
CAAGCGTTACACCACACTAAGGGACGCAACCCTTTCAATAACTCGAAGATTTGGGACATTGGCCCGCGTGACTGGCCTCTGTAGGTGGGGGTGAAGGTTCGGAATGGCTTGAGTGAATGGTTGTGGGAGGGGTGTGGTGGGTGTGTGGCGTGGGGGTGTGGGGTGGCGGTTGTGTGAGGGTGTGGGGTTAGTGTGATGTGGCGGTTGCGAACGAGGAGACTGGAGGCGCAGGTGGGGCGGGAAACTCTGGCAACACGCGCAACTCTTGTAACATTCCACCTGCAGTTTTAGTTACTGTAGGATGTATATTTCGAGAACTATTTGCGAAGCTGGGAAATACTCACTGTGCAGAAGTTCCACGAAAGCAAGCGCGAGCGCGCGTAAGTGCGTGCGCAAGTGAACGGAAACGCAAGCAAGCGCAAGTGAACGGAAACGCAAGCGAGTGCGAGCAAACTAGAAGCAAGCGCGAGCAATCCGAAACGCAAACACAGCGAACGCACCAGCCGGCGGAAGGTCAACCAGTGGCGAAAATCCTGTTTAACCTCGGACGATGGTCCTACCTGCACAAAAAGCGGGTGATTGCCGCCTGGCTACTGCTGTTCGTCGGCATCGCAGCCGCCGCCCTGGGATTCCAAAAGGGCTTCAACGACGTCTTCGAAATCAAGAACGTCCCCTCCACGCACGCCACGGAAATGCTGCAAGAGAACTTCCCTGGCACCAAAAACCCGGCCGAATCCACCGACGTCAACATCGTCTTCGCAGCCCCCGAGGGGAAGAAGCTCGAAGACCCAGAGCTGATGGCGGCGATGGATGAGACGGTGGCGTCATTAAGAAAGAACGTCCCCGACTTCAAAGAAGGGCAGCAGTTCGGCAACCCCGTAGAGCTCAACGACAAGCTGGGCAAATTGCTGGTCCAGCAGATGACGAAGCAGGGGTTGCCCGAAGCCACGGCGAAGTCCGACGCGGAGAATCTGCGGATGTACTCCGCCGACGGGCGCTACGGCACGACGACCTTCAGCTACGACGTGCCGCTGCCTGCCGACGTGACCGACGAGGACCGGCAGGCGGTGTACGACGCGATCCAGATCTCGCGCGACGCAGGTATGGAGGTTGAGGTCGGCGGCCCCGGCTTCGGCGATCCGATTGCGGTCGAGCCGATCTCTGAGATCGCGGGTGTGGTCGTGGCGCTGATCATCCTGGCGTTCACGTTCGGTTCGCTGCTGGCGGCGGGGCTGCCGCTGGCCACTGCGATCGTGGGCGTGGGAATTGGCGCGCTGGTGACGGTGGGCGCGACGGCGCTGCTGCCGCTGAACTCCATCACCCCGACGCTGGGGCTGATGATCGGCCTGGCTGTCGGCATCGACTATGCGCTGTTCATCATGTCGCGCTACCGCGACGAGCTGCGGCAGGGCAGGTCGCGCCCGGATGCGATCGGCCTGGCCTCGGGCACTGCGGGTTCGGCGGTGGTGTTCGCGGGCCTGACGGTGACGGTTGCGCTGCTGGGGCTGCGCCTGGCGAACATCCCGTTCCTGTCATACATGGGCCTCTTCGCGGCGATCAGTGTGGTGGTCGCGGTGGCTGTGGCGTTGACGTTCTTGCCCGCGCTGCTGGGGGCGTGTGGCTCGCGGGTCTTTCGTAAGGACGCCAATTTCGGGCAGCAGTACGCCTCCGCCCTCGTGGGGGAGGATTCGGCGCACGGGTATTTCACGGGCGGTCCGGCGGGTCGCAGGCGCGCGGTGCGCGTTGACGGCGAGAACACTCGCGGGGAGCGCCAGCGCGTGGACGACGGTGCGCGGAAGCGCGGCCTGGCGAGCCGGTGGATTAGCTTGGTGTACCGCTTCCCAGGGATTTCGATCGCGGTGGTGATGCTGGTGCTGGCAGCGCTGACTCTGCCGGCGCTGAACCTGCAGCTATCGCTGCCGAATGACAAGACGGCGAACGTGGACTCCACCCAGCGCAAGGCCGCCGAGATGACGGAGGCGGGCTTCGGCCCGGGGCGCAACGCCCCGTTCCTCGTGATCGTCAACGGCAAGAATGCGGATCCGGATTCGCCCGCGCTGGCGACGTACATCAAGGGCCAGGCGGACATGCAGGCCGCGGAGGCGCCGGGCGGGGACGCACCGGGCGCGGATGCGCCGGAGGCGCCGGGCGGGGACGCACCGGGCGCGGATGCGCCGGAGGCGCCGGGCGGGGACGCATCGGGCGGAAACGAGCAGGCCGCGGAGACTGGCCAGGGAGCTGGCGACCGGGCTAAGGCCGCGGCGCAGGCGTCATTTATTTACACAATGGAGAACCTGGGCAGCAACATTCATGTCAAGCATGCGCAGCTCATCGGCCAGAGCGACGATGGGTACGTGGCGCAGCTGCTGATCACACCCCAGGGCGGGCCGACGGACGAAGGCACCGCTTCGCTGATCCACGCTCTGCGCAGCCAGCAGAGCGTGATCGAGAAGGAAACCGGCGTGGACATGGGCATCACCGGACTAATCCCCATCCAGCAGGACGTCACCAGCCAGCTGTCGGAAGCCATGCCGATCTACCTTGCGTTGGTCGTGGGGTTGGCGCTCGTGCTGCTGCTGATGATCTTCCGCAGCATTACCGTGCCGATCATGGCGGCACTCGGATTCCTGCTGTCCGTCGGCGGTGCCTTTGGCCTGACCGTGCTGGTCTGGCAGGAAGGTTGGGGCGGGCTGTGGAGCTCGCCGGGGCCGCTGATCAGCTTCATGCCGATCTTCCTCATCGGCGTGACATTCGGGTTGGCGATGGACTACCAAGTGTTCATCGTGTCGCGCATGCGGGAACGCTTCAAGCACGAATCCGCTGAGGCGGCGCGGACCTCGAAGTACACGCCCGTCGAAGACTCGGTGATCTTCGGCTTTGGCATGGGTGCGAAAGTCGTCACCGTGGCGGCGCTGATCATGATCGGCGTGTTCGCCAGCTTCATCTTCCAGCCACTGCCGTTCGTGCAGATCTTCGGCTTCGCGCTGGGCGCCGCCGTGCTGTTCGACGCCTTCCTCGTGCGCATGACCTTCACCCCCGCCATGATGATGCTGCTCGGCAAGGCCACCTGGTACATGCCAAAGTGGCTGGACCGGGTGCTGCCGACCTTCGACATTGAAGGCTCGCAGCTGGAGCGCGACTTCCGCTCCGGGGAGATCCAGCGCTTCGACAATGCCGGGCGCCCGGCGAGCTCGCGCTAGCGAACGGGCGCGCGACATGCCTGCCCGCGCCTGCCCGCCGACCATCCGGCGAGCCCGCGTTAGCGCGAGCCCAGGCGCTCCCGCCACGTCGAGCCGTAGTAGCGCGCCATGAACTCATTCCGGAACTCGTAGAAACGCCCCTGCTCCATGGACTCGCGAATCCGATCCACCAACCCCACCATGAAATGCAGATTGTGCAGCGTACACAACGTCCCGGCCAGGTACTCCTTCGCCTTCAACAAGTGGTGAATATAAGCGCGCGAATAATTCTCCGAGACATAACCGCCTACTGCGGCGTCAATAGGAGAAAAATCCCTCTTAAACCGCGCGCCCATAAGATTCAGGCGACCGTCCAGCGTGTACACGCCACCGCGGCGGCCCAGGCGAGTCGGCGCGACGCAATCGAACGTGTCCGCGCCGGCCTCGATCGCCGTGAACAGGTCATCCGGCTCCGAGATGCCGAGCAGGTGGCGGGGCTTATCCTCCGGCAGCTCCTCGGCGACCCAGCGGACGATCGTGCCGAGGTTCTCCTTCTCCAGCGCTCCGCCGATGCCGAAGCCGCCGAAACCGCGGTTGCCTTGCGCCTCGGCCTCGTCGGACAGCTGCACCAGGCCGCGGGCTGCCTGCCTGCGCAGATCCTCGTACTGCGCGCCCTGCACCACGCCCCACAGCGACTGCAGCGGACGGTGCGGGCGCAGATCCGTCAGGCGCTGGTGCTCCGCCAGGCAGCGGCGGGCCCAGCGGTGCGTGCGCGCGACGGATTGTTCCTGGTAGGGGCGGGGATTCACCAGCGTGGTGAGCTCGTCGAACGCGAACATAATGTCCGCGCCTAGCTGGTGCTGGATCTGCATCGAGACCTCCGGCGTGAAGCGGTGTTTGCTGCCGTCGATGACGCTGCGGAAGTCCACGCCGTCCTCGTCCACAACGGCCATGCGCTTCTTCTGCTGCTGGATAATGTCCGCCTCGCTGCGGCCTTTTGTGTCCATGGCCAGGACTTTCTTGTAGCCCACGCCGAGGCTCATGACTTGGAAGCCGCCGGAGTCTGTGTACGTCGGCCCGTGCCAGTTCTCGAACTCCGCGAGCCCGCCGCCTTCGTCCACAATGTCCGGGCCCGGCTGCAGGTACAGGTGGTACGCGTTGGACAGCATCGCCTGCGCGCCCGTCGACCGCACCTGCTCGGGCGTGAGGGTCTTGACCGTTGCTTTTGTCGCTACCGGGATGAACGCTGGGGTGTGGATGTTCCCATGCGGAGTCTTTATGACGCCCGTACGCCCCAGCGCGCCCGCGCTTCCGTTAAGGCGCGCGCTTCCGCTTGCTTGCCCGCTTGCCTGCCTACTCGCCTGCCCGGTCCCCTGCTTGCCTGCTGTTTCGTCCAGGCGGGAGGTGACCTCGAAGGATAGGTCTGCAGTGCGTGCGCCTGTACCTGCGCTGGTGTTTCCCTGATTGTCGGCCATGGCGCCCTATTTTATCCTCCGCTTCCGTCGGCGCCCCCTTCCACGCCGCCGATTTCCTCTCCCGCACCGCCGGTTCCCCTTCCGCACCGCGGGTTCCCCTTCCCGCGTGGTCGATTTCCCGCCTGCATTCCTCCCCATTCCCGCTTGCCGGGCTCCCGTGCCGCCACATCAGTCCCACTGGTCCCATCTTCCGTCCGGGTCTATTGGCTGAGCATTTACCCCTCCCTCCGGCCCGCCCCATCTGTCTCTCTAGTCCCACCAGCCCCACAGCTGCCGAATCTCGGGGCGGGCTAAAATGCGAATGTCCCAAATCTTCGAGTTATTGAAAGTAGCAGATATGAAGCGTAAAAACTCAACGCTCTGACCTGCGCAAACAGAATGGTTATATTTTAAGACGTGGAATTTGGGACATTTGGCCGTCCAAGCGTCGGAAAACCTGCAGAACGGCGTCGGCTCGTCTGACTGATCGGCGCACTCTCGCCCCTTTCGGCGCGGAGAAAATCGCTTAAACGGGCTTAGAATCGCTCTGCCGGATTTGGCGTCTTCCGTGCCGACTCGATGCACGCCCTACAGGCGAACTTATTCCCGCGCCGACGCCATTCTTCTTCCTTAGGAAAGCAACTACCTCCAGCTAGGAGCTGCTACTCCCACGCCGGCACACCTCCCCGGTAGTTGGTGGTGGGGAATTCGAGGCCATGCTGCGTCATTTGCTTATGAATCCTGCAGATGTCCGCCACGGCGCTTCCATCGCGGAAGTTATTGCGATCTACTCGGTAAATGCGCAGCCCTAGGTTCTGCAATTTCCGCTCGCGCTCGCGTTCACTGAGGATCTGCCGCGCGGCGAAGACTTCCTCGTTGATCACGCCGCCTGCGTCAACACCAGCGCCGCTCAGTTTGCCATCGCCGAATTTCGTGGAACCGGGTTGGTACTTTCCCTGGCCGTCATATTCGATCACCAGTCCGCAGGGATAGAAAAAGTCCACGCGACCTGCGAAGTAGCCCTCGTAGTGTAACTCCACCTGCTGGAGAGGCGCAGGCAGTCCGGCCTCCCACAGTTTCACTTTTAGCTCAGATTCTCGCGGGCTCTCGGATGCACCGTTGATCAGTCGCAATGCGTCCCTCACCTTTGAGATACCCCGGAGTTTCCGCAGTTTGCCTGCGTCAGCGAGCAGAGCCGTAATAAATTCCGAAATCCCCACGCCGTCGGCACCGGCCCGTGCGGCGAATTCCGCGGCCACGACAGCATCCGCCACGCTGTGCCAACGGGCGAGGTCGATGATTGTGTCCGTTATGCAGGTGAGCCGCACTTCACGCAGCCCATTCGCGGTTATTACTTGTAGCATTTCTAGACGTTGCGTAGCTTTTGCATGCAACGGCCGCGCTGTTCGGAGGTGGCGTGTCACGTTGCTACCACCCGGCGGGTAGTACCCGATCTCGGCGTTCGGTTCCGCCCGTCCCGCGATCGGCAGCCCGTGCAGCAGCGCCGCGGAGCGCCCGCACAGCACGCCGTTTGCGCAGCTCAGGCCATGTGCAATCGCATGAAGGCGCACCTTCTCGGCACGCGGCAGCTCGTCCCAATGCGCGCGCTCGGCGTAGATCCCCGGCGCAATCTTGTGATGTTTCCGCCCGCGCGCCAGCCCACGCCGCGCGCTTTCCGGAAGCTCTTTCGCCTCGATGAGCAGCGTTGTTGTTATCTTCTCTTCATGACGCCCCCACGCCAACGAATTCACATTTCCCCCACTCGTTGAGCTTGTCCCCTTGGCTTCAAAGTATCGCAGATCCGCGGGTAGCCTTGCCAGAGAAAGTGGAAACAGGAGGCGACGGCATGATGCGAGCGGAGGCGCAAGCAGCGCAGGCGGGGGAGTTGGCTGAGGTTGCGAGCGGGGGACGGCGAGGGGCGGGGCGGTACGCGCCCAGCCCCTCGGGAGATCTGCACCTGGGGAATTTTCGGACCGCCGTGCTGGCGTGGTTGTTCGCCAAGCACGAGGGGCGCCAGTTTCGGATGCGGATCGACGATATTGATGCTCAGCGCTCGTCGGAAGAAAGCGCGAAACAACAACTACTGGGTCTTGCAACTATGGGGGTTGGGCACGAGGGGAGGCTGTGGCGTCAACAAGAGTGCTGGTCAGAGTACGAAAAAGCGCTAGAGGCACTGCGAGTGAGGGGGCTCGTGTACGAGTGCTACTGCTCGCGGAAGGATATCGCCGAAGCGGTCCGCGCGCCGCACGCCGCGCCGGGAGCGTACCCGGGAACGTGCCGCGACCTGGGGGAATCGGAGCGGGCGGCCAAGCGCGCGGAGTTAGCGGCGCGGGGGCGAGTGCCGGCGTTGCGGCTGCGCGCGGGCGTGGACGAGTGGGAAGTGCGCGAGCGGTTCGCCGTGGGCGGCGGGGTGTACCGCGGGGCGGTGGATGACATGGTGCTGCGGCGCGGCGGGAACGCGCCGAAGGGCGCGGGGGCCGGCGTGGGCGCGGGCGCGCCGGACGGTGGCGGAGCTGCGAGACCAGGCGTGGGGGCGTCGGCAGGCGGAGCTGCTGCGGGCGGGCAGGTGAACCGGGACTACGCCTACAACCTGGCCGTGGTTGTTGACGATGCGCTGGCCGGGGTGGGGCAGGTCGTGCGCGGGGATGACCTGCTGAGTTCCGCGCCGAGGCAGGCGTATCTGGCACACCTGCTGGGGTTGCCTCCGGTGGAGTATGTGCACGTTCCTCTGGTGTTGGGGCCGGACGGGAAGCGCCTGGCGAAGCGGGACGGGGCCGTCACGCTGCGGGACTTCCCGGGCGGGGCGCAGGGGATGCTGCGGTGGATCGCGGACTCGCTCGGTGAGGCGGTGGACGTGTCGGCGGCAGAAACAGTAGGCGCTGAAGTGGAGGCGGCGGGAGTGGCCGGGGTCGCTGGCGAGCCTGAGGTGGCGAGCGCCGGGGGTATCACGCCCGCTGACATGCTGCGGACGTTCCGGCCCGAACTACTTCCCCGCGAGCCCGTGACCTGGCGCCCGGAGGACACTCCAGCGCGCTAGCGCACCGCGCGCGGGCGGAACTTCGGCGGGAGCTTCTTCTGCGCGGCCGTGCGCGCGATGGCGGCGTTCTTACTCACCAGCAGGCGAGCCTGGCGCAGGCGCTCGCGGGCGAAGGTGCGACGCGCGCCGGTCTCCCACGTCTCGTCGACCAGCTTCTTTGCCAACGCCACTGAGTCCGGCGAACGCTCAATGATCTGCCGCGCCAACTCCTCCGCCGCAGCCAGCGGATCCTCCGCAGCCCTGGCCAGGCCTAGCTCCGCGGCGCGTTCCCCGGAGAAGATCTCCCCGGTCATGGCCAGCCGCTTCACCTCGTCGATCGGCAGCAGCTGCTTCAGGGACATGATCCCCGACATGTCCGGCACGAGGCCCCATTTCGCTTCCAGCACTGACCAGTGGGCGTCAGTACTAGTAAACCTAAAGTCCGCACCCAGAGCGATCTGCACGCCACCGCCGAAGCAGTAGCCCTCCACCGCGGCGATCACCGGGAAGGGGAGGCGACGCCACGTCCACGGCGCCTCCTGGAATGTGTTGGTGCCGCGCAGGGGACGCGGGATGAAATGCGAAAGCATGCGCGGCGGGCTTTTCAGCGTATCCGCGAAGTCAAGGCCCGCGGAGAAGTTGCCTTCCGCGCCAGAGAGGATGACCACGCGGACGGAGCGGTCGCGGCGGAGCGTGTGCGCGGTGGAGATGAGCTGCTGGAGCAGGTCGATCGTCAGCGAGTTCAGCTTGCGGGGGCGGTTCAGGCGGACGTGGACGAGGCCGGGGATGGACTCGGAGTATTCCGTGGTGACGAGTGGGTCGGTGCTGGACGCGCTGGTAGCAGTCATGCCTTTCAACCTAGGGCACGGCGGATCGTGCAGTGGCGGGATTGGAGAAACCAGGGGCTAGGCAGGTTCACCAGGGTAAGCAATAGAAAAACAAAACCGGCGCCGGGAACCGCGTTGCGGTCACCGAGCGCCGGTGCCTCACTATGTGAGATGTGGCGGAGGATAGGGGATTTGAACCCCTGAGGGATGTGACTCCCGCACGCGTTCCAGGCGTGTGACATAGGCCGCTAGTCGAATCCTCCATGCCGAACGGCAGAACAAAATAGTAGCTCTGACGTACTCATGACAGGCTACACAACGCTGCCTTTAGTTTCCAAATCCGGTGCTAGGGGTTGGGAAGTGGGCGTCGATAAGAAAGAAAGAACGAGCCTTTGGAACAACGAGTGCACGTGAGTTAGTATGGGCAGCGGATTCCGCGCGGCGTGTATCTTGTGAACTCCCCCAGGGCAGGAATGCAGCAAGGGTCAACGAGCTCTGACGGGTGCGCGGGGTCCCCTTTTTTATGCCCGCACTGTGCCCGCTTCGGTGCCCGCGCTACAGCCAGTTATTGCGCTTGAACCACCACCACATCAGCACAACCACGCCGACCATCGCGGCCAAGCAGACGTAGTAGGCGTAGTGCCACTGCAGCTCCGGCATGTTTTCGAAGTTCATGCCGTACACACCCGCAATCATCGTGGGGGCGGCGGCCATGCCGACGACCGCGGAAATCGTGCGCATATCTTGGTTTTGACGCAAAGAAATGATCGCCGAACCCGCGTGAATAAGGGAAGTCAGGCGCTCGTCGAAAGAGTCGACCTTGTCCTTGGCCAGCATGGCGTGGTCCAAAACATCGCGGAAGAAGGCTCTGATCTGCTTCGACGTGAGATCCTTGTGGTTGTCGATCAGCGCGCGCAGGGCGGGGATCAGGGGGTCGATGGCGTGGCGCATCTCCAGGATCTCGCGCTTGAGGACGTAGATATTCTCGATGTCGAACTCCGCGCCGAGGGTGAAGACTTCCTCTTCCAGTCCATCAACTCGGTCTTCCAGAGCCTCCGCAATGCGCGTGTATTCGTCGACGAGGTAGTCCGTGATCGCCCAGGCAATCGACAGCGGCCCCTTGCTGCGCAGCTCCGGCGCCTGCTCTAGACGCCTTTCCGGGTTGGGCAGATCCGTGCCGTGGGACACGACGATGATGAACTTCCGGCCGATGACCATCTGCACCTCGCCGGTCTGAATGATGTCGCGCCGGTCGACCAGGTCCTTGTTGCCCGCGTAGCGGACGGAACGGACGACGGTGAACAGCTGATCTTCGTAGCGCTCCAGCTTGGCGCGCTGGTGGGCGTTAACGGCATCCTCGACGATGAGCTCGTCGACGTCGTAGCGCTGGGCCACCTTCGTCATCTGCTCCTCGGAGGGTTCCTCCAGGTCGACCAGGACGAAGTCCTTGCTGGTGCCGTCCGACAGCGCTTCAATGTCTTTCAGCGCCGTGGCGTAGTTCGCCTGGCCTGGGTACTGCTTGCCCTGCACGTAAAGGCGACATTCACGGATGGCGCGTTCGACGGGTACCCGGATTCGGTTGGGTGGTGTGTGTGCCATGGTGGATCCTTTCCAACTCAATCCGACAGACGGTGCGCGGGCAGTGCGTGGGTAGTGCGCGCGGGGCGCGGGAGGGCGCTAGGGCATGCTTGCGCGTTTCAGCTCGTCGATATCCTAGCGCTCGGCGGTGCTGCCTGCAGGTAGCGATGGTGCGGATCGCCGGGACCCCGGCGCCCACAGCGCCGGGGCGCGCTGTCCGGGGCTTCGGTTAGACTTGCAGAAAGAAAGCCACACCGATGGCTAGCCCAGCACGCCACAAGCGGGAGAGACTGCATATGAATATCGATAACGTCAACGCCGAACTCCTCCTCAGCATGAAGGAGGATGTCCGTCAGGCTTATGAAGAGCTCCACTCCAAGGGGCTGAACCTGGACCTCACCCGCGGCAAGCCGTCGGCGGAGCAGCTGGATTTCTCGGTGGATCTGCTGAGCCTGCCGGGGGAGAACTTCACCTCGCCCTCCGGGGTTGACGTGCGCAACTACGGCGGTGGCGTTGGCCTGACGGAGGTCCGTCAGCTGTGGGCGGACGTCCTGGGCCTGCCGGTGGATAACGTCATCGCCGGCGATGCCTCCAGCCTGAACATCATGTTCGACCTGATCAGCTGGGCCTACACTTTCGGCACCAACGATTCCGAGCGCCCGTGGTCGGCCGAGGAGAAGCTGAAGTGGATCTGCCCCGTGCCGGGCTACGACCGCCACCACTCCATCACCGAGCTGTTTGGCTTCGAGATGCTGACCGTCGACATGACCGACGAAGGTCCCGACATGGACCAGGTTCGCGAGTTGGCGAAGGACCCGGCAGTGAAGGGCATGTGGGCCGTGCCGATGTTCGCCAACCCGACGGGCGTGACGTACTCGCAGCAGACCGCCGAGGCGCTGGCTGCGATGGAAACCGGCGCCCCGGACTTCCGCATCGTTTGGGATAACGCCTACGCGGTACACACGCTGACCGGCGAGTTCCCGGAGATTATCAACATCCTCGACGTCGCCGAGAAGGCGGGCAACCCGAACCGTTTCTGGTCCATGTCCTCCACCTCTAAGATCACTTTCGCGGGCGCGGGCCTGGCCTTCTTCGCCTCCTCCACGGAGAACCTGGAGTGGTACAAGAAGATCGCCAACGTGCGTGGCATTGGTCCGAACAAGGTCAACCAGCTGGCTCACCTGCAGTACCTGAAGGATGCCGAGGGTGTGCGCGACCTCATGCGCAAGCACGCGGGTTCCCTGGGGCCGAAGTTCACCCGTGTGGTGGAGATCCTGGAGCGCCGCCTGGGCGAGGCCAACGTTGCCGAGTGGACCGTCCCGGAGGGTGGCTACTTCATCTCCGTGAACCTGCTGGACGGCACTGCCTCCCGCGTTGTGGAGCTGGCGAAGAAGGCCGGCGTGGCCCTGACCGCCGCGGGCTCCACCTACCCGCTGAAGCAGGATCCGAACGATCGCAACCTGCGCCTGGCGCCGTCCATGCCGACGATCGAACAGCTGGAGATCGCCATGGAGGGCTTTGCCACCTGCGTGCTCTACGCCGCGATCGAGATGGTCGAGCACGCCGCGGGCCAGCGCTAAACACGGGAGGAGGTCGCCATCAACACAGAGGAAACATTCGTCTGGGTCCAGGGCCTACTGCCCGGCGAGCCGACCATCGCGCGCCGCAGGATCGGCGATTCCTTCCCCGAGTTCGCTGTCGCCGAGGTGTTTCTTGGTGACGCCCCCACGGGCCAGAACGACACACCCCAGGAGGGTGGGGATGCGTCCGTGGAGGGTGGCGATGAAGCCGTGTTAGCGGAGACGGTGGCCATGACCATCGACGCGGGGCGATTGGAATCGGGACTGGAAACAGAAGATGGTTCCGACCTGCGCGTTGAGCTGCTGACAGTGGTCAGCGGGCACGACGACACCGCCGCCGACCTGCTGGCACATGCGGCCTCGATGATCTCCCAGGGCCCCAGCCACTGGCCGCCACAGCCGGGCACCTTGCTGCCGAACGTGGTGCAGCAGATGGATGCGGATTCCGAACGGAAGATCACCGCCCGCAACGGCCTGCTGGTGGTTCCCTACGTATGGGACGACGGTGTGCCGCACGTCCACGAAGTCACCTCCGGCGGCGCGAGCCGCCACTCGAAGGAAGGCGACACGGACGTGGAGTTCACCCACCCCGGCCGGCTGACGATCGTCGCACAACTGGTGATGCTCACCGACGAGGAAGCTGAGCTAGCGCAGACGGCCGGTGTGGCTGCGGTGCAGGAGCGGTTGGTGCGTGAGGGCGTCAATATCAACAACATCTGGCGCTAAGGCAACCGCAACTGGTCGTCCTCAGCGGAATGTAGGGTAGGTTCGTGGCACTTTATAGGAAATATCGTCCGGCGACGTTTGCCGAGGTCGTGGGGCAATCTCACGTGACCGAGCCGTTGTCGGTGGCGCTGGACAGCGGGCGGATCAACCACGCGTACCTGTTCTCCGGGCCGCGCGGCTGCGGCAAGACGTCGTCGGCGCGCATTCTGGCGCGGTCGCTGAACTGCGTGGAAGGGCCGACGTCCACCCCGTGCGGAAAGTGCGAATCCTGCGTATCGCTGGCTCCTGGCGGGCCGGGGAACCTGGATGTTACGGAGCTGGACGCCGCCACGCACAACGGCGTGGACGACATGCGCGAGCTGCGCGAACGCGCCTTCTATGCGCCTGCGGAATCGCGCTACCGGGTGTTCATTATCGACGAGGCGCACATGATCTCCACGGCAGGCTTCAACGCGCTGCTGAAGATCGTGGAAGAGCCGCCGGAGCACCTTATCTTCATCTTCGCCACG
Organism: Corynebacterium sp. HMSC058E07; assembly: GCF_001809885.1. NCBI lineage: Bacteria > Bacillati > Actinomycetota > Actinomycetes > Mycobacteriales > Corynebacteriaceae > Corynebacterium > Corynebacterium sp. HMSC058E07. The sequence continues at coordinate 12,870 of NZ_KV799268.1, forward strand.
ACGGAGCCGGAGAAGCTGCTGCAGACGATCCGTTCCCGAACCCACAATTACCCGTTCCGACTATTGGCTCCACCAGATATGCGCGGGCTGCTGGAATCGGTGGTGTCCGGCGAGGGAGTGCCGGTGGAAGGTGCCGTGTACCCGCTGGTCATCCGCGCGGGTGGTGGTTCACCGCGTGACTCGCTGTCGATTATGGACCAGCTGCTGGCCGGTGCCGGGCCGGAGGGCGTGACGTACAACCGCGCGCTAGCTCTGCTGGGGGTGACGGATTCCACCCTGATCGACCGCGCGGTGGATGCGCTGGCGGAGCATGACTCTGCGGCGCTATTCGCCGTGGTTGACGAGGTGATTGACGCGGGCTACGACCCGCGCCGCTTCGGCGAGGACCTGCTGGATCGCTTCCGCGATCTGCTGGTGGTACAGGCCGTGCCGGATGCTTTCGATCGCGGGCTGGTGAATGCGCCGGAGGAATCCCGCGACGTGCTGCGCGAGCAGGCGCAGAAGCTGGGGCAGGCGACGCTGACGCGGTGCGCGTCCCTGGTTAACGAGGGCCTGGCGCAGATGCGCGGCGCCACGGCACCGCGACTGCTGCTGGAGATTCTGTGTGCTCGCATGGCGCTGCCCGCCGCAGGCATGACGGTGGAAGCGCTGGCGCAGCGGGTAGAGGCCCTGGAGAAAGGGCACGGCGGAGCTGGTGCTGCGGGTGCTGGTGGCGGCGTGGGTGCTTTGCCTGGTGCCGTGGCTAGCTCGGGAATGGGCGCGGGCGCCAGCGGTGCTGGCACTGGCGCAGGTGCGGGTTCAGGCTCGCGCACGAGCGTCGACACTGGCGTGCGCGGCAGCCGTGCGGAGATGTTCGCGCGTCGAAGGAAGGCCGCGCAGCAGGCCGTGCCCCAGGCTGAGCCCCAGAACGCCGAACCCCAGAACGCCGAACCGGCGCGAGCTGCTGAATCCTCGGCCGCGGGGCAGACTCCCGTCACGGAGCAGACCCAGGCTCAAGAGGCGAAGTCCGCAGCGACAACGGAGGCTGTAGCAGCGGCAGCGGAAACTTCCCCAGAGCAGGAATCCCCGGCCATCGCTGAGGCGCGCCGGGCTCGCGACATCTTGCAGCGTCACCGTCAGGCCAGCGCTGCGGAGTCTGCGCCCGCGGAGGCCGCGTCCCAGGAGGCGTCCGTACCGGCAGAATCCGCCAAGTCTGCGTCCGCACAGTCCGCGTCCGCACAGTCCGCGTCCGCACCGGCTAAGGCCGCCACGATCGACTCTGAAACCTGGGGTCGCGTCATGGAAGCCATCCATGACCAGGATCTAAGCGCCTGGATTGCCCTCCGTGGTGCCACGCTTCGTTCGACCCAGCCCAACCCAGGCGAGATCCACGTTGACCACCACACCGGTTCGCTGGCGCGACTGGTCAGCGAGCAGAAGAACGCGGAAGCCTATGCTCGGGCGATCAAGGACGTCACAGGGAACACCGCCCGCATCGTCGTCTTCGTCGGCGACGAAGCTATCGGCGCTGGTTCAAACGGAGCCGCCGAAGCTGCCGGAGCCACCGGAGCTGCTGAAGCTGCCGGGAGCAATGAATCCACGGGAGGCGATGAGCCGGGAAAATCTGAACCGGCGGCGGCACAGCCCACCGCCGGTGAGGGACCAACGCCAGCCTCCACACCGGTGAACCCCGTGCCAGCGGAAACCCCGATGGACGTAGCGGCCTCCCGCAGTGCAGCCAGCAGTGCCCTGGAGCGCGCCCGCGCGATGGAAGAAGCCATGCGCAAGGCTTCGCACTCCCACCGCAACGCAGGCGCAGCAGGCAAAGGCGCAAGAGCTGGCGCTGGAACTGGGAATGGCACTGGAACTGGTGCTGGCGCTGGGACGGCGACCAACGCCAACCAGGCTGACTCGCAGGAAGACCCGAACTCCGGCTGGCGCGCCCGCGCTGAACGCGCCAAGGCACGCAAGAAATACAACATGGAGAACGGCTTCAACGGCGTACCCTTACCCGACGAGCCGCCAGTTGATGCCTACGGAGACGGCCCCGTCGACAACTGGAATGGCGGCGCAGCCGCCGGCACCAACGCAGCAGCCGACCCCGGCTATGCCGCCGACGTGCCGTTGCCTCCCGAACCGGCTGAACCGACCGGCTCGACCGGCTCGACCGGCCAGACCGGCCCATCCGAACCGACTGACCCGACCGGCCCGACGGAAGGTCCCATGGCCCAGGCCGTACACCGCCAGCCCCAGGCTGAAACGGTTGCTGGCGAGGACGAGGGGGCGTCCCAAAGAAATGAGCAGAGGGAACGCGACGAGCTGCTCGCCGACCTAGAGAGCGCGCCCGGGCAGCGCGACCACCGCACGCCGCTGGAAATCGCAGGTGAACTGATCGAAAAGAGCCTCGGTGCGGAGCGAGTTCGCTAAGCGTGAACAGCGCGCCGCCCACACGCGACAGCGCCTCACGCGCCTGTCCGGGCCGACCGGTACAGTTGTGGAAGAACAAAGCCAGTAAAAGCCGACGAAAGGTTAAGAACATGACCCAGCCAGATATGAACCAACTGATGCAGCAGGCTCAGCAGATGCAGGCACAGCTGCAGGAAGCACAGCGCGAGATCGCAGCGTCCACCGTCAAGGGCGAGGCTGGCAACGGCCTGGTCACCATCTCCATCGCAGGCACCGGCGAGGTCACCGACATGGAGATCGACCCGAAAATCGTCGACCCCGAGGACATCGACACCCTGAAGGACCTGCTGCTCGGCGCATTCAAGGACGCCAACCAGAAGCTGCAGACCCTCGCCGAGGAGAAGATGGGCCCGCTGTCCCAGGGCATGGGTGGCCTGGGCTTCTAAAACTTTCTGCAAGTTCAAAGAGAGACCTAGTTGTTCGAAGGACCCCTACAGGACGTCATCGACGAATTCTCCCGGCTGCCCGGCATCGGGCCGAAAAGCGCGCAACGCATCGCGCTGCACCTGCTGAACGAGGAGCCGGAAGATATCGAACGCTTCCAAAGCGCACTCGGCCGCCTGCAGCGCGGAGTGACGTTCTGCCGAATCTGCCACAACATCTCCCAAGAAGATGTGTGCCGGATCTGCGCGGACTCTAACCGCGACAAGAGCATCATCTGCGTTGTCGAAGAGTCCAAAGATATACAGGTGATCGAGCGCACCGCAGAGTATCGCGGGCGCTACCATGTGCTCGGCGGGGCGCTTGACCCGCTGAACGGCATCGGCCCGAAGGAGCTGAACGTCACGCCGCTGGTGCAACGCATCGGCGGGGCGCTGCCGGACGTTGCGCTCGGCGCGAAAGGGGCCGCGAAGGGTGGCGGTGCTTCTCTGGGCGACGCCGACACACCCGCCGGTGGCGATCCCAGCGCCACCGCCGACCCCAGCGCCACCGGCGACGTCGAGTACGACACTGCGCCCGAGATCACCGAGGTCATCATCGCCACCGACCCGAACACGGAGGGCGAAGCGACGGCCTCCTACCTGGGTCGCCTGTTGCGTGACTTCCCCGGGCTGACGGTCACGCGCCTGGCCTCGGGCATCCCGATGGGCGGGGACTTGGAGTTCGTCGACGAGCTCACACTATCCCGCGCCTTCGCAGGCCGCACCGCGCTGTAGCGTAGGCGCTTAGAGGCGTTCCTTTCTTAGCGACGCCACCTCGCGCTCCAACTGCCCGGCCAGCTCACCCTGAAACTCGGGGAGCTCGTTCAGCGCAACCCCCATCGCGCGGGCCAGCAGCCAGTCCGCCAACTGCGGATTCCTGGCCAGCACGGGGCCGTGCATGTACGTCGCCACGACGGATCCCTGCACGGCGCCTTCGGCACGCGTCTGCCGGTGGGCATCTTCGCCGGAAAGCCCGGCGGCCTCCGCGCCGTGGCTATCGGTGTTGCCCGTGCCGCGGGTTAAGCGCCCCAGAGGCTCCGCATCCGCGCCCAGGATTGTCGCACCCATGTGGTTGGCGAACCCCGTCAGCGGCTCGGTCAGGCCTGCTGCGCCGGTCACAGCGGAGGCTGTCGGGGTGGAGGCGATCTCGCCGATCATGCGCTCGGCGAGTTGGGACGTGGTGGCGTCAATAAGACCAAGACCTTCGACCGTGCGACCATGGCTGGTGAAGGACCGGCCAAACACCTGCAGACCTGCGCAAATAGCCAGAACCGGGCGGCCGGCGGCGACCGCGCGGGCGATGCCGCCGTCGCTGATGAGGTGCTCTGCGGCCAGAACCTGCGCGGTATCCTCGCCGCCGCCGACGGTGTACACGTCGAGAGTCTCCGGGACGGGCTCGCCCAGGTGAATGGGGTGAATCTCCGCGGAAATGCGCCGCATGCGGGCGCGCTGGCGCAGAACCAGGGCGTTGCCGTCGTCGCCATACGTGCCCAGCACGTCCGGCATGATCAGGCCGATGTTCAGGTCGGCAGGCTTGGTGGCGCCTGCGGCTCCGGTGGTGCTCATTTACGCATCCCCTTCCTTGTCCAGCACCCGCTTCAAATCGCGGAACGCCGTGTAGTTCGCCAGAACCTCCACGCGGCCCGGCGGGCACGAACGGATCGCCTCGACCGTGTCCTTGATCAGATTGTGCTCGACGGAGGCGTAGCCCAGGCGGACCGCCAGATCCGTGCCGCGCTCGCCCGCGGCCACCACGTGCACGCCCTCGAAGTTTTCAAAGCGCACGTCCCACAGCCACGACAGGTCCTGCCCGTCCGCAACCTGGCCGTTTACGCTGATCACGAGGCTATCGGCGGTACGATCCACCATCGACAGAGCTTCCTGCCAGCCGGCGGGGTTCTTCGCCAGCATCAGGCGGACCTCGTGGTTGCCGAAGCGGACCACAGAGTAGCGGCCCGCGACGTTATCCACCTTCTCCGCAGCGGCGATGGCCTGTTCGGTGGAGATGGCTGGCGTGGCTGGCGCGGAGTGTTCGGTGCCCTGCGCTAGCAACTCGCCCACCGCGACGGCGGCGGCGACGGCCTGGGTGGCGTTGCCGCGGTTCGCATTGCCCGGGAGCGTCAGGTTCATCGGGTGCAGAGTGCCCTCGCGGTCGATCAGCCCCTCGTCGGTGATGTGCCAATCGGGCGTTGGCCTGCGGAATTCGCGCCCGTCCGGCAGCTTCTTCGCCGCTAACCAGTCCACCACGCCGTCCTCGCCCGTGCGGTGGATGATTGCGCCTTCGGTGCGCGGGCAGCTTGTCGAATCGCCCGTCCAGCCGAAGCCAGCACTGACCCATTGGACGTTCGGGGAATCCCACGCGGCGGAGGTAACGGATACGTCGTCGCAGTTGGCGATGACCTGCATGTTTGGCCGTGCCTCCACGCACGCGCGCAGGGCGCGCTCGATCTTGTTGATCTCGCCGACGCGGTCTAGCTGGTCGCGCGAGAGGTTCAGCAGCACCAGCACGTCCGCGTCGAGTTTCTCGGCAATGTTGGGGACGTGCAGCTCGTCGACTTCGAGCACGACTGCTTCCGCATCGCGCCCGGCGAGCAGCGCGCTGATCACGCCCGCGTCCATGTTGTCGCCACCCTCATTGGTGCAGACAGTCGCAGCCGTGCGGACGGCGCTCGCCAACATGCGGGTGGTCGTGGACTTGCCGTTTGTGCCTGTGACCAGCACCGTTGGGCGTTTGGTGCCACCCTTTCCGGCGCCGAGGCTCGCCATCAGCTGCGGGTCGATTGCCCCGCCGACCAGGCCGCCGATCATGCCGCCGGCTCCTCGGCCCGCCTTTTTGGACGCCCACGTCGCCAGTTGCGCCATGCGGATCGCAACGGAGCTGCGGAACCGCTGCAGCCCGGAGCGGCGTGTGCCGGCGGGCTGAGTGCCGGCGGGCTGAGCGGCTGCAGGCTGAGCGCCTGCGGCTTGTGCGCCTGCGGCTTGAGCGCCCTGGCTCTGCTGGGCACCTGCGGCTTGTGCCCCCGCAGGCTGAGTGCCGGTTTGATCAGAGTTATCCATGGGGACTAAGTGTACCCGCCGGGGTGTGCTGGAAATTGGAGGCTGGCGCGCCGGGCCTGATGATCATTAGTCCATCTGGAGAACCGTGCGGAGTTCGGCAAAAAGTTGGGGTTGTATCTGGTGCGTGACTGTGCGACCGGTTCGTATCTTGCGGAGCAGGCCTGCCTGGGTGAGCCGCTTTAAATGATGGGAGACAGTAGGCTGGCTCAGTCCAGTGATATCTGCCAGCCGGTTTACACTGATAGGCTCGCAGCCCTCGGCTGCCAGGTGGGAGAGTATTTGCAGGCGGGCAGGGTCGGCTAGGACTTTGAACAAGATGGCATACCTGGTGGCCTCGAAGTCCGACAATGGTCCGCTACCAAGTGAACAACATGTTGAGAGGTCGGAAAGCGGAAGAATCTGTGGAGTGGCCATGCCAACAATCATATATTGACACATGTCGATACGGCACCTAGTTTAATATTGATACTAATCAATATATGGAGAAGATCTCATGGTAGCTTCCTCGCGCTCTCGTATGTCTTTTTTGGATCGGTTCTTACCTGTTTGGATTATCTTCGCAATGGTCGCGGGGCTGTTAGTGAACCATGTAGTTCCGGGAATTGGGGAGAAGCTCGGAGCTCTAGAAGTCGGGGGCATTTCGTTTCCTATTGCACTCGGCTTATTGGTAATGATGTATCCGCCTCTGACAAAGGTTCAGTATGACAAGACTCGCCAGATCGCTTCTGATAGACGCTTGATGACAGTTTCCATTGTCTTGAACTGGATCGTGGGGCCGGCATTAATGTTTGTCTTGGCGTGGCTGTGTTTGCCAGATGAGCCTGAACTGCGCACCGGTTTGATTGTCGTTGGCTTGGCACGGTGCATAGCCATGGTTCTGGTCTGGTCGGAGCTTTCTTGCGGTGATAGGGAGTTAACTGCGGTACTGGTGGCAGTTAACTCCGTGTTCCAAGTGCTTATGTTTGGCGTGTTGGGGTGGTTCTACCTGCAGGTACTCCCGGGTTGGTTGGGGCTGCCTACAACCTCGGCCGACTTCTCGTTCTGGTCAATTGTGATTTCTGTCTTAGTGTTTCTGGGTATCCCATTGGCGGCTGGTCTGGCTTCTCGCGTGTTTGGTGAGAAGATCAAGGGGCGGGAGTGGTACGAAACCAAGTTTCTGCCAGCAATTTCTCCACTTGCATTGGTTGGGCTGCTGTACACGATCGTGCTCTTGTTTTCACTGCAGGGGGAGCAGATCTCCGAACACCCATGGGCGGTGGCACGTACGGCTGTTCCACTGGTCGCATACTTCGCTGGCATGTTCGCGATTAGCTTGGTCGTTTCAAAGGTAACGGGGTTGAGCTACGCGCAGTCTGCATCGGTTTCTTTCACTGCTGCGGGAAATAACTTCGAGCTTGCTATCGCTGTGTCAATCGGAACTTTTGGAGCGACTTCTGCGCAGGCATTGGCCGGAACGATTGGTCCGCTTATTGAGATTCCTGTGCTGGTTGGACTGGTTTATGTCATGCTCTGGATGGGGCCAAAACTTTTTGCTGGGGATCCTACGCTGCCCACTCAGGCTGGTAGCCCCACACGATTCGGTTAATGAGGAAGCAAATCAAAATGAGTGCGAAACCTAAAGTTCTCTTTGTCTGTGTAGGTAACGGCGGGAAGTCACAGATGGCGGCTGCCATAGCCGAAAAGCATGCTGGTGAGATGATTGAGATATTTTCCGCTGGCACCAAACCAGCCGAAAACCTAAACGCTGAATCGGTGGAAGCTGTAAGTGAAGTCGGCGCTGATATGTCCGGGGGCCACCCGAAGGAAGTTGATTCAACATTGTTGCGGGAGGCTGATCGCGTGATCATTCTCGGAAAGGATGCGCAGCTAGAGCTTCCAGATGAAGCGCGAGGCAGTCTTCAGCGGTGGGTTACTGACGAGCCTTCCGCGCGTGGGGTAGAGGGTATGGAGCGCATGCGGCTGATCCGTGATGATATCGACGCCCGTGTGCAGACTCTCGTTGCCGAACTGCTCGACGGTTGGAGCGGATAGTCCCTAATCCCGTTTAAGCGGTTTTATTGGCGCCCGCGGGGCCGGGTGCGTGCAAATCGGCCTGACGGACGTCGTAGGTTTGCCGCGAGTTTTGCAACATTTCCGACACTCAAGGGGTTCAGTGTCCCAAATTCCACGTCTTAAAACATAACTATTCTGTTTGCGCAGGTCAGAGGGTTGTGTTTTTGGGCTTCATGTTCGCTACTTTCAATAACTCGAAGATTTGGGACATCCGTAATTTTGCAGGCCAGCCGGGGCGCTCCCGCGTGGTGCTGGCGGGGTCAGTGAGACCCGTGGGGCTAGTGGGAATTGCTTCCACGGCCACTGCTGCCGCTGTGGTTGATGTTCTTGCCACGCTTACCGCCGCCTTGGCCGCCATTCTTGCCGCTACTACTGTTTTTGCCACCGGAACCACCGGATCCACTCTTGCCGCCGGACCCGCCGGATCCATTGGATCCTCTGGAGCCCTTGCGGCGCCGGCGCCTCCGACGATTTCGCTTCTTGTTGGGGCCAGGGATATGTCCTCTGTGACCTCCGGAATTGGGGCCAGGGTTGCCGGAGTTACTGGAATTGTGGGCAGAGGTGCCAGAGTTACCAGCATTAGAGGAGCTGCCGGAGTGGCCGGATTCGCCGGAAGAGCTGCCGGAATTGCCGGAAGAGCTGCCAGATTTACCGGAACCGCCCTGAGGGCCGGCCAAACCGCTGGTTCGCGGGCGCGCGTCCGCACCCGGCTTCGTCGGAACGGCCTCCTTCTCGCCGGGCTGCACGCTATCGAGCAGAGCCAGGAAGTCCTCATCCCGGATCAGGGGAATCCCCTTCCGGTCGGCGTGCATGGCCTTGCCGCGCAACTCGTAGTTTTCGTTGCACACCACCAGCGAGCTGCGACGATTCAACTTCTCGCTATACGCCAGCCCGGCCGCAACACCCTGTCCGATCAGCACGTCCGGGTCGATCTCCACATCCGGGCTGACCACGAATTCCATACCTTCGACCAGCGGTTCCCCGCGCTTCCACGCCCCGGGGTTCACGTAGGGCCGGGGGGAGCTTGCGGCGTCAATACGAAGGCCGCTACGGCGCAGCCCAAATTGATCGGCCGCGAGGTCCTCAGGGTCCAGCACAGTCAGCTCGCCGCTGCGCTGCTGCGCGAGGGCGAGTGCGGCGGTGAGGCGCGCGTTCGCCTCGAGCAGCGTGTCGGGGTCGATGTCTTTGTTACTTATTGACGCCACCGCGCCCACCTCTGGCAGCGCCGCCGCAGAGGCCTGCACGGCGGACCGGCTGGCGTTTGCGGGGACGTTTGCGCTGGTGTGAGCCTCAGTGGTTGGGGCGGAGTCGGTGTGAGCGGAGTTGGGGGCGAGGCCGTAGCTGGCGACGATGGCGCGGAGGCGCGGGTCGGTGGCGTCGGCGGCCTGGCGACGGGCGGTGGCGAGAGTGTCGATGATGGAGACCGGTGCGGGGGTTGGCAAGCGGCGACCGGCGCGGCCGCGGCCGCGGCTGCGACGGCCGCGGTTCGCTGAACGCTGCGACAGTTTGAACTCGTGGGTGAGGAAGCCCCACACGTAGTCGGACTCGTGCATGATGAGCGTGCGTCCGTCCAAGGCCTGGTGGATCAGCTGCGCGCTGGAATTGAAGCCCAGTGCCTGGGACAATTCGGTGACTTGGTAGCCGTGGAGGTGCCAAGGACCCGCATCTTCGCCGGGGTTGAGGTGGCGGGTCAGAGCGCCGACTTCCTGGCCGATGTTGATGGTCGGCAGCTCCTCGGCGCTGGCGGGAGTGCCTGCGCCGGAGCCGAAGAACACCACGGAAAGTGCCACCAGGCGGGAGGTTTTCGGATGGATGCCGGAGGTGGAGATGCTCACTGCGGCGAAGGGAGCCTCCTCTGGGGAGGGGAGTTCGTGCAGGGCGGACTCCAGCTCTTCGCGCGGGCTGGACTGGTCGGTGGTCTCACTGTTGTCGTTGGAGGCACCGCTGGAGTCGCCATTGGAGTTACCGCCGGGGGCACCGCTGGGGTCGCCGTTGGAGTTATCGCCGGGGGAACCGTCGGAATTGTCGTTGGTGGCCGCGGCGGATTGGAACTCGGGGGTTGGTACCGAGGTTGTTGCCGGAGTTGCCACCGGCTCGGCATGAGCCTCGGCGCCTTCGGGGGAGTGGTGAGGGGCGGGGGTGTGGGCGTCCGAAAAAGTACCGTCAGAAAAAGAAACAGCGAGAGAACCTGCAGGGCGAGTCACCCTGCGGCGCGGGCGCCTGCGACGGCGCGCGCCGGTGTGCCCTGAGCCGGTGTGCTCGGGGCCGGGGGCGGCCGAGTGATCGTTCTCGTTCATGGACTACATACTACCCAGCGGGGAACCGCGCCCCGCTGGCAGGTTGCGCGGTTCCCCGGACCCTAGACCCCCTGGGAAACCCCAGCCGCGGCATCCTGCGAACGGTTCACCGCAGAGGTGATGGCCTTCAGCGACGCGTAGGTAATGGAGCTGGCGATGCCCACTCCCCAGTACTTCGCCCCGTTGACCTCGGCCAGGACGTAGGCGGCGGCCTCCGCGTCGTCGCCCGAGGTGCGGGCGTGCTGGCTGTACTCTTGAACCTCCACGTCGTAGCCCAGTTCCTCCAGTGCGTTGCAGTATGCGCTGATCGGACCGTTGCCGCGGCCCTGCACCGTCTTGCCTTCGCCGTTGAACTCGATCTGGCCGGTGACCTTGGACTCTTCGCCCTCGTTCTGGCCGCCGTCGACGGTCAGGGAGATCGTTTCGATCGGGGTGACGCGGTCCAGGTATTCGCCGGAGAAAATGTCCCACATGGCCTTCGGGTTCACCTCGCCGCCCTCGGCATCGGTGACGGCCTGCACGACGGAAGAGAACTCCACCTGCATCGGGCGCGGCAGCTGCAGGTTGTGGTCGGTCTTCATGATGTAGGCCACGCCGCCCTTGCCGGACTGGGAGTTCACGCGGATCACGGCCTCGTAGGAACGGCCCACGTCCTTCGGGTCGATCGGCAGGTACGGAACCTCCCAGGTCTCCTCCTCGAGAGCGTCCAGGCCCTTGTTAATCGCATCCTGGTGGGAGCCGGAGAACGCGGTGAACACCAGGTCGCCACCGTAGGGGTGGCGCTCCGGCACGCGCAGCTGGTTGCAGTACTCGACGGTGCGGCGCACCTGGTCGATGTCGGAGAAGTCGATTTGCGGGTCCACGCCCTGGGTCAGCATGTTCAGGCCCAAGGTGACCAGGCAGACGTTGCCGGTGCGCTCGCCGTTGCCGAACAGACAGCCCTCGATGCGGTCGGCGCCGGCCATGTAGCCCAGCTCGGCGGCGGCCACACCGGTGCCGCGGTCGTTGTGCGGGTGCAGCGACAGGATGATGGAGTCGCGGCGGTTCAGGTTGCGGTGCATCCACTCGATGGAGTCCGCGTACACGTTCGGGGTGATCATCTCGACGGTGGAAGGCAGGTTCAGGATGATCGGGTTCTCCGGCGTCGGGTCCATAATCTCGACGACAGCGTCGCAGACTTCCTTGGCGTAGGCGACCTCGGTGCCGGTGTAGGACTCCGGGGAGTACTCCCAGCGCCAGTTGGTGTCCGGGTAGTCCTTGGCGATTGTTCTGATCAGCTCGGCTGCGTCGGTGGCCAGCTTCTTGATGGCCTCCTTGTCCTTGCGGAACACAACCTTGCGCTGCAGCTTCGAGGTGGAGTTGTAGAAGTGGACGATGACGTTCTTCGCGCCCTCGCAGGCTTCGAAGGTGCGGCGGATCAGGTGCTCGCGGGCCTGGACCAGTACCTGGATGGTGACGTCGTCGGGGATCATGTTGTTCTCGATGATCTCGCGGACGAAGTTGAAGTCGGTCTGGGAGGCGGAGGGGAAGCCGACCTCGATCTCCTTGTAGCCCATGTCGACCAGCAGTTCGAACATGCGGCGCTTGCGCTCGGGGCTCATAGGGTCGATCAGCGCCTGGTTGCCGTCGCGCAGATCCACGGCGCACCACTGCGGAGCGCGGTCGATGACCTTGTCGGGCCAGGTGCGATCCGGCAGGGTGATCTCTTCTACTTCTTCGAAGAACGGCTGGTAGCGCGCGTGCGGCATGGTGGAGTTGCGTTGCTTGTTCCACGCCGGCTGGTCTGCGGGGATCTCACCGTTCGGGGTGTTGATGCGGGCGGGTGCGGAGATGAAAGTGTCGTTGGACATGGGTGCGGGGCTCCTGGGAAAGAAGTGGGTGTTCTTGTCTGTATTTCCCGACCGGCAACGCCAAACTCCGCGACGGGGTGCCGGTCGGTGGGTGAGCTGTTAGCCCACAATCGCTTAAACCTTTGAGCCCCGCCGCGTCACAGAAGCAGGTTGCGCGCTAGCGTTGTCATGGCTCCGACTATAGCCCGAGTATTAGCTGCGTCACAGGAAAACGAGACAAACGCGCCCCAAATCCCACATATTGGGAAATCTGTCCCTCATTGTGTGGTGTTTGTTGCTGCTTTTCTTTATGGCGCCTTCTTTATGACGCCGCCGTCTCCGCCCCTGTGGCTCCAGCATTCGGTGCCGCTTCCGTGTCTGTATGGTTCGCCCCGCCTGCGGCTGAGGCCTCTTCCTCGTCGATCGACTTACGACTCAGGATCACCGTCGAGATCGTCATCACTGCAATGGCGGCCGCCATGTAGGCATACTCCCAGCCTTCGATCTGGAACTTCTCGCCCAGCACGATGTAGCCCAGCACGAATGCCACCAGCGGCTCCACCACCGTCATCGCGGGCAGGGAGTTCTTTAGCGGTCCCGCATTAAAGGAGGCCTGCTGCACCGCCGTGCCAATGGCTGCGAAGGCGATGAGTGTCCACAGTTCCCATGAAGCCAGCAGTGCGGCCGTCCCGGCATCGCTGAAAACATCCACCACGGCTTTCGAGAGTACGGCGACGTATCCCATGATCGCGCCGGTGATCGAACCCAGTACCAGCGCGCGCAGCGCCGCCGCCTGCTGCAGCGCATACACGAAGAACGCCAGCAGAATCACCGCGCCGATGCCCAGGCATACCAGCCACACGCTCAGGTCTGGCTCGCGGTGCCCGGGCGCCGGGTTGCCGCGCACAACGAGGATGGCTACTGCGGCCGTCAAAAGCCCTGCCCATGCTGTTTCGGACGCCGATATCCGCCGCCCGTCGTACTTCGCCGACAGTGGCAGTGTGAACATCAAAGACAATACGAGGATCGGCTGTACTACCAGTAGTGTTCCGAACGCCAGCGCCACGATCTGCAGCAGGTATCCGAACAGTGCGCTGGCCACGCCGACCCACCACATGGGCTGCTTGATGGCATCCCAGATAGCGCCGCTGCGATTCTCGCCGGAGGCGACGGCGATGCGGTGGCGCACCACCGTCCCCCAGGCGATGGTGAGTGCGGAGCCCAAAGCGAAAACAACTGCGAGAGCGTTGTTTTCGAGCATCGTGCCCCCTCACTTCTCTTTGGATTTGCTGGTCTAGTTCGCCGGGTCGGTCTCTGGGTACTTTATCGGACTCCGGGGGCTGCGCCGATCATTAGTCTGCGGTGCGCGTGTTACGTATGTGACGAATGTGGTTTACGGAAGAGGTGGCGTCATAAAGTAAAAAAGAGTTACCCGAAACCTAGCCCCAGGGAAACAGACCGAGTAGTCTAAGGACTTGTTAAGACTAGAACCGGAAGGTGGCAACAACCAGTGGCGCTCATCGTTCAGAAATACGGCGGCTCCTCGCTGGAAAGCGCGGAGAGGATCCGGCGCGTAGCCGAGCGAATCGTGGAAACAAAGAAACAGGGCAACGACGTGGTTGTCGTCTGCTCCGCCATGGGAGATACCACTGACGACCTGCTGGAACTCGCCGAGCAGGTCAACCCCGTGCCGCCCGCACGCGAGATGGACATGCTGCTGACCGCTGGTGAGCGCATCTCCAACGCACTGGTGGCCATGGCTATCGCCTCCTTCGGCGCGGAGGCGCAGTCCTTCACCGGCTCGCAGGCAGGCGTGCTGACCACCGAACGGCACGGCAACGCACGCATCGTGGACGTCACCCCCGGCCGCGTGCAGGAGGCTCTGGACGAAGGCAAGATCTGCCTGGTCGCCGGATTCCAGGGCGTGAACCGCGAAACGCGCGACGTAACCACCCTCGGCCGCGGCGGATCGGACGCCACCGCCGTAGCCCTGGCCGCCGCGCTGAACGCCGACGTGTGCGAGATCTACTCCGACGTCGACGGCGTGTACACCGCGGACCCGCGCATCGTGTCGAACGCCAAGAAGCTCGACACGATCTCTTTCGAAGAAATGCTGGAGATGGCGGCCGTCGGCGCGAAAGTGCTGATGCTGCGCAGCGTGGAGTACGCCCGCGCATTCGACGTGCCACTGCGCGTCCGTTCCTCGTACAGCACCGATATCGGCACCCTCGTCTCTGGATCAATGGAGGATATTCCCATGGAAGAAGCAGTACTCACCGGCGTGGCTCACGACCGCTCCGAGGCCAAGATCGCCGTCCTCGGCATCCCGGACTCCCCGGGGGAGGCAGCGAAGGTCTTCCGCGCCGTCGCTGATGCCGAGATCAACATCGACATGGTCGTGCAGAACATCAGCAAGATCGACAACAATCGCACCGACATCACCTTCACCTGCCCGCGCACCGACGCCACCCGCGCCATGCAACTGCTGAAGGGCATCAAGGAGCAAAACGACTGGCAGGACATCATCTTTGACGACCACGTGGGCAAGGTCTCCCTGGTCGGCGCTGGTATGAAATCCCACCCCGGCGTGACCGCCGACTTCTGCGAGGCCCTGCGCGACGCAGGCGTGAACATTGAACTGATCAGCACCTCCGAGATCCGCATCTCCGTACTAATCCGCGACACGGACGTGGATAAGGCCGTGCGCGCCATCCACGACCGTTTCCAGCTGGGCGGCGACGAAGTGGCCACCGTGTACGCTGGAACGGGACGCTAAACCAGCAGCTTAAGCAGATAGAAGAGGTAGATCCCCGTATGACCACCATCGCCGTCGTCGGAGCAACCGGCCAAGTAGGTCGCGTGATGCGCGACATCCTCGTCGAGCGGAACTTCCCGGCGGACAAGGTGCGCTTCTTCGCCTCCGCACGTTCTGCAGGTAAGACGCTGGAGTTCCGCGGCGAGCAGATCGTCATCGAGGACGTCGCCGCCACCGCCACCGAGGATCTGCGTGGTATCGACATCGCGCTGTTCTCCGCAGGCGGCGGAACTTCCCGCGAGCACTCCCCGCGCTTCGCAGAGGCCGGGGCGATCGTCGTGGACAACTCCTCGGCCTTCCGCAAGGACCCGGAGGTCCCGCTGGTCGTCTCCGAGGTGAACCCGCAGGACGTCAAGAACACCCCCAAGGGCATCATCGCCAACCCAAACTGCACCACTATGGCCGCCATGCCGGTGATGGGTGCGCTGCACAAGGCGGCGGGGCTGAACCGCATGCACGTGAGCTCCTACCAGGCAGTTTCCGGCTCCGGGCTGGCTGGCGTGGACGCACTGGTGCGCCAGGTGCTGGACAACCTGGGTGGCGCTGACGGTGGCGAAGCTGGCATCGAGAGTGGCGCCGCGGCCGACGCCCTGCGCAAGCTGGTGCACGACGGCTCCGCGCTGAAGGCAGAGGACCTGGGCCCCTACGTCGCCCCCATCGCCTTTAACGCCCTGCCGCTGGCGGGCAACCTCGTCGATGATGGCTCCGAGGAGACCGACGAGGAGCAGAAGCTGCGCAACGAATCCCGCAAAATCCTGGGAATCCCAGAGCTGCGCGTGGCCGGCACCTGCGTGCGCGTGCCCGTCTTCACCGGCCACACCATGACCATCCACGCGGAGTTCGACCGGGAGATCACCCCGGATACCGCCCGCCAGCTACTGGCCGACACCCCAGGTGTGAAGGTCGTGGACGTGCCCACCCCGCTGGCCGCCACGGGAATCGACGAAAGCCTGGTCGGTCGCATCCGCCAGGATCAGACCGTCGACGGCAACCGCGGCCTAGTGCTGGTCGTCGCCGGAGATAACCTGCGCAAGGGCGCGGCGCTGAACACCATCCAGATCGCGGAGCTGCTGGTCTAGCGTTGCGCCGCGTCGCGCCGGGTAGCTCGCCCGGCCTCTAGGCCTCGCTGCCGCAGCAACCCGGGGCACACGGCTTGCCGTTGAACGTGTGGCCGAAGTCCGGCACCGTCGCCAGGTCGCCCACCACCTTCGCCGCCAGAGCTCGCGCGGCGTGCTGATCTTCGGTTAGGCCGGGGAGCGGGGCGTCATCAGCAACAACAAGATCGACCACCATCTCCGCGAAACCGGCGGTCAAACCCGGGGTAGCAACGCGCGCGAAGGGGATGCCCGCCTCTGCGGCGGCCTTGCGAGCCTCCGTGTCCAGGTCCCACTTGACCTCCATATGGTCGGTGATGAAGCCCACCGGGCACAGCACGATCGCGCGTTTGTTGCCGGCCTTCGCGCGCGCCTCGATGTGGTCGCATACGTCCGGCTCTAGCCACGGCACATGCGGGGAGCCCGACCGTGACTGCCACACGAGCTCGACGTCGAGTGCGGTGCCGACGCCAACATCAACCCCCACCTTCTCACCAGTGTGGGCGGGTCCGTCGCCACGGCCTCCAACGTTTTCGTGACGGGAAAGGCGGCCAGTCCAGGCATAGTCCGCGCCGCTGCCGGGGGTATCGGCGAAGCTGCTGGCCTGCTGGATCAGGCGGGAGGCATCCAGAACCTGCTGGGAGTACAGGTTCCCGCCGAACTTGTGCGGACCTGCTGCCTTATCCGCCACCGTCGGCACGGAGTGGGCAGTGAAGACCAGGTCGGCCTCCGCCGCGGCTTCCTCGCCATGCTCGGCACGCAGCTCTTCGCGGGCAGCATCCACTGCCTGGGCGAACTCCGCGATGAAGGTCGGGTGGGAGTGGAACTGCGGCAGTCGTTCCACCGTCGGTACATCCAGGCCGGCCTCCTCGCAGGCGGCGATGGCGCGGCGCAGGTCCTCTTGGTACTGCGAGCAACCCGAGTAGCCGCCCCAGGCGCTGGTGGCGAAGACGTAGACGTGGCGGATGCCATCGCGGGACATCTGCTGCAGTGCGTCCTCCACGTAGGGCTCCCAGTTGCGGTTGCCGAAGTACACCGGCATGTCGATGCCCCGGCGGGAAAGCTCGGCCTCAATGTTGCTGATCAGCTGCTTGTTCTGGTCGTTGATGGGGGAGCGGCCACCGAGGGCGAAGTAGTGCTCGCCCACCTTCTCCAAACGCGCGCGGGGGATGCCGCGGCCGCGCGTGACGTTTTCCAGGAAGGGGACCACGTCCTCGGACTTCTCCGGGCCGCCGAAAGATAGCAGTAGCAGGGCGGAGTCGGCGGCGATGGACGGGTTGCTGGGGCTCGTGCTCATATTCACCAGCCTAGCCCGTTGACCCCGCAGTTCTTTAAACGTGGCGGGGTCGTGGCTGTACCCGATTTAGGCCACACCGAAGCGGCGCTTGTTGTTCTTCTTTGTGACGCCACCTTTCCCACCGGCGGCCATCTCAACCAGGTCGGCACGCGCGCGGGCGACGCGGGAGCGGATCGTGCCTACGCGGACGTTTGCGATCTTCGCAGCCTCGGCGTAGGTGTAACCCAGAACCTGCGTGAGGATCAGAGCCTCGCGGCGGTCGGCCTCCAGCTGGTCGATGAGGGCGCGGGTATCTACCCACTCGGCCCAGCTCTGCCCACCGGTCGTCTCGGCGGCGGGGGTGGAGCTGGTGGCGTCCTCGATCTCCGTGGAGGAGCTGCGGGGGCGGGCCATGTCGTGGCGCACGCTATCCACCCACACGCGGTGGGCGAGGGAAAGGATCCAGGTGCGCGCGGTGGAGCGGGCGGCGAAGCGAGGCAGGGCGCTCAACACTCGCAGGTAGGTCTCCTGCGTGAGGTCGTCCGCGCGGTCGGTATCGGCCAAGTGAGCCAGCAGGCGCCACACGTCATCGTGCGTGGCGGAGATGAACTCCGTGAGGGCTCGGCGGTCGCCACTGGCGGCGCGCAGGGCGAGGTCGGTCACAGCGGCATCACGTGCCTGGCTGTCGGTTGCCTGGCTGGTCATGGAAAAAGCCTAACACGCAGGGCGCGAAATTCTGGCAAGGTGGGGTGCTAGAACCACTAGAGCCACACGGGTTCTAGTGCGGCACTAGAGGCCAGGTATCAGGCTCTGTATCAAGGCCAGGTATCAAGGAGGTACCAATGACCAACGACGACCCAATCGCCACAGCTAAGGACGTCGCCTCCCGTGGAGTGTGCCCGTACTCCGGGAATTCGACGAACGTCAACGGCTCCCCGGTCAGCACCGAGGAGCACTCCGCGACCGTGGGCGACCAAGGCCCGCTGCTGCTGTCCGACGTGCACCTGGTGGAAAAGCACGCGCACTTCAACCGCGAGCGCATTCCCGAGCGAAACGTCCACGCGAAGGGCTCCGGCGCCTTCGGCGAGCTGACCATCACCGAGGATGTGTCCAAGTACACCAAGGCGGATCTGTTCCAGCCGGGACGCGTGACCCCGATGCTGGCCCGCTTTTCCACTGTCGCGGGCGAACAGGGCTTCCCCGATGCGGTGCGCGACGTGCGCGGATTCTCGCTGAAGTTCTACACCCAGCAGGGCAACTACGACATCGTGGGCAACAACACCCCGGTGTTCTTCCTGCGCGACGGCATTAAGTTCCCGGACTTCATCCGCTCCCAGAAGCGCCTGGCGGATTCCGGCCTGCGCTCCGCGGACATGCAGTGGGACTTTTGGACCCGCTCCCCGGAGACCGCACACCAGGTGACCTACCTGATGGGCGACCGCGGCATCCCGTGCGACTTCCGCCACATGGACGGCTTCGGCTCCCACACCTATCAGTGGATCAACGCCGCCGACGAGCGTTTCTGGGTGAAGTACCACTTCAAGACCCGCCAGGGCTGGAAGTTCTACACTGACGACGAGGCCGCTAAGGTCATTGCTTCGGGCAACTTCGATTCCTCCCGTCAGGATCTTTATGACGCCATTGAGCGCGGCGATTACCCCACGTGGGATGTGAAGGTGCAGATCATGCCGGTCGCTGAGGCGGAGGATTACCGTTGGAATCCCTTCGACCTGACGAAGACCTGGTCGCAGAAGGATTACCCGCTGATCCCGGTCGGCCACTTCACACTGAACGAGAACCCCCAGAACTTCTTCGCCCAGATCGAGCAGGCCGCCTTCGCGCCGTCGAACCTGGTGCCGGGCATTGGCCTGTCCCCGGACAAGATGCTGCTGGCCCGTTCCTTCGCCTACGCCGACACGCAGCGCTACCGACTGGGCGTGAACTTCCACCAGCTGCCTTCCAACCGTTCCGTGGTTCCGGAGAAGAACTACTACACCGCCAAGGACGGCGCGGGTAACCAGGAGTTCCCACCGGCAGGTACCCCGGTGTACTCCCCGAACCGCTTCGAGCGTGGGGAGGGCGCCAACGACGTCAACGATGGCTCCGGTGCCGTCGAACAGGGCGTGGCCGTCGGTGAATCGCAGTACGGCTTCGGCCGTGGCCAGGAATCTGCCGTGACCGCGGCGGAGGAACTTGGACTATTCGACGACCTGCACGGCACCGACCTAACCCGCGGCGCCTACGTCCGCCACCCCGAGGACGACGACTTCATCCAGGCCGGCCAGCTTGTGCGTGAGGTTCTGGATGACGCCGCCCGGGAGCGCCTGGCCAACAACATCGCGGGCGCGATGGAGGGGGTCTCTGACCAGGTCGCAGAGCAGTGCTGGACCTACTGGGGCAAGGTCGACGAGAACCTGCGCGACCGGGTGAAGGAAATCTTCACCGGCAACTAAGCCTGCGGGTTCACGTAGGCTGGGCGCCGACCGATGGTTACAAAGATCAGTTTGAAGAAAGGATTGTTCTTCACATGAGCGACGCACTGTACACAGCAAAGGCAATTTCTACCGGCGGTGGCCGCGACGGCCACGTCGCCACCGACGACCGTCAGATCGACTTGGATGTTCGCCCGCCGAAGGCACTGGGTGGCTCTGGCGAGGGCACGAACCCAGAGCAGCTGGTTTCCGCCGGCTGGGCAGCCTGCTTCAACGGTGCTCTGCAAAAGACCATCAAGGAGGCTGGTGTGGAGATGACCCAGTCCCCGGAGGTCACCGTCGAGACCGCACTGAACAAGGTTCCGGAGGGCTTCCGCCTGTCCGCGAAGATCACCGCCACCGTTTTCGGCGTTGACCAGGCCAAGGCCGACGAGCTGGTCGCGGATGCCCACGCATTCTGCCCCTACTCCAAGGCAATGCGCGGCGAGATCGACGTGGAGGCCGTCGCCACCGTCGGCTAGTCTCGATACACAGCGAAAAACGAGCCCGCCCCACCAAGTTCGTGGGGGCGGGCTCGTTTTTGTGTGCGCTGGGTGCTACTTCGGTTCCTTCGCCTTCTGTCCGCCGGACAGAGGTACCGTGTGATCCCAGTGCGTTGCGTGCAGCGCACGGCCCATCACGTAGGAGCCGGTGGCGCCGATCACCAGCAAAGCGGTGATGGCGACGATGGCGCGGATCAGCTCGCCCAGGATGAACCCTTCCGTCGACCAGGAATACACCAGGTTGGCGCTGATCAGCAGTGGAAGTCCCACGCCGATGGCTGGGCCCACCATGTTGACCTGACTGAGGGCGTCCGGAGCAAGATACATCGCGCGGGCAGAAACAAAGATAAAGACCGCCCCGAGAATGGCGAGCACACCTGCGGTAATCGCGCCGAGCCACCCGGGTTCGCTGAACTCGACCATGTCGCCAGCGGCGGCGAGGATTGTTGTGGACATTTAGCGCCTCCCTCGGGAAATGATGCGGGCGTAAGCGATCGTCGACAGCGCGCCGAAAAGCCCGGCGAACAGCGCGACCTCGTAGGTGATCGACGTGCGGTGGAAGATCGAATAGCACAGGAACAGCCCTGCCATCGCCATGAATACCATGTCGGAAAGGACGGCGCGGCGGGCGTCATTGTGAGTAGATACCGCGCGCCACAGCACCGTAAACAGCGCGATGACCACGATGGCGGCGGCGATGCCCACCAGGATGTTGAGTAGGTCCTTGGGCTCCATCTACTTGCCTTTCTTTCTCGGGGTTTTCTTCGCTCGCTTCTTGGCTCTATCCGGGTTTTCTCTCGGGTAGAGCGGATCGTACAAGGTCTCTCCAGGTTTGGTGCGCCCTTCCTGGTCGGGTTGGGACGCCCCCAGGTTGTCCCCGCGGAACGTATCAATATCGGGGGTTGCGTTAGAGATCCGCGCCTTGGCGCGTTCCGCGTTTCGGCGGGCGATCTCGTAGCGCTCCTTACGATCCATGTCGCGGACGTCGTCGGGGTTCTTTTCCTCCTCGTCGGATTGGAGGATCGCGGCGACGAACGCGGCGGCGTGCGGGGTGGAATCCACCTTCTCCACATCGAAGACAGTCTCGTCCGACGCGCGTCCGCCGCGGGAGCCGCGGAAACCGCGCGGGCCGGGGCGGCCTTTCTCCACCAGGTACTGCACGTCGAAGTTCAGCGGCTTGTCCTTCACCGAGGGGGCGAGGTGCTCCTCCATATCCGCCAAGCCATCCAGCAGTTCCTGGGGATCTGAACCGTACATGGCGTGGACCGCTAGGAAGCGCTGCACGTGGTTCAGCCCGTGGGTATTGAACTCCGAGCGGGCCACGGCGAAGGCGTCCTTCGAACTGCGCTCACCCGCAGCTGCGTCGTAGTCGACTTCCTTCGGACCGGTCACGCCCAGGGAGAGCGTGCCGGGGGTCATGGTGATCGAGGCGATGAAGGCCGCTATGTCCCGCTCGCTGGTTACGCGCAGCGGGTAGTAGATCACCACGGGCGCGATGTTGCGGCCGGTGCCGAGGGTATCGACTGCCATTACGACGGATTCCTTGATGATCTGCCCGGTTAGCCACACGACGTATCCCAGCGCGTGGCCGGTGGACTTTATTGCTTGGACGACATTGAACCTCGCCATGGCTTAGTTCTCCTTCCCGTGCTGAGCCGGTTGCTCCGCGTTGTCCCGTTCGGTGCGCTCCCGGAGGGCGTCATCATTCGTCGTACTACGAGCACCGGTAGGGACGTTGTCCAACCCGCTCGGCCCGGGCGGCAGCACCGCGCCGATGGCCTGATCCGGATCGCCAAGTACCGCTTCGACGTAGGCCGTCGTATCGGTCAGGTTGTCGGCAGCCTTGTTGACCTGCTGGAAGATCGGGCCGGCGCCGATGAACATGCCGACGGAAATCAGCATCATGACTGCGGATGGCCACACGTAGCGGTGCGGGACCCGCAAGTCTGGGTCGGTCTCGTTGGAGTTCATCTGACGCCCCCAGAACACCTCGCGCCACACGTAGATCATGGAGACCAAGGCTCCGATGGAGGAGACGATGATCGCGCCGATCGCCAGCCAGGTTTTCCACGTGCCGTTTTGAGCCACGCCGAATACCAGCGCGAGCTTGCCCCAAAGGCCGGAGAACGGAGGCAGGCCGACAATCGCCAGCGCGCCCGCGGCGAAGACGATGGCGACGAAACGGTCGCGGCGCATCAGGCCGGACAGCTTGCGCAGGCGACCGGAGCCATAGGTCTCCTCGATCGCGCCGGAGGCCATGATTAGCGACCCGGCGACGATCATGTGGTGCAGCATGTAGAACAGTGCCGCGCTGAGCATCAGCCGTGCGTTGTCGCCGAGGAAAGCCAGGCCGATCAGCATAAACGGAATGCCGTTGACCATCTGGTAGGCGATCACGCTGCGCATCGTGGTTTCGCCTAGGCCGGCAAAGCCGCCGATCAGCATGCCCAGCACCATGATCACTAGGATGCCCCAGGACCAGGTGGGGTCGCCCTCGAAGACGGTCAGGTACACGCGGAAGATCGCGTAAATGCCGACCTTGGTGTGCAGACCGGAGAACAGAGCCATCACGGCTGGGGAGGTCGAAGGGTAGGCGCGTGGCAGCCATGTGTGGATCGGTGCCACGCCCGCCTTCACGGCCAGCGCCAGCAGCACTATGCCGAGCGGCACCACCAGCTGCCACTGGTTGCCGAACACGCCCTCGGCGAATTCGGTGCCGCGCGGGCCGGCTGCGCCTGCCAGGGCTGCCAGGTTGGTGGTGCCGACGACGGCGTAGACCAGCACCACGCCGCTGAGCAGCAGCAGGGAGGTAACCAGGTTCACCACGATGAACATCCTGCCCGCGGCCAGGCGCGCCCAGGTGCCGGTCATCGCCAGCAGGCCGAACGAGGGCATGAGCATGACTTCGATGAACACGAACAGGTTAAACAGATCCGCGGTCAGCAGCGCGCCCCACACGCCGCCGATCAGCATCAGCGTGAGGGCGGGGTAGAAGCGGGCACGCGTCTCGCCTACCACGTCGGCAAACCAGTTGGCGGCCAGCGCGACCACAGAGGTCGTGAGGATCATGATGCCCGCCAGGTTGTCCGCAGCCAGCGGGATGGAGATGCCGCCGACGAACCCGCCGACGTTATCGACCATCACGGTGTGGGGGTCGCTGACCTTCACCAGTACCCAGATGCTGGCGACGATGCCGAAAGCGGGCACCAGCAGGCCGAGAACGCGGCGCACGCTGCTCCACGGAGCCATTGCTGCGATAGCAGCAGCCAGCAGCGGAACAACGATGAACAGGCTAAGCAGGGAACTTCCGGGCATTACTTCTGCGCTCCCTTCTTGCTGGAGTCCTTGGCCCCGTCCTCATCTGCGGACGAGTGCACCTCGGTGTAGTCGTTCGCGCCGAGCTTGGTGGCCTTGTTTTCCTCGACCACGCCACCCTGAGCCTTGGCCTCTTCGTAGTTCTTCCACCCCATGGTCTGCAGGGTGCGCAGGCGCCGGGAGGCGGTCTCCACGTCGTCGCTACCGACCGTGTCATCATCGCGACCCAGCGCGGCCATCGCGAGCATCACGGCCGTGGACGCCATGGAAATCACAATCGCCGTGAGCACGAACGCCTGGGGGAGCGGGTCAGCGGCCTGCTCGGGCGTGGCGCGGTCCATCAGCGGATCCATGCGCCACGCGCCAATGCCCGCGGCGAGGATGAGCAGGTTCACGCCGTGGCCCAGCAGCGTGATGCCCATGATGATGCGCAGCATTCCGCGCTGCATCACCAGGTACCCTCCGCCCGCCACCAGGATGGCGATGATAGCTGCGATGATCACTGGTGCTCTCCCTTCTTGTCGACGCCCTCAGCCTCAGCAGACTCGGTCTCCAGCTTTTTCTTGTCGGGGGAAACCGGCGCGCGGGCCGCTTCGCGCTCTGCCCGGTGGGCTTCCTCCTCTGCCTTCGCCGCTGCGGAGACCTGGGAGGGATTGAGCAGGATGTCGCTGCCGCCGGCAGTGATTGCCACCGGGGAGCGCCTCTTGGCGGGATCCGCCTTGGCCTCGATAGGGGTGGGGCGCTTGCCCTTCGAGTTCAGACCCATCTTTTGCTTCGCTTCCGGGGCGCGGAACTTCGACTTCAGCGTTGCCGGATCCGTACCCGGGCGGTCGCGGCCACCCATCTGGTTGATGACGATAACCACCAGGCCGAGCACGGCCAGGTACACGCCACCGTCGAAGATCAGGGAGGTGGTCATGTGCTGCCCCAGAATTTCCCCATGGATGGGGGACAGGAACCCGTCCTTGGCGTAGCCGACCAATCCGGCGAGGAGAGCCATAACCATGCCGGACCCGACGAGGGAATAAGCCACCTGGTCGGAGAACAGCTTCTTCGCGCGGGACTGCCCCAGGTAGTACATGAAAATGCCGCAGGCTGCGATCAGCGCGGCGACGAAGCCGCCGCCGGGTGCCTGGTGCCCGCGCCAGAAAGTCGCGGCGGACAGTAGCGCCAGAATCGGGATCACCGGATACATCGTCATCCGCGAGTTAATCGAGTTCAAGTGCGTGGAACGCAGGTACTTGGAGTAGAACGGCGCCAGCTCCGGCACCTTGTGCACATCCGGGAAGCGGGTGGAGCCGGGCGCGCGGAACAGCTCCGCGGTGGACCCCGGGCCGTAACCCGGCACCGGCGAGCGGGGGATGGACTTGATCAGCGCGGCGATCACGATGCCCGCCATGCCCAGAACCGACAGCTCGCCCAAGGTATCGAATGCACGGAACTCCACCAGGATCACGGCGACCACGTTGTTGCCGCCGGAGATCTCCGGGGTGTTTTCCAGGTACCACTGCGAGATCGCGGGCTTGTCGTGCCGGCCGATGAGCAGCCACACGCCCAGGAACGTGATCAGACCGACCAGCACCGCCAGCACTGTGGCAAAGCGGGAGCGGTTCGCCCCCTCGCGGAGGTACAGGCGAGGCTGGTGGCGGATCACCAGCATCATGATGACCACCACGCAGAACTCGACCAGCAGCTGAGTTGTCGCCACATCGGGCGCGCCCAAAGTCAGCATGACCCAGGAAACACCCACACCGACCACACCGACCAGCACCACGGAGGCCAGTCGCGAGCGGGTGCCGATCATCACCAGCACACCCAGGCCCACAATCACGAGCCCTACCAAGTCCACGATGCTGTCGATGCCCTCGACCCGCGGGTTCAGGTCTGCCACGCCCTCCAGGCGCCCCGGCCCCATCAGGGAGAATCCCGCTAGCAGAATCAACATGGCGAAGATCCACACCACGTGCCGGTTCGGGTTCACAGAATTCGCCAGGCGGCCAAACATGCGGCCGATTTTCGTCGACCGCGCGATGAACGCGGTGATGATCTCCGCGCCGGTTGCCACCCCGAGTCGCTTGCCCTCCAGGGGCTGGAGCAGGGGGCGTCGATAAATAACAACAATAACGCCCGCGACCAGCACTGCGACAGAAATACCCAACGGCACCGTCAGGCCGTGCCACAGCGCCAAGTGCGTGTGCGCGTGGCCAAGATCCGTGGCATCAACCACGTGATCAATCGTCTCGTCGAAGATGCCCATGAACGTGACAACCGGCAGCGACAGCACGCCAGGCAGAACCGCGGGCAGCCACAGGCTCACCGGCGCCTCCTTGACGTGCGACATATCCTTCGGGCCGTCGATAAACGCGCCGAATACATAGCGGGCGGAGTACACGAACGTCGCCAGCGCGCCGATACTCGCCGTGACCAGCAGGGTAACTACGCCGACGTTGCTAAACGGCGCCTCTTCGAACGCGGTGAGCATGCCTTCCTTCGACACGAAGCCGAAGGTCGGGGGAATCGCAGCCATTGACGCCGCCGCGATCACAGCGGAAACAAAAGTAAAAGGCATCTGGCGCCACAGCGGGCCGAGGCGACGAATGTCTCGCGACCCGGCTTGGTGGTCAACCACACCGGCGATCATGAACAGGGAGGACTTGAACAACGCGTGAGCAGCCGTGTGGACCAGCGCGGCGCTGATGGCGAAGGGAGTGCCCACGCCGATGGTGGCGACGATCCAACCCAGCTGGGAGACCGTGGAATACGCCGTGAGCTTCTTCAAATCCGTCTTCTGCACGGCGAACACGGCGGCCATGATGGCGGTCGTCATGCCGATGACAATCAACAGCGTGTGCCAGGCCATCACGCCCTCAAACAGGCCGGAGAAGCGAAGCAGCAGGTAAACACCCGCCTTGACCACAGCGGCGGCGTGCAGGAAGGCGGAGACCGGAGTGTCCGCGGCCATTGCCTCCGGCAGCCAGAAGTGGAAGGGAATCTGTGCAGCCTTGGAGAACGCCGCCAGGGCGATGAGGACGGCAACGATAGCCAGGCGGACATCCTGGCCCTCCCAGGCAGGGGAGTGCAGCATGGCCGTGAGGTTCGTCGTGCCCGTGGTGATCACGCCAATACCCAGGGCTGCCAGCAGGAACAGGCCGCCGACGAAGGTGAGGAGGAGGGTGCGGATCGAACCGGCCTCGCCGCCGGAGCCCGAGCGGGCGATGAGGAAGAACGAGGCCAGGGAGACTAGCTCCCAGCCGATGAACAGCAGCGCAACGTCGTCCGCCAGCACCAGCAGGAGGACTGCCAGCATGAAGGAGGTCATGAGCACGTAGAAGCTCATGATCTTGTCGCCCTTGTGCAGGTAAGCGGTGGAGTAGATGAAAACAACCGCGCCGATGAGCAGCGCTAGGAGGGTGAAGAACAGCCCCAGGGAATCCATCTTCAGGGCCAGGTCGAGGGCGCCTGAGTTTGCGTTGCCTGCACCGCCCGCGCCCGCTGTGCCGCCCGCGCCTGCTGTGCCCGCTGCACCGCCCGCGCCTGTGAGGAAACCTTGGATCCATGTCACGGACCACGTGGCGGTCTTGCCGTTGAGTATCGGATCCGCATGCTTGATCACGTACCCTGCGAGTGCCAGGAAAGTCAGGCCTAAAGGCCAACCGGCTTTACGATCAAGTGTTTTGACCAGCAAGGGGACGAGGATGAGCGCCACCGCTATGGTGACGGGGATGGCCAGCACTGCCACGTGTCTAAAACACCCTAACCAATGAGTTCGACGACGATATCTTAGGCAAACGCACAATCGCCTTCAACGTCCCGAACTGCGGAGCCGATCGATCGCTCCTAGTGTCTCCAAGATGCGCGGGAGGGTGACCTCGGAGGGCTAGAAAAAATTGGGCGGTCCGTCACGTCGGAACATGAACGGAAATATTTTATGCGACTCGCCAAAGTTTAGCAGACCCTCATATTGCCCTTGACGTGGTGATCGCTACATTTCCATCACCGGTGGGCGTAATCGTTCCATCGACTCGGTAGACCTCGCGCAGCATTTCTTCGGTGAGCACATCCTCCACGGCTCCATGTGCGTAAACGGCGCCGTTGTGAAGCACTGCGATGCGATCGGCGAAGCGTGCCGCGTGCGAGAGGTCGTGCATCGTGACCACCACTGCCGCGGGTGCTTCAACGGCGTAGGTGCAAATGTGCTCCATGAGGGTCAGCTGATTGCGCAGGTCGAGGGCACTGGTTGGCTCGTCCAACAGAAGAGCTCGGGGACGGCGCACGATCGCCTGTGCGAAGCTCACCAGCTGGCGCTGGCCGCCGGAGAGCTGGGACATCGTGCGAGACTCGAACTCATTCAGACCCAGTCGTGTGAGTACCGCGCTGACTCTATCCTGGGTGGATGTGGCCACGCGCAGCCCACTGAATCCCGTGCGTGAGTGCTGGAGCGCCAGCAGCACCGATTCAAACACTGTAAGGGTGCTTTCCGGCGGGGGATCCTGTGGCAAATACACCGCGTCGGGTCCGGTGACACTGCCGCTGAATCGGCACAGCTGAGCCATGCAGCGCAGCAGGGTGGATTTACCAGCGCCATTGGGGCCTACAAGTGCGGTGACGGTTCCGGCGTCGATCCCCGGAAGAGACACGCCATTCAGGATCTGCGCTGCTCCATGGGAAAAGCTCAGGTCGGTGACCTGCAGCGCGGTGGCTGACGGAACCTTGGCGGGCTGTTCCACGAGGTTGTCCTTTCTGGGGTGAGGGAGGGGGCTGGAGCGAGAAGAAGTGAGGCGCGGCGACGGAGCTTTAGGTGGGAGAGGAGACGGTTCGGGGCCGGCGGCGCAGAACAATGAGGACGACGAACGCTGGCACGCCCACAATCGCCGTGATGATGCCGACGGGCAGGATCGCGCCGGGCTGGATCAGCTTGGAGACCACGGAGGCTGAGGTAAGCAAGAGTGCCCCGGAGAAGATGGATGTAGTGAGGAAAAAGCGCTGATCCTCGCCGACGAGCATCCTGGCGATGTGCGGGCCGACGAGGCCGATAAAGCCAATCGTCCCGGCCATAGAAACGGCAGTCGCAGCCATGAGGGAGACGCCCACCAGTGTGAGCGTGCGCAGCCTGTTGACGTTGATTCCCA
Organism: Corynebacterium sp. HMSC058E07; assembly: GCF_001809885.1. Taxonomy (NCBI): domain Bacteria; kingdom Bacillati; phylum Actinomycetota; class Actinomycetes; order Mycobacteriales; family Corynebacteriaceae; genus Corynebacterium; species Corynebacterium sp. HMSC058E07. The sequence goes on from NZ_KV799268.1 coordinate 41,575, forward strand.
TGGACCTGGCGCGGTCGTCTCCCATTCGAAACGCCGTCAGCGTCCACGCATTGCGGTAGAAGAATGCAATGACGATCAGCGAGACGAGTGCCAGGAGGCCGATCTGGGGCCATTTGGCGCGCGTGAGACTGCCCATCGTCCAGAAGACCACCTGCTCTAGCTGGGTCTGCGAGGCGAGGTACTGCATCAGTGCCAGGAGCGCGTCGAAAAGGAACACGATTGCAATGCCTAACAAGATCATTCCCTCGGTGCCGGCGCTCTTTGACCGGGAGAAGAGGACAATCACCGCGCAGGCTGCGATGCCGAACACCCACGCGCTGCCGGCCATCCCCAGCGTTGCTCCAATTCCTGCCGCGGTGAATCCGGAGACGGTGGCGAAAGCGGCGCCGAAGCTGGAGGCAGCGGAAATGCCCAGTGTATAGGGCTCTGCGAGGGGGTTGCCCAGGATGGTTTGCATCTCTGCACCAGCGGCAGCGAGGGCAGCGCCGATGAGGACCGCCGTAATGGTCATTGGCAGGCGAATATCAAAGATGATCTGTCGGTCAACAGGGCGGGAATCGCTGGGGTGAAATAGCACATATATCGCCTCATTAGCAGGCATACTGCTGCCGATGAGGAAATCTGTGGCGGTGACTGCACATAGCAGAGCCGCGAGCCCGGCGATGATTGCCACCTTGCGCCTGCTGGCTGCTCGGTACCAGCTCACGCCGGGACGTTGACGTCGCGGGATGCTGTCTTTGTGATCCTTTCCGTTTACGGCAGGGATTGACCGTGTCGGGGCGACGTGGCTCATGGCAAACCAGTCCAGAAGGTGCCGCTCGCCTCCACGGGGAGGAATTTTTCGTGCAGTTCCTTCATGTCAGCCTGCGGGTCAATGTCGGCAAACAGGTCGGGGTGCATGGCCTTGGCGAACCACTCGATGGCCAGGTAGTTGTACGGAGAGTCGTAGAAGTGATGCCACGCGGCGTAGGCTCTCTTGTCCTTGACGGCTCGCATTTCCTTGAGGACAGGTTGCCCGTTAACGACGCGCTGAAAATCCTGGGCTGCCTGATCGGCGGACTCGTCGTAGCCGAGGGGGACAAAGCCAGTCTTTTTTGGCTGCTGCTTGGCATCAGTCCAGTCAGCGCCGGTGGCGATGATGACGTCCGGGTCTTTTCCAGCCAGCGCTTCGGGGGAGACTTGGCCTTGCTTACCTTCAATCATGTCGTCTCCCAGGTTCTTGCCGCCCGCTGCGGTGACCAGTTGAGCCAGGTTGGACTTGGCGAAAGTGGAGCAGCAGTCGAAGTAGCCGGGAGCCCGCCAGAGGAAGGTCGGGGTGGGAGTGGCCTTGGCTTTTTCCAACCGGTCGTGAACCATGTCCACCTTGGATTCGTAGAATCGGGCGTACTTCTCCGCCTCCTTTTCGTGCCCGAGCACTTTGCCGAGCAATCGCACGCTCGGTGCGGTGTTTTTCACCGGGTCGGTGAAGTAGTCGACGGTGACAGTGGGGATTCCGGCCTTTTCAAGGCCGTCGACGATGCCAGCGTCTTGGGCTGCCTCAAAACTGTTCGCAGAGACAATGAAGACATCTGGGCGGGACTCCAGGGCCTGTTCGACGGACATCGAGCCGTCGTAAACCTCGCCGGTCTGCTTGATATCCCCGATCTTCGAGAATTTCTGTTGGTACTTTTTGTACGTGCCGGGATCGTTCTGCTGCAGGTCATCGGGCCAGGCGACGATCCCCTGGAGCGGGTTTTCCTTGTTGAGGATAGCGGTGGTGTAGAGCATTCTCTGCCCACCCATGAGGATCCGCTCGACCTTCTTCGGAACCTCAACATTGCGCCCGAGGATGTCGGTGATCTGCTGTTTTTCTCCGCTGATTGCGGAGTGTGGTCCGTCGCTGGCGCTGCAGGCGGCGGTCATGAAGAGGCCGGCGGCGGCGACGGCCGAGACAACTGCGCGAGCCATGCGAAGATGAGGGCGCATGGGGGTTCGAGAACTGCGAGCCCTAAGTGTCGTGAGGGACAACTGTGTTCCTTTCTTTGGGTTGACTTACTTAGGTTAGCCACACCTTAAAGCAATGGCAATGCTTGGAGGTAGAAGCCGTTCTTCCACCGCCCCACGCCCCGTTAGGAAATTGAAGCGAGGTGTCGAGAATAGGTCCGCAATAGCAGCACGGCAGTGGTTGCGAAGCCCGCGATCAGTCCCCACCACACGCCGTAGCCCTCCCACCTCAGGAGCTTGCCCATCACCAGAATTCCGGGTACGCCGACTAGCCAATATCCAATGAGAGTGCAGCGCAGCCCAGAAGTGGTGTCCTTGAGACCCCTCAACAAGCCCACTGTCACGTTCTGAATTCCCTTAGAGAACTGCTGAAGCACGGCGAGGCACAGAAGCAGGACGGCGATATGGAAGGTGGTGGCGTCTGCACTTCCCAGGAACGGGCGCAGTACCCACCGCCCCAACAGGAGCCACAGTGCGCCCATAACCCCCAGGTACACGACCACGACGAGTAGCACGTGCCGGGTCACCGCACGCACCGCGTTGGCACCTTCGGCTCGTGCCCTCGTGATGAGCACCGACCCGCCGTGGGAGAAGCCGATGCAAACCTGGTAGACGATGTACGCCAGCTGGTTGACAACGTTATGCGCTGCCAACATCTGTGGGCTGAGGGTTCCCATCACCAACCCGGCGATTGTCGTAATCGCTGCCTCCGAGCCATAGGTCAGGCTAACTGGTACTCCGAGGCGCACGAGGTGGCGTATAGTCTCCCCGTCGCCGGCGCGGGGCAGAACCTGAAAGTAGGGTTGCAGCTCGGGTATACGCAGCACGACCACGCGGAAGGCTAGCAACGTGAATAGTTGGACGGTGGTCGTGGATAGCCCGATGCCCGCCACCTTCCATGTGTCCGACGTTGCCCAAGCCATAAACGACCAGTTCAGGGCGATGTTGACGAAGATTGATACCAGCGTGATGGCAAGCAGGGAGCCAGGCTTGCGCATGCCCACCGCGAACTGGCGCAAGACGTTGAGCCACAACATGGGGATGAGTCCCGGCGCCAATGTGAGGGTCATGGCGAAGGTGAGACGGGCGACCTGCTCGTCGATAGGCAGAGCAAGAACCAGTGCGCCGAAGGTGATGACCAGTAGCGCGCCGAGGATCGCAGTGCCTGTGCCTACGGCGAAGGAGGATCGCACGGCTCGCCGGATCCGCTCCGCGCCTTCCTCCGAGGGCTGACCAGAGGCTTCCTCCCGCTCCATCTCTGCCGCAGCCTCGGCCACGAGATTTGAGCTGGCCGTCACCATGCCCACGCACATCGTGCGGATCTGGTTGTATAGCTGCATGGCCAAGCCACCGCCAGCGATCGCCAGCACCCCCACGGATTGCAGCATCAAGACGTCCGTGGTGGTCAGCGCCACCCCGGCGAGCTGCACCCCGGCGATGGGAAGAGAAATTCCAAGGACTTCGCGGTACTTCTGAATGGAGTTCAACCTCGCAGCCACCCTCATCTCCGCACCGCGCTGCATCGTGGCGCCTGGCAGTTGGCACACAAGGAACGCGAATCGTGGTAGGTGCGCAGCAAGACGGAACCGGTCGCTTTCTTCCCGCCCAGGAGATGCGGGGCATTACGGGTGAGGACACGTAGCGACGGGCCGGAATTGGCTAGGTGTTCCATGGTTGCGCTTGTTGAGCCTTGTCTCGTGAGGGGAAGTTTCTAATTGTCCCGGGCTGCCTGCGATGCAATCCCGGTGGCCACAGTGGTAGTGAGCCTTGCGGAAACAAACCTTTGGAAACATTAGGTAAGGCTAGGCTACTAACGCGGGGGCTATTAACTTCTTACACGGTGGGCAATGGGGAGTGCAAGGATGCGAAAAAGCCCCAGCCTGTGACCCGTGTGGGCCACTGACTGGGGCAAAATCTGGTCGGGATAACAGGATTTGAACCTGCGACCCCCTCGTCCCGAACGAGGTGCGCTACCAAGCTGCGCCATATCCCGGTCTGGAGCGGCACGCTAGTTTTGCAAACTGTGCAAAGCCAACGGCTGCAACTCGAATTACTATAGCCCGCACGAGGTGTATTTTTCAAAATGGCAGCGTATCGCACCTTTTCGGCTACCCAGCTACTCCGCCGGCTTCTCCACGATGTGGATCAACGTCGCCGACGGGCGGCAGAAAATGCGGAAGGGCACGTACTTAGAGCTGCCCAGCCCGTTGGTCACATGCAGCCACATGCGCTCGGTCCAGCGGGAAAGCCCGCGCGCCCGGCTCCTGTCGATGCCGCAATTCGTCACAATCGCGCGCCCACCCGGCAGGCATAGCTGCCCGCCGTGCGTGTGACCGCTCAGCACCAGCTGGTATCCATCGGCGGCAAAGCTATCCAGAACGCGCGGTTCCGGGGAGTGGCTTAGCCCGATGGCCAGGTTGGCGTCATTATTAGGGCGACCAGCGATCCGCGAGTAATCGTCCAGATCGTGGTGAGGGTCGTCCACTCCCGCGATGGCCAGCTTGATCTTGGCCGGGCTGGCGAGGGATCCTGTGGCGGCGGGGTCGATGGCGAACTCGACGGTGGCGTTCGAGGCATCACGCCAGCCCCGTTCGATGAAGGCCGCGCGCATGCCCTTCCACGGCAGCTCCTCCTTGGAGGGCTTGCGCTTCTTTCCGAGCAGATAGATGAACGGATTCACCGGCCGCGGCGCGAAGTAGTCGTTGCTGCCGAAGACGAACACGCCGGGGCGCTCCAGCAGTGGCCCGAGCGCGCGCAGTACCCCCGGCACGCCTTCCTTCTCGCCGAGGTTGTCGCCCGTGTTGACCACCAGGTCCGGGTCCAGGCGGTCCAGCGCAGCGACCCACTCCTGCTTTTGTCGCTGGCTGTCCAGCATGTGCAGGTCGCTGACGTGCAGCACCCGGAAGCTGTCCCAATCGTCGGGTAGCGTGCCGGGTTCTAGCAGTGGCACCGTTACCTCGTGTAGCTGGAACTTGAGGGTTTCTCTATATGACGCCGCAGCGACCGCCGCGCCGACCGCCCCAATTCCGAGCGCGCATTTCAGCACGTTGGCGGGGGTGAGTAGGCGTGTGCGGGACTGGGGTTGGGAGGTTCGGCGTTGATTCTTCACGCTCTCCAGCGTATCGCTTCCCGCGCTGGCGGGAAGTGTGCGCCGGGCTGGGTGGCTCAGTGCCGGGTGGTGGCTACTGGAACTGGCGCAGGAAATCGTCGAGGTCTTCCAGTCCCCGCTGGACTTCCGGCGGCAGGTTGAGTTCCGGCGGCGGGCTATCCGCTGGCTGTGGGCGGGTTGTGCCCTCCCCTCCACCGGAGCCATTTCCCGAATTGGATGACGAACCCCACTTGCCGGGATCCGTGCCCGCGTCGTACTTCTTGTCGTAGCTAGGTAGCTTCCCGCCACCGTACTTGTCGATCATCGGCTTGGAGGCTTCGAAGAAGATCCGGGCGGGCTCGTTACCGCCGTAGAGGTTGCCAGAGCCACACTGGCGCACCGGGGAGGTACACAGGTTCTGGGGAGTTCCACCGTCGTTGAAGATGTAGGTGGAGCCAGCCCAGCCAGGCGTGAAGCCCAGGAATGCGGCAGAGAAGCTGGTTTCCGTCGTACCGGTCTTGGCGGATACCGAGGCACTCCAGCCTTCCGCCCGCGCGGCGGCTGCGGCCGTACCGCTTTGTGCATCGCTGCCCATGCCGTTGGCCAGCGCGTCGGCGATGGACTTGTCGATGGCCTGCTCGCAGTCGGCCTCCTTCAGTTCAACGGCCTCGCCGTTGCGATCCTTAATAGACAGAACGGGCAGGGGTTCGCACCAGCGCCCGTGGTCGGCCAGGCTGGCTGCCACGTTGGATAGTTCCAGCGGGTCGACGGCGGTCGGTCCCAGCACGAAGGATCCCAGGTTGTTGTCTTTCACATAGCTTTCCACGGAGTTTTCGCCGTCAAAGCTGCCCTTGTCCTTGTAAGAGCGCAGACCCAGCTTGATGGCGATATCCACGATGCGCTTCATACCGATCTTCTCAGCCATTTCGATGAAGGGGGTGTTCGGGCTGGTCGCCAGGGTCTCCTTCAATGTCATATTCGGCTTGTAAGCGCCCGCATTCTCCACGCAGTACTTGTTTGCGGGGCAACCTCGCGCACCGCCGGCGCCCATGCCTTCAACTTCGGCGCGGGCGGGCACGGCAAGGTTGGTGTTCAGACCCATTCCTTCCTCCATCGCGGCGGCCGCGGCGAAAATCTTGAACACGGAGCCCGCGCCGTGGCCCTGCAGGGAGTGCGTCAGCGGCAACACGGATTCCCGCTTCTTCTGGTTCAGCCCGTACGTGCGCGACGATGCCATGGCCAACACCTGGTGTTTTCCATCGATCGGGGCCAGATAGTCGGTCGCGGCCGCTACACCGTCCTGATCGGGGGCGACCTTACCGCGGGCAGCGTTCTCCGCGCTCCTCTGCGCCTTCGAATCGAGGGTGGTGCGGATGGTGTATCCGCCCTTCGTGATCTCGTCCTTGGAGATTCCCTTTCCTTCCAGGTACTGCAGGACGTAGTCGCAGAAGAATCCGGAACGGCCAGCGCCGATGCAGCCGTTGGTTGGTATCGCTGGCTCTTCCAACACGCCCAAAGGCTTGGCGGCTAGCTCATCGGCCTTGCTCTGGGGCAACGTCTTCGCCGTCACGCGCGCCTGCAGAACGGCGTTGCGGCGTTTCTTGGCGCCTTCCGGGTTGGTGTACGGGTCTAGCGCGCTGGTCGATTGCACAATGCCGGCCAGGAAGGCCGACTGGTTATCATCCAGGTCCTCTGCGTTGACACCGAAATATGTCTGCGCAGCCGCCTGCACACCGAACGCGCTATTGCCGAAAGAGACCAGGTTGAGGTACCGGGTTAGGATTTCATCCTTAGATAGCTCCCTGTCCAGGTCTCTCGCCATCTTCATCTCGCGCAGCTTGCGGGGCAGGGAGGTCTCGATGGCCTGCGCTGCCTCGTCCTCGTTCTCCGCATCAATCAACCACAGGTAGTTCTTCACATACTGCTGGTTAATCGTCGAGGCGCCCTCGGAGACCCCGCCGCTGGAAAGGTTCGCCAGAGCCGCACGCATGGTGCCACGGATATCCACGCCCTTGTGGTCGTAGAACCGTCGATCCTCGATGGCCACGATGCTGTCCTTCATGGCCCGAGAGATCTTCTTCGACGGCACCTCCGTCCTGTTTTGGTTGTATATCCAGGCAATCGTCTGGCCATCCCGGTCGGTGATCCGCGAGCGCAGCGGCACAGTGTTGTTCTCCGAGATGTCCTGAACGTTGGAGTTCATGGTGTCCGTGCTGGCGTTTACCACCCATCCGCTTGCGCCCGCGAAAGGCAGGATTGCGGCAGCGAGCAGCACGCCACCGGCCAGGATGGCGAGGAAGAGTTTAAGAAATGGCTTCGGTGCGTCCACGCGTAACACCTTAACCCACGCCCCGGACAACCCTTTGCCCTTTCTTTAGGACGCCCTCCTTCCCCACCGCTGGGGGTGCTGCGTCCCCCCGACGGGGTATGCGCATATAAGTAGGCAACGCCTGTTCGGGCTACAGGGCTGGATCCAACCAGCCATGTGATTTACGCCACTTTGTTTGGTGGTGTGACCAGCGGGATTGTGAGGGCGTCAAAAAGAAGAGCGAAAACGCAGGAAGTTAGGCGTATGGCTGAAGGTGGCTCCCTGAATGCTTACAGCGAAATGTCATGTGGATATCAATTACCCCCAAAATGTGACGCATTCGACACTTCTAAAAACTTGTGAATAAAATTACCAGTAGAGCAAGCCTCCAAGGCAGTTGGCGGCAACAGAAACCAGCCGGCGCACAAGGCGCCACAGCCACACTGTCAGGGGCACGTTTCGGAGGAAGAGAATGACTGCATCGCTTGCCCGCACGACGGCCAACAGTGGCGCCAAGCCGACCTGCCAGCCAGCCGAACAAATCACGACCCGCGAGTCCTTCAACAACCGCGGTGAGTGGATTACGCAGGCGCACTGCCGCAACGTGGATCCGGACGAGCTATTTGTAAAGGGTGCAGCGCAGCGCAAGGCCGTAGCGATCTGCCGCCACTGCCCAGTGGTGCTGCAGTGCCGTGCCGATGCTCTGGATAACAAGGTGGAATTCGGCGTGTGGGGTGGCATGACCGAGCGCCAGCGTCGTGCACTTCTGCGCAAGCACCCCGAAATCAACAGCTGGGCGGACTTCTTCGCAGGCCAGCTGGAGGCTACCCAGGCAGCAAAGCAGTAATTGCCGCAGTAAGAACTTCCGCACGCGCTACAGTGGTGGCCATGACTAACTGGGAATACGTAACCGTACCGCTGCTCACTCACGCCACTAAGCAGATCCTGGACAACTGGGGTCAGGATGGCTGGGAGCTCGTATCCGTCCTGCCTGGCCCGACCGGCGAGCAGCACGTGGCATACATGAAGCGCCCGCTGGAGCAGTAAAAACTAAAAGCTAGAAACCACAAGCTCAAGCACACGAAAACACATGGCACAGAACAATTTCCACGCAAAGCTCGAGGAACTGGGTCTGCAACTACCGCCGGTGGCCGCACCAGTGGCCGCCTATGTTCCCGCCGTGCGCAGCGGCAATATCGTCTACACTTCCGGCCAGCTGCCCTTCGTCGACGGTGCATTGCCCGTCACGGGTCTGGTAGGCGCCGATGTGACAGAGGAGCAGGCTTATGACGCCGCCCGTACCGCCGCACTGAACGCCATTGCCGCCATCGACGACCTGGTGGGTATCGAAAACATCGAGCGGATCGTGAAGGTCAACGGATTCGTAGCCTCTACGGCCGACTTCGGTGGCCAGCCGGGAGTGATTAACGGGGCTTCGGAACTGTTAGGCCAGATTTTCGGCGAGGCTGGTGTGCACGCCCGCGCCGCAGTCGGTGTGGCCGCACTGCCGCTGAATGCCCCCGTAGAGGTAGAAATCATCGCGCAGATCAGCGCATAATTTGGCGGTTCGATCTACACTGGGAGGCATGGAGCACCCTGCTTATAGCCAACTACGCCCAGTAACCCCGAACGTCGGCGTCGTACTCGCGCCGAACCCCAGCTACGCTGCCCTGGAAGGTACGAACTCCTGGGTGATTCGAGGGGAAAACGACACAGTATCCGTTGTGGTGGATCCGGGTCCGCAAGACGAAGGTCACCTGAACGTGCTGAACACCAAGGCCACCGAAGGGGGCGCAAACATCGGAGTTGTGCTGCTGACGCACCGCCATGCGGATCACGCCAATGGTGCCCAGCGCTTCCGTCAGATCTCCGGTGCGCCGATCCGCGCCTTCGACAAGCAGTACTGCATTGCCGCTGACGAGCTTAAGGACGGGGAGATCATCTCCTTCGAAGGCCTGACCCCGACCATTGAGGTTGTGCACTGCCCTGGTCACACCTCCGACTGCGTGGCCTTCTTCATCCACTCCAACGGTGGTACCGATGATTCCGACGTGGAGGGCATCATCACCGGCGATACTCTGGCCGGTCGCCACACCACCATGATCTCCGAGACCGACGGCGACCTGGGGGCTTACCTGGAGACGCTGGCTAAGCTGCGCGAGCGCGGACAGGACAAGCCACTGCTGCCGGGCCACGGTCCGGATCAGCCGAACCTGGCCGAGGTGGCACAGAAGTACATCGACCGTCGCGAGCAGCGCCTGGAGCAGGTCAAGGAAGCTCTGAAGAAGCTGGGCGACGATGCCTCGGTGAACGACATTGTGGATGAGATCTACACGGATGTCGACCCGGTTCTGCGTAACGCAGCCGCACAGTCCACTCGCGTGACGCTGCGCTTCCTGCGCGGCGATGAAAACTAGCGCGCGCTACCCCCTAGCGCTCAACCCCCAGTGCAGCGCTAGCGCTGGCTTGCACCGCTTAGCGTTTAGCGCTTAACGAGCGCGCTTAGCCAGGCGCTCAGTGTCGGAGATCAGCACCGACTTGCCCTCCAGGCGGATCCAACCGCGGTGGGCGAACTCTGCCAGCGCCTTGTTCACCGTCTCGCGCGAAGCGCCCACCAGCTGGGCGATCTCTTCCTGCGTCAGGTCGTGGTGCACGCGCAGCGCCGTGCCCTCCTGCGTGCCGAAGCGGTTGGCCAGCTGCAGCAGAGCCTTGGCCACGCGGCCGGGAACGTCCGTGAAAATCAGGTCCGCCAGGGAGTTGTTGGTACGGCGCAGACGGCGAGCCAGCACGCGCAGCAGCTGCTCGGCGATCTCCGGGTGCTCGCTGATCCAGTTGTGCAGCATGACGGAATCCATCGTCGCTGCGTGGAGCTCCGTCACGCAGACGGCAGATGAGGTGCGCGGGCCCGGATCGAAGATAGACAGCTCGCCGAACATGTCGGATGGCCCCATGACCGTCAGTAGGTTTTCGCGCCCATCGACCGAATGACGGGCGAGCTTCACCTTGCCGCTGATGATGATGTACAGACGGTCGCCGGGCTCGCCTTCTTCGAAAATGGTGGTGCCACGCGGGAACTTGACGGTATCCAGCTGGTCAATAAGGGTACGCACCGCGGTGGGTTCAACACCTTGGAAGATGCCTGCCCTTGATAGTATCTCGGATACTTCTGCCATCCTAAGTTTCACTTCCGTTTCTGGCGTCGCGGTGGCTGGGGTGACCACCTGGTCTATGTCGCGCTCGAATGTAGGGTTCGTCTCTTTTGTTAAACCATACCCAACTATGTCACAGACCTAATCCGAGCCCGGGTACATTAGGAATATTATCGATCAGTTCTGCCGATTCTGAAGGTTCCACAGGTTCCATGTCCGCTGAAGGTTCCATGTCTGCTCAGCCCACGCCCCCGACGCTACCCCGCATCGGCTCGCACATCGCGGCGAAGGGAAAGGAAACCCCTCTGGGGCGCAAGCGTCGCGCCCGGAAAATCAACCGCACCCTCGCCGTGGCCTACCCGAATGCATTCTGTGAGCTGGACTTTAGCAATCCCCTGGAGCTGCTGGTAGCCACCGTTCTGTCCGCCCAGTGCACGGACAAGCGCGTGAATGCTGTGACCCCGGCGCTGTTCCGTCGCTATCGCACCGCGGCCGACTATGCGGAGGCCAACCTCGAGGAGGTCGAACAGATCATCAAGTCCACTGGCTTTTATCGCTCCAAGGCTAAGAGCATCGTCGGCCTCGGCCAGGCCATCGAGGACAACTACGGCGGCGAAGTCCCGGACACGTTAGAGCAGCTGGTGAAGCTCCCCGGCGTGGGGCGCAAAACCGCCAACGTGGTGCTCGGCAACGCTTTCGACACCCCGGGCATCACCGTCGATACGCACCTGGGGCGTTTGGCTCGTCGCTGGAAGCTGACGGAGCACGAAGACCCCGTGCAGGTCGAACGCGACCTCATGGAGCTCATCGAGCGAAAAGAATGGACCCTCTTTTCCCACCGGGCGATCTTCCACGGCCGCCGCATTTGCCACTCCCGCCGGGCAGCCTGTGGAGCCTGCTTCCTGGCACACCAGTGCCCTAGCTTCGGGGTCGCGGGGCCGGCTGACCCCGAGGTGGCGTCCACAATGATTAAGTCGGACGACCGCGAGCACCTCCTGGATATGGCGGGGTTCGGGCCGAGTGGCCAGGTAGACTGATTTCTTGTTATGTCTGCACCTGTCGAACACTCCGCTCGCACGCGCGCGATCATCATCGCCGTCACGCTGGTCGTCGGTATTGCGATTGCTTGCGTGCCGCTGGTCATGGCGTTGCGCGGGGATTCTGCGGACAACGCGGGTGGGGCTAGTTCTTCGGTGGAGGACGCCCCCTCGGCCTCCGCCGCCGAAGGTCCTGTCGAGGTCACGCACAAGGTCCGCTGCCCGGAAGGCGCGGGGGAGGCCTCCGTGAGCCCTCACGCTGAGCTGCAGGACGTGCGCCTGCCGTGCCTGACGGAGGGCAGCACGGACGGTAAGAGCAGCGCCGACGCGAAGGCGAGTACCTCCCTGGCCGAGCGCCTGGCCGGCAAGCCCGCCGTCGTGAACGTGTGGGCCTGGTGGTGCGCGCCGTGCCGCAAGGAACTGCCGATGATTCAGCAGCTCGCCGCCGACCACCCCGAGTGGAACGTCGTGGGCGTGCACCTGGATGTGAAGGGCCAGGCCGGTGCCGACATGCTGCGGGATCTGGGCGTGGATGGCCTGCCGAGCTTCCAGGATTCCAACCACACCTTCGACTCCGCGGCGAAGCTGCCGAAGGTCGTGCCGCTGACCGTGGTCTACCGCCCCGACGGCACCCGGGCGCGCCTGTACGCGCAGACCTTCCGCAGTGCAGAGGAGATGGAAAAGGCGGTGAAGGAAGCCCTATGACCCGCCCGAGTTCGCACCTAGCCCAGTGGCTCGCCCATGCGCAGACCCAACCGGAACTGTCCGCCGACCTGCCCGAATGGCTGCGCGGCTTCGCCCGCGACTGCCGCGAGGTGGACATCCACCAATACCTCAACGACTCCGCCCGCATCGTCCCGGAGACCGACGAGCACGGCCGCCCGCCGCGCTACTCTGCGGTGCTGATTCTTCTTTCAGGTGACGCCACCTTCATCCGCCCCGCCGGCGCCACAGGAAGGCAGGCCATCCCCGCCGACGCAACCATGCTGCTGACCCACCGCGCGCCGACGATGCGCAACCACAGCGGACAAGTGGCCTTCCCCGGGGGAGGCGTGGAGGAAGCGGACGCTGGGCCGATCGACACTGCCCTGCGGGAGGCCGAAGAGGAAACAGGGCTGAACCCGGACACGGTGGAGCCGTTTGCAGTGCTGCAGCCGATCTACATTGATCGCACGAACTTCGCGGTGGTGCCGGTGGTGGCGTGGTGGCGTCATCCCCATCGAGTAGAGTGCCCCACGACCGAAAACGATTGGGTAGAGCCCTACCCGCTGCCCGAGCTGGTCAACCCTCAACAGCGCTTCGAGGTCGGGGTGTACGGCTGGCGTGGCCCCGCCTGGACGCTGCCCATCGGTGAGGAGAAACCGCTGGTGCTGTGGGGCTTCACCGGAGGCGTGATCAACGCGCTCTTACGCCGCGCAGGCTGGGAGGAACCCTGGTCCAGCGGCGGAAGCGAAGATGATACCGAAAGGCCGCATAACCTCTTTACAACCCTGGCCAGCTCCGCCAACGGCGAGGCGCTAGGGGAGATGAAAGAAGGGTTCGACAGAGCAGAAGAACAAGGCAGAAACGGAGGCGCACCATGACCGGGATGACGGGAGCAACGATCCTCGACATCGTGCTGGTGTTCGTGTGCCTCGGCGCGTTGACCTCCGGGTACCGCCAGGGCGGGTTTAGCGCTGCGCTGAGCTTTGTGGGCGTGATCCTCGGCGGCTTCTTCGGCGTGAAACTGGTGCCGATCGCGGTGCGAGTGGCGGAGGAAAACTTCAGCGATAACCACAGCGCCCGCTTCTTTGCGGCGCTGATCACGGTGACGGTGGTCGTGGTCGTGGGCTACGCCATTGGCTCCAGCATCGGCGCGAACCTGCGGGATAAGATCCGCACCCGCGAGCTGCTGCGATTGGAATCGGTCGTCGGCGCGATCGTGCAGGTTTTTACGACGCTGCTGATCGTGTGGCTAGTGCTGGTGCCAATTGCCACCGGAAACGTCGGCGGGTTCGGCAAAGCGATCAAGGGCAGCAAGATCCTCGGCGCGGTCGGCAATTCCGCCCCAGCCTGGTTTAAGCAGCTACCGGCGCAGACATCCCAGCTGATCAACGACTCGGGCTTCCCGATGATCGCGGATCCGATGGAGAACCTCCCGACCACGGAAGTCGACCCGCCTGACAACGCCTTAATGCGATCCCCGGCGGTCAAGAACACACGCGAAAGCGTGGTGCGCGTTGTGGGAGAGGCGGAACAATGCAGCCGCATCCTGCAGGGCAGTGGATGGGTGATCGACAAGGATATGGTGATGACGAACGCCCACGTCGTTGCCGGTACCGACAAGGTCACGCTGGCCACCAAGGACGGGCCACACGAGGCCAAGGTTGTCTACTACAACCCGCAGCAGGATATCGCGCTGCTGCACAGCGCCGACCTGCCCTTCGTGCCGATGAAGTGGGCCGAGGACGAGGGTAAGCAAGGGCAGGACGCAATCGTCATGGGGTACCCGCACGGCGGGCCGTTCCAGGCATCGCCCGCGCGTATCCGCGAGAAGTTCGTGGTCAGTGGCCCGAATATCTATGCCAATGCCCGCGTGGAGCGCGAAAGCTACTCGCTGCGCGGATCCGTGGTGCAGGGGAACTCCGGCGGTCCGCTGATTGACACGAACGGGCACGTGCTGGGGTTGGTCTTCGGTGCGGACGTGAATGAGAAGGACACGGGCTACGCTTTGACGAAGCAGGAAGTCCTCAGCCATGTCGGGGACGTGAACAAGCACCACGACAGTGCCGACACCGGGGCCTGCGTGGCGGAGTAGTGCCGCCTAGCGTGCGTTCGCCTGTTCGCGGATGATCTCTGCAATGCAGTGGGGATCTTCGACGTGCGGATAATGCCCCACGCCGAACAGCACCCGCCGGTCGGCCGTTGCGGCGCGCCGAGCGGACTTCTCCGCCAAGGCTTCGTCGAAAACGGGATCCATGTTGCCGTCGATGGCTAGCAGCGGCACCTCAACGTGGTCGGGGAAAGTCCGCTCGAACCTAGTGCCCTCGGGGCGGAAGCGGCTGCGGAAGGGCCAACGTAGGTATTCGCAGGAAAGATGTGCGACCTTATCCACCTGCATAGCTTCGCGGCGAAGTGTGGCGTTGCGGAAGTAGGCGTCCGTATCCCTAAAACCTGGGGCCACACCAGCCCTAAAGATCTTTTCGGCGGCCGCAGCGTTGTCCGCCAGCAACTTGCGCTCCGGAAGGCGCGGCAGCTGGGCGGAAAGAATGCGACGGGCGAAGTGCGGCTGGGAAAAAGGCTGCGCCAGAATGCCGCGGAAGCGCAACAGCGGGTTAATTGAAGACAAAGTGATGAAGCGGCGGACGCGATCCGGGTGGTGCGCCACCAACGTCCAGGCGACCATGCCGCCGTAGCCGTGACCGACCACCGTGGCGGTCGTGTAGCCCAGGCCCCGGATCACCCCGGCCATGTCGCTGGCTGCGGTGGTCAGGTCGTAGCCGCGTGGCGTTTTGTCCGAGCGCCCATAGCCGCGAAGGTCGACGGCGGCCAGGCGCAGATCCTCGCCAGCCAGCTGCTGCATTAGCGGGTGCCAGTCGAAGGCGCCACCGCCGAAGCCGTGGATGAACAACACCAACGGTGCGTAGCGGGGGCCTTGTACGTCTACACGAAGGCGCACACCCCGCGAATGCACGAAAGTGGCATGCGGGGTGTGCGGATCTGAAGCGTGGGGGTCTTCGGACGTCATGTAAAGAGCTTAAGGAATTTAGGTGTACATTCCCGACTTGCGGCCAGACGCAGAGTTCTTGCCACCCTGCGGGATGACGGTCTTTAGCTCGCTGACGGACTCGATGGTCTTTTCCGGCTTCTTCACGCCCTTGACCTGCTTCACACCAACCAGAGCCAGGATGATGACCAGCAGCAGCATGAACAGGAAGACGATCAGGAATGCCAGCCAGCGCGGCAGGAAGGTATCCAGAGCCTCGGCGATGGTGAAGAAGAGGAAGAAGGAGCTGTAGGCCAGGATGATGGCGGCGGCGCCGAACAGGCCCACACCGATGCCGGCCTTCTTGGCGGAGGTAGCGATCTCGGTCTTCGCCAGTTCGACCTCAGAACGGACGAGGGAGGAGACCTGTGCGGAAGCGTCCTTCACCAGATCGCTGATGCTGGCCTGGCCCTTGGCGTGGGTATCCACATCCGACAGTGGAATAGCGTTGACCTGCGGGTTAAAGCTATCGCGGTCGGTGAACATGCCTGCGCGATCTTTGTTGCTCACTGTAAAACTCCTGGGGGTTACACCTAATTGACTTCCCCTAGTTTGCCAGACCACGGGGAAGTTTGCGCGGGCGGGTGCATTATTGTCTTAAATATGTCTGACAATTCTGTGCACGATCCGCTCGCCGGACTGGCCGAACTGCCCGGCGTGCCGGAGGCTGTGGCCCAAGCCAACGACCATCTCGCGCGACTGCACCGCCACCCCGCGAACCTGCGTGGATGGGATGTCACGGGCGCGGAGGCTGTGCTGCGCGGGGCGCGGGCTTCGGCACAGCTGGACGGCGGTAGTCCGCGACTGCCCGAGGACGGCCAGGTGGAAGATCCGATCCTGGCCGGTGCGCTGCGTGCCGCCGAGCTGCTGGCGCCGGACGGGATCACGGACACGGTAACCACGTGGCGCCGCGCCCCGTTGCAGATCATCGCCCGTATTAATGCGGTGGCTAGCCCGCAGATGTCCGACCCAGCGTTTCGCCAGAAGGCCGCGGGCGACGCAGAGTTCCTGGTGCCGGGCCGCCCGCGCCGTTCGACGGATGCGCGCCTGCAGCTGCTGGGCAAGTTCATCGCTGGTGGGACGAAGGTGAATGCGACGGTGCTGTCTGCGGTGATCCACGGCGAACTGTTGGCTTTGCAGCCTTTTGCGGACGCCACCGGCGTGACCGCCCGCGCGTGCTCCCGTCTGGCGACCATTGCCACTGGCCTGGATCCGCGCGGTTTGGGTGTGCCGGAGGTGTGGTGGAACCGCAAGCGCGAGGATTACATGGCGAAGGCAGAGGCTTTCGCCAGCGGCACCCCGGAGGGCGTGGCCGAGTGGATTATTTTCCACGCCACGGGTCTGTCGGAGGGGTCGCTGGAAGGCAAGTCGATCGCGGACGCGAAGTAGCGGGCGCTGGGCTAGGCCACCGGGCTAGCTGCCGGCTGCGGGGCGCCGAGGCTAGGCCTCTTCGTCGCGCCCGCGCAGCCACATCGCCAGCCCAGTAGCGGCGATGCCGAGCAGTGCGAGTGTGGCGCCCGCCCCGGCCAGCACCGCTGCCTGGGGGAATAGCGGTTCGGGGCGGACGAATTGGCGGATCGGCCAGTCGGATTCGGTCGCCCGCTTCTTGAGGGGACGGTCCGGGTTCACGGCAACCGGGTTGCCCACCAGCTCCAGCATGGGGATGTCGGTGGCGGCGTCGGAATAAGCGTAGCTTTCGTCCAGGTCGTAGCCGTGTTCCGCGACGAGCTGCAGGATCCGTTCGACCTTGGCGTGGCCCTTGTTGAAGTGTGTGACGGCGCCGGTGAAGCGCCCGTCCTTTTCTTCTAGTTCTGTGGCAAACAGGTGGTCAACGCCGAGTTCTTTGGCGATCGGCTGCACCATGATGGAGGCCGAGGCCGTCACGATGGCGATGCGATGACCCATTTTGCGGTGCCATTCGATGAGCTCGCGCGCTTCGGTGTAGATGAACGGGGTGATGACTTCCTGCAGTGCGTCTTGGGCGACTTGGCGCAGCGGTTCGGATTCGCGATCCTTAATGATGCTGGTCAGCGCGTCTTTGGTGGATTCCAGGTTGTCTTCGGAATGGGTGGAGAGCATGTAGTTGCCCAGCATTGCCATCATCTTCAGCACTTCACCGGTGTTAAGCAGGCCGCGTTCGGCCATAGGGCGGCGGTAGGCCAGGGACGCCGACGTATCGATAATCGTCTTATCGAGGTCGAAAATAGCCAAAATCCGCCCATCGCCCGATGCGCGTGCTGGCTCCTGGTGCTGATTCACATTCGTCATTCTAATTACATCCCGTCCCTTATGTCACTCTTATCTTTTCCTGTTTCTGGTTATCCACAGGCTCTAGACCCTTTTTTGTGACGCCAACCCGACTTTTCCACAGCCAAAAAATCAGGGGTACTTTTACGACCGCTCAACTGACAGCCTTTGTTTCATGGGAGCAGGGAAGCCAGGCAAGCGGAAAAAGACAGCAGCAAAGAAGGCAACAGCGCGGAAGGCAGCAGCGACAGCCCCAGCGGGGAAGCTGAGGCCGGTGATTATCGACATCGCCGACCCGCTGTGGAATAACGAGGCGCGCATGGTGGCGGCTGTGACCAGGCGCCCCATGTTGGTGCACGACGGGGCGGACGAATCCACCGCAGAGCTGCTGCGTGACCTGGATCGGAAAGACGGATTTACGTGCCAAAACTCCGCCATCGTACTGAGCGATAGGGATAGCGAACTTACCCGCCACCGCCTGGTGCGCGCGATTCGCGTGGACGAATTGGAGCCCTCCCTGGACGCGGGCGGGGCGATGGTGCTGGCGGAGATGATCGGGGCGAACGATGTGATGCGCATCGCGGTGAGCTCCGCGGTGGGCGGCGCCGGGTCCAGCCTGTTTGCAGCCCAACTGGCCTATTACATGTCCTGCGAGGGAAGGCCCGCGGTTCTTGTGGACGCCGACCCGCATTCCTGTGGCCTGGATCTAGTGCTGGGCAAGGAAAGGCGGCCCGGACTAACCCGAAACCAGATCCCCGCCGACTGCGACTTCGAGCAGCTGCGCAGCCACCTGCTGATGTTGGGCTTCGACAGCGCGGGAGGCAAGAAGATTGGCGCTGATGGAGGAGCCGTGCCCGTGATTTACGCCGACCGCTATCCGACGTTCGGTGCACACAGCGGCGGCAGAGGCTTGGACGTGGGGCAGCTGGCCCATCTGATGCACGCGGACGACATGGTGGTGGATTGCGGGCGCAGCCTGCCGGTGGCCGATAGCGCCAGCGCCGGGTGGACGGAACAGTGGGGCGAGGCGGAACCAGACGTGCACATCCTGGTCGCGCCCTTAACCATCCAAGGGGTGACGGCCGCCAGCGCATTGCGTAATCGAATGCTGGAAAACGACCGTGCAAAACCACTGATCGTGCTGCGGGAAACTCCCGGGGCATCAACGTCCGTGGCCGTCGCGGCGTTGATGCTGGACGAGGCTCCAGTGACAGTGATCCGCCACGATGCCCAGTGCGCGTCCGCCTTAGACCGGGGTGAAGCCGAGTATTGGATCGAAAGTTCGCTGAAACATGACCGCGCTCGCGAACCGGTGCGTGAGGTGTGGGAGAAGATCCAGGGGATCATCGGCAACTGCGCGCTTCCGTTGGCGAGCTAGGGAATTGGGAGTAGGGGGGAGACCGTGGTGGCGTCAAGAAGGAAAAAGGCCGAGCGCAGCCAACCGGAACCGGAGCGTGGGCTGCTGGCTCTTGTGCGCGACGACCTGGCAGAACAGGGAATCAGTCGGCCGGATGAGCACGATCTTTCGCGCAGCCTGCACCTCCTTGGGGAGGCGAGCGTGGAGAATGTGCGCACGCTGCAGAGGGAATTCAGCGGGCTGGGGCCGCTAGCCGGGCCGCTGCTGGATCCGCAGGTGACAGATGTGGTGCTCAACGGTGATGGCGACGTGTGGGCGGACCGGGGTGCGGGGATGCAGCGCGTGGATAGCGTGAAGATCAGCGCCGAGAGCGCGCGGGATCTGGCGGTGCGCATGGCGACGATGTGCGGCGAGAGATTGGACGAGGCCCGGCCTTTCGCAGACGGAGTGTTACGCGATTTGCCTCCGGACGTAGCAGCGCAGGCGATTCGTGTGCACACGCTGCTGGCGCCCCCGGCGGCAGGCGGCAGTTGCATAAGCCTGCGGGCGATTACCGGGCAAAGGAACTCTTTGGACGCGCTGGTGGCCGGCGGGCTGGCTAGTAGGGAGATGGCCGAAGTGCTGCGGCGAATAGTGCGGGCGCGGCGAAACATTTTGATTAGCGGTGGGACGGGCGCGGGTAAGACAACGCTGCTGGCTGCGTTGCTGGCGGAAGTGGTCCGCGACCAGCGGTTGATTGTGGTGGAGGATACCCCGGAGCTGCTGATCGACCACCCTCACGTCGTTTCGATGGCGACCCGCGAAGGCAATGCGGAGGGCGCAGGCGCAATCACCATGACAACGCTGGTGAAGCAGAGTCTGCGCATGCGACCGGACCGCATCGTGGTGGGGGAGATCCGCGGGTCAGAGGTGGCCGATCTGCTGGTTGCGCTCAACACCGGGCATGCGGGCAGTGCAGGGACGATACATGCGAACGATCCGGCGAGCGTGCCGGGGAGGTTGGAAGCGCTCGGAGCAATGGCTGGGCTGGATCGGATGGCGCTGGCGCGCCAGGTGATCGACGGTATCGACGTGGTGTTGCACGTTTCGCGCACAGACCAGGGGCGACGGTTAACCCACATCGGGCGCTTGGTCGGAGACGAGCGGGCTCACATCGAAGTGCTGTGGCAGTGGCGCGGCGGAGTTGACAGCGGGGGTGGCGAGGTTGCCGAGGACCGCGAAGCGTTCGAGGAGTTCTGTGATGAACTGGGCTGATGGGGAGCTGATGATTTCCGTACTGGCGGTCGCTGCTGCCGTTCTGATGGTCACTTTCACCCTCAAGATCGTGGTTGGTCGGGTGCTGAAAACTCGTCGCCGGATGAAGTCCCTGGGCGAGGTGCGCGATGTGGTGGATGCCATTGCCCGCGAGGTGATGGCCGGTGGGCGTTCCCTGGACGCCGTCGAGCGTGCGTCGGAGGGGCTGAAAACTGAGGCGCTGCGCCGTGCCCTGGACGTGGAGTGTGCAAGAGTGCGCCTCGGCGCCGCGCCGGGTGCAGGGTCTGTCGGCGCTGGCGCTGGCGCTGGTGCGGCGGCGGGGGCTGCTGGCCCAGTAAACGCGGAAAGCAGCGACGCCCCTAGCCTCCTGTCCCACCTATTCCAGATCTGGGGCATTTCCCACCGTCACGGCGTGGGGTTAGCTGGGTTGGCGCGGGCGCATGTGACGGATATTGATGCGCAGCTGGCGCATATTTCGAAATCCACCTCCGCGACGGCGGGCGCACGCCTGACGGTGACGGTTTTGCTGGCGCTACCTGTCGGCGCGGTGGCGCTGGGGCAGGCCAGCGGGCTGGGGACACTGAACTTTCTGATAACTAACGTGCTCGGGGTGCTGCTCTTCCTCGCCGGGGTTGGCCTGGTGTGCGCGGGAACTCTGTGGACGGAGTACCTCAGCGAGTCTCTAACTACGTCTCCGCTAGGAGGAGTGGGCGTGCGGGCCGGTCCGGCCACACCCACGCCCATGGGGCCTCTGGACGCAGCCCGTGCCCTCGACGTCACTGCTGCAGCCCTGCACGCCGGAAAGGCACTGCTACCTGCATGGGAACTGGGGGTAGGGCAGTTGGCACGGGGTAATCGGAGTGAAGCCAGCGAAGGTCAGGATCTGCTTCAACACTCGCTCGCTCTTCTGTATTTAGGTGGGGGAGAGCAGGCCTGGCTCGCATTAGCCGATCATCCACTGTTTGGTCCCATCGCCCGCCAGGCAGCTCAGCAAACCCGCGCCGGAACATCGCTCGCCGATGGGATGCGCCAACAAGCTGAGCACCTGCGCCGGGTCGCTGCTGATAAGGCAACCGCGGGAGCCGAAAAGGTTCTCATCGCTTTGGCTGCACCGCTGACCCTCTGCTTCCTCCCAGCCTTCGTATTCGTGGGTTTGATTCCGCTGGCCATTGGTATGGCCTCGCTGTAGGGCACCACTGTAAAAGGCACGCGGAACACGGTAGGGGAAGCAGCGGCGGAGCAGTTTCGCACGACATTTATTCATCACTCACACGACACGGCGGCGCGCTCTTCGCGCCCCGGGAAGGACTCTGACCATGACCACTTCAACCATGACCGCACCGACCATGACTGCACCGACCACGGCTGCACCGATCACGACTGCGCCGGTAAGCCCGCAGCCTAGCTACGAGCCCTGCGCACAGACCATGGCAAACATTCAACTCAAGGCGGCCCCGGTAGAGACGGATCCGGCCTCCGGCGTAGCGGAAGAAACATACGCTGACCAGCATCCAATTGCTCGTTGGTGGAACCAGATTATTGGAGCAATCTACAGTCGTTACGCAGACGATAGGGGAATGTCCACAATTGAATATGCACTAGGGTGCGTCGCGGCGGCGGCCCTCGGCGCACTGTTGTACACGGTCGTCACCTCGGACACCGTAGAGCAGGCGCTCAGTGGAATCTTCGAAAAGGCACTGAACACCAAGTAACTGGCCGGGACTCAGGACGTCCCACGCCCACTGCACACCGCGCTCCGCGCGCCTGACCTTTCCCGGTTCGGGCGCGTGGGGCGTCAATAAAAGACAGCAATCAGGAACGAACATGAACACAGTCGAAGGTGCCATCGTCCTCACCGCCATGACCCTCGTCGCCGGCGGAGCCGCCACGGGATTGATCACCATGTCACAGGCCGCCGCAGCGCAGTCGCTGGCGCGGACCGTCGCCCGAGCCGAAGCGCGCGGTGGCGATGGGGTGGCGCTAGCCAGGGAAATTGACGCCACCGCCGCCGTCTCTACCTCCCACGAAGGCGGTGCGGATGCACCTCTTGTGAGGGTGAAAGTTACCAAGGACGGGGCTCTTTTTGACGTTCACGGCGAGGCCGTGACGATGGTGGAGCCGGACGGGGAATAGAGACAGTAGAGGGATGGGGAAGGTGGAGGTTGGCTAATGAGCACCGTCTACGGGGCGATGATCACGCTCGGCATCCTGTCGGTGGTGTCTCTGCTGGCGCTGGGGAGCGCGATGCTGGGGCACAAAGAGCAGGCCAGTACGGCCGCGGATCTGGCCGCACTATCGGCGGCGATGGTATTGCAAACCGGTGAGGGGGAGCCCTGCGGCACTGCCCGAAGTATCGCCGCTGCCAACGGTGCTGATGTGGAGAACTGCGAGGTCAAGGGCGAGTTTGTGACGGTAAACGTCATAACTCGCATGGGATCAAACTCGCGCATCCTTCCGCAGAAGGCGCAGGCCACGGCGGGGCCTGCGGAGTAGCACAGGAAGAGGCTATCCCTGGCGGAAAAGGTTAGCCAGGAAAGGTGTTGAATCCCGCTGGGATGCTGGCACCGTACCGCCATGGTCGGTGGGGTACCAGTGAACCTCGACCCGCTTGTTTCGCTTCTGCATGTCGCCGATGAACTGGTGAATCCACATGTCCGAATTCAAAATGATGCCGATGGGAGTGGGAACATCCTTATCTAGCAGACCGTGCCCCAGGAACACGGGCTTGTCATAGCCCGTGGCCGGGGTTTGCATGTAGGCGCGCAAAGCGGGCTCCAGGCCAGGAACCGTGCGCAACGGCTTGGAGAAAGCCCGGGCTACGTTGGTGCCTTTCAGGCTTTCCGAAAGCTCGGGGAGGCAGGACTCCTCGGCGGCCTTCACCATGCGCTTGCCCTCCGGGGTGAGGGCGGAATCCACATCCACGTTCGGGTTAGCCTCGCGGAACCCGGCCAGTATGTACAACGCATAGGTGTTCAACCCGGCGGGGAGAGGGACGGGTGGGAAAGAGGGGCTTCCGGCCAAAACAATCTCCTCCACATAGGCAGGAGCGCCGGTCGCCACCGTGCCCAGGAAGTTGAGTCCAGCCTGCTTGCTGCGCTGCGTTGCCCGTAGCGCCACGTGCAAGGCAGCGCCACCGCCTTGCGACTGGCCGATGACGGCCCACTTCTTGGACAGTGCCTGCCCGCCCTGTTTCACGGCTGGAAGGCTCTGAGCTGCGATAACGGAATCAACCACATTCGCGGCGGTGGACTTGCCGTTGAGGTAACTCATCAGCCCTTCCGTGCCCATGCCCGCATAGTCGCTAGCCACAATCGCATAGCCCTGTTTCAGCCAGTGATTCAGATAATCCGCATCGCGCGGCGAACGGGGGTTCATCGACGGAGTGCATTGATCAGCCAAACCCACCGTTCCATGCGCCCACGCCAAAACAGGCCAGCCACCGACTGGTGGCTTGCCCTTTGGGAAGAACATCGCGCCCGTCGATGGGGACACGGTTCCATGTTGATTGGTGGTGGAGTAGCTAAAGCGGAACTGCTGCCCCGCTGCGGACAATCCCACCGACGGATCCAGCGGAACCGAGTTCATCAGGACGCCCGCCGTGGCAGGAGTAGCGCCAATCTTCAGCCCACTATCCACAGGCTTTCCCGCGTAGGGTGCCGGGGTGCGCATCGGCACACCCCGGTTCACCAGGCTCGGGGCGCTGGACTGCAGGCTCGGGGCGCTGGACTGCGCGGCGGCCACGCCGGCCATGCCAGCCCCGTCTGTCACGTCAGCCATGCCGGACAGTGCTGCCAGCGACAGGGAGGCAGCTGCGGTTGCCGCTATGACTCTCCGGCGAGCAAAATACTTTTCTCCAACAAACGACCTCATGTGGGGAAGTATATGCCTTCACCGGTTGCGGCGGGAGGCGTCATAAAAAGAAAAACAGCGAGCCCCACCGGTCGGGTCAGCGAGAACCAGCACCCGCCGCCGCATCGGCTAGCGCCCGCAACAACACCACCGCACCCGCCTTGGACAGCGGATCGTTGCCGTTGCCACACTTCGGGGACTGCACGCACGACGGGCAGCCAGAGTCGCACTCGCAGGTCTCCACGGTCTCGGCGGTGGCGGCCATCCACTCGGCAAAGCGGGCAAAGCCCTGCTCCGCGAAGCCCGCACCACCTGCGTAACCGTCGTACACAAACACCGTCGGCAGACCCGTATCGGCATGCAAGGCGGTGGACACGCCACCGATATCCCACCGGTCGCACGTCGCGATCAGCGGCAACAGGCCAATCGCCGCATGCTCCGCGGCATGCAACGTCCCCGGCCACGTCGGCTCCGGCAACCCCAGATCCAGCAGCACGTCCGGATCCACGGTGTAGGCCACCGCGCGGGTGCGCAGCGATTCCGGCGGCACCTCCAGCGGGACGGTCTCCAGGATCTCGCCGCCAGGCAAACGCTTCCGATAACCGCTGACGGTATGCGAAACCTCCACGTCCACATCCGCCAACCACACCCCGTCGCAGACCTTGTGTGTGCCACGGGTCCGCCGCACCTCAATGTCGGTATCGCGGATCACCTGGGTGGTGTACTCCGGGAACTCAGGCCGCACCCACGCCACGGATTCCTCCAGATCCAGCAACTGCACCACAAACGTTTCGCCCTGGTGCATGTACACCGCCCCGGTGTGCACGTCCGACGTTGCACGCGACTGGTCCACGGTGCCCAGAAGGCGGCCGGAATCGGCCTCCACGATCGCCACCTGAGCCGCCGCCCCGCCACGGATCGATACCTGCGCATGTACCTTCTGCGCCACCTGCAGATCCGCGAAAATGCCCCGCGGCCTGCGCTTCAGCGCTCCCTGGCGCAGCAGGTGTTCCACCACACGCTCCGCGCGCCAGTGCGCCACCTCTGCCTCGGACAGGGGCTTTTCCGCAGCCGCGCACACCACGTGGTCGGCCAGCACATAGGGGTTCGTCGGGTCGAAAACGGTGTTCTCCACGGGCCGGTCCAGCAGGGCCTCCGGGTGGTGCAATAGGTACGTGTCCATCGGATCATCCGCCCCGATCAGCACTACCAGGGCGCCCTGGCCGCGCCTTCCCGCGCGCCCCGCTTGCTGCCGGAAGCTCGCGATCGTGCCGGGGAAACCACTGGTCACAACCACGTCCAGCCCGCCGACGTCGATGCCTAACTCCAGGGCGTTCGTCGAGGCGATTCCCAGCAGCTCGCCGTTATCGAAGCGACGCTCCAGCTCGCGGCGATCCTCCGGGGTGTAGCCCGCGCGATAGGCCGCCACCCGCACCGCGTCCGCACTACGCCCCATGGCCGCCAGCTTCTCCGCAGCGGCGACGGACACGACTTCCGCGCCGCGTCGGGAACGCACGAAGGTCAGCGTCCGCGCTCCCTGCGCAATCGCCAGCCCCATCACATCCGCGGCTTCGGAGTTCGCCGCCCGTCGCACCGGCGCGCCGTTCTCGCCTTCCGCCTCGGGCAGGAACCCCGGCTCCCATAACGCCACGGTCCGCTCGCCCGCGGGGGCGCCGTCCTGCGTCACCGCCACCACGTTCGGTCGCCCCGTCAGTCGGCGCGCGTGTGCCGCCGGGTCCACGCTGGTCGCAGAGGCTAACACGATCGTCGGTGCCGTCCCGCACAGCCGCAGCAGTCGCCGCAGCACCATCGCCACGTGCGCGCCGAAAACTCCGCGGTAAACGTGGCATTCGTCGATCACCACGTAGCGCAGCGTGCGTAGCAGGCGGCTCCACGACTGCGGATTCCCCAGGATCGAGGCGTGCAGCATGTCCGGGTTCGTCACGATCACCCGCGCCTGGTCGCGGATCCCCCGCCGCGTCTCGGGCGGGGTATCACCGTCGTAGGTGGCCACCATGATGTCGCGCAGGTTCGCCGCGCCCGCGCACATCCGCGCCAGTGCTGCCCGCTGATCCTGCGCCAGCGCCTTCGTCGGCGCGATATAAAGTGCCGTCGCGGTGCTCGCTGTAGCCAGGTCGCTCAAGGCCGCTAGTTGGTAGCCGAGGCTCTTTCCGGACGCCGTACCAGTCGAAACCACCACATCCCGCCCCGCATGTGCGTGGTTGGCGGTCTCTACCTGGTGCGACCACGGGGCGCTTATTCCCTGTTCATGCAGGTATTCCACCAGAGTCTCGTCGACCCACTCCGGCCACTGCGCCGTCTGCGACGGGCGGGCGGGAATGGTGCGTGTGTGGGTGACGGTGGAACGCGGAAACTCTGGCGTCAGGTCGGCCAAGAGTTCCTCGCCGAAAGACCGCGCAGAAGAGCCTGGCGCAGAATCTGGAGTAGGGGGCGTGGGGTCGGACATCACCGTCTGTTCTAGACCCATTAGGGGGTGGATACAAGTTATTGTCTGGGATATTTCATTCTCGGCTGATCGTTTATCCCGTGACGTGGCAGACTGTCGAATGGTTATTGAAATCCTCGGCACTTTTCCGCTCGCCTCGTGCGTGAGGGCGGGTTTCGCTGGGTTTTGGGCCGATTGGGTTGGAAACGACGTACGTTCCGACCTCGGCGTTCGATGGTCGAAGCAGACTGGCGCCGGTCAGTTTCAACAAGATAGGTAGTAAATTCATGGCACAGGGAACCGTTAAGTGGTTCAACGCGGAAAAGGGCTTTGGCTTCATCGCCCCGGACGACGGATCTTCCGACGTCTTCGTCCACTACTCTGAGATCCAGGGCAGCGGCTTCCGCACTCTCGAGGAGAACCAGAAGGTCGAGTTCGAGATCGGCGAGGGCGCCAAGGGCCCGCAGGCTCAGAACGTCACGGCTCTTTAAACCCGCAGGGTTTTAGCAGGCCCCCGCCCCCGGTGCACCTCGCGCCCGGCGGGGGCTTTGCCGATTATGCCGGTGCCCACCCCGGTTGCAAATAAATTGCGAAGACCGCGTAGTGTCGCTTAGAAATGCGTAAGTGGGCAACTGTTGTGGGAAATCTGTATAACAATGGCACCCGGCAAGCTTTAGATTTTTGAAGGATGTGTGAGTTCAACCGATGGCAAACGATGACGTCAAACGTCTAGTGATCGTTGAGTCGGCGACGAAGGCGAAGAAGATCGCCCCGATCCTGGGGCCGAACTACATCGTCGAGGCTTCCGTCGGGCACATCCGTGATCTCCCCCGGGGCGCTGCAGACGTTCCGGCCAAGTACAAGAAGGAACCGTGGGCGCGTCTGGGCGTCAACGTCGATAAGGACTTCGAAGCGCTCTACGTCGTCAGCCCGGACAAGAAAAAGAAGGTCTCCGACCTCAAGGCCAAGCTCAAGCAGGTTGACGAGCTCTACCTCGCGACAGACCCCGACCGTGAGGGTGAGGCTATCGCGTGGCACCTGCTTGAGGTGCTGAAGCCGAAGGTGCCGGTGCGCCGTATGGTGTTCCACGAGATCACGCAGAACGCCATCCTCGAAGCCGCGCAGAACACCCGCGAACTCGACTACGACCTGGTCGATGCGCAGGAATCCCGCCGCGTGTTGGACCGCCTGTACGGCTACGAGGTCTCGCCGGTGCTGTGGAAGAAGGTCATGCCGCGCCTGTCCGCCGGTCGCGTGCAATCCGTCGCCACCCGCGTGATCGTCGAGCGCGAGCGCGAACGCATGAAGTTCATCGCCGCCGAGTACTGGGACTTGAGCGCCACGTTTGGTGTGGTCGATGCTGTTTCTTCTTCTCTTGATGACGCCGCCCCGGACTCCTTTGAAGCACGGCTGGCAACGGTCGCCGGCAAGCGCGTGGCTCAGGGACGTGACTTTGGTGATGATGGCAAGCTGAAGGCCAGCGCGAAGGACACGTTCGTGCTGGATGGGGCGAAGGCGAAGTCCCTGGCAGAGGGGCTGCAGGGTCAGGAGTTCGCCGTGACCGCGGTGGAGGAAAAGCCTTACACCCGCCGCCCGTACCCGCCGTTTATGACCTCCACCTTGCAGCAGGAGGCTGGCCGGAAGCTTCGCTTTACCTCGGAGCGCACGATGCGCATTGCGCAGCGCCTGTACGAAAACGGCCACATCACCTATATGCGTACCGACTCGACCACCCTGTCGACCGCCGGTATCGAGGCCGCCCGTAAGCAGGCCAAGGAGCTCTACGGTGCGAAGTTCGTGGCTGACGGACCGCGCCAGTACTCCCGTAAGGTCAAGAACTCGCAGGAGGCCCACGAGGCCATCCGCCCCGCGGGCGAGACCTTCCAGACCCCCGGCCAGCTAAGCAACCAGCTGGATGCCGAGGAGTTCAAGCTATATGAGCTGATCTGGCAGCGCACCGTGGCCTCCCAGATGGCCGATGCGAAGGGCCAGTCGATGAAGGTCACCGTTGCCGGTGACGCGAAGTCCGGCGAAACCTGCGAGTTCAGTGCCACGGGGCGCACCCTGACTTTCCCGGGCTTCCTGAAGGCCTACGTGGAGGTCAGCCGTACCGCCGACGGTCGCGACGTTGCTGACAATGCGGAGAAGCGACTGCCGCAGCTGACGGAGGGTGATGAGCTGAATGCCCGCGACGTGGAGGCCGATGGGCACTCTACGAACCCGCCGGCTCGCTACACGGAAGCCTCGCTGGTGAAGAAGATGGAGGAGATGGGCATTGGCCGCCCGTCGACCTATGCCTCCATCATCCGCACCATCCAGGACCGTGGCTACGTGCTGCCCCGCGGAAACGCGCTGGTGCCGTCGTGGGTAGCTTTCGCCGTGATCGGCCTGATGGAGCAGAGCTTCGGCGCGTTGGTGGACTACGACTTCACCTCTGCAATGGAGGATGAGCTGGATGCCATTGCCTCCGGCGACGAAGATCGCGTGAACTGGCTGAAGGGCTTCTACTTCGGTGATAGCTCCCGGCCGGAGGCGCCGGGCGCGGTCGTGCCCCGACTGGGCGGACTGAAGCACATTGTTGGCGACAACCTGGAGCAGATTGACGCCCGCCGCGTGAACTCGCTGCACATCTTCGACGACGAAAACGGAGTGCCGATCGTCGTCCGCGTGGGCCGCTACGGTCCCTACCTGGAGCGAATCAAACCGCTGCCGGAGGGTGCCCCGGAAGGCGCTGAACCCGAGGTGCAGCGCGCCAACCTGCCGGAATCCATGACCCCCGACGGGCTGACGTTGGAGGTGGCGGAGAAGCTCTTCGCCACCCCGCAGGGTGGCCGGGAGCTGGGAACCAACCCCGCCAACGGGCGCACCATCGTCGCCCGGGAAGGCCGTTATGGCCCGTACGTCACCGAGGTGCTCGGCGAGGACGAGGAATCCCGCGTGGCCGAGGAAGCGGTGAAGGTCTGGGAGGCCGAGCGCGACGAGCAGGATCGCGAACGCGAGGCCGAGGGCAAGAAGCCGCTGAGCCGCGAGACGAAGACCGCGCAAGCACAGAAGGAAAAGCGCGTTAAGCAGATCGTCGAGGAGACTCTGAAGCCCAAGACCGCCAGCCTGTTCAGTGGCATGGAACCGGCCAGCGTGACCCTGGAAGAGGCTCTGAAGCTGATGAGCCTGCCGCGTGAGGTCGGCGTCGACCCCAGCGACAACGAGGTGATCACCGCCCAGAACGGTCGCTACGGCCCCTACCTTAAGAAGGGCAACGATTCCCGCTCGCTGGCGAACGAGGAGCAGATCTTCACCATCACTCTGGACGAGGCGCGCCGTATTTACGCCGAGCCGAAGCGTCGCGGACGCGCCGCTGCGCAGCCACCGTTGAAGCAGCTGGGCGATAACGACGTCTCCGGAAAGCCGATGTCCGTCAAGGAGGGCCGCTTCGGTGCCTATGTCACGGACGGTACCACCAATGCGTCCCTGCGCAAGGGCGATACCCCGGAGACGATGACCGACGCCCGTGCGAACGAGCTGTTGTCGGAGCGTCGCGCCAAGCAAGCCGCGGAAGGCACGGCACCTGCGAAGTCGAGCCGCAAGGCCACCAAGAAGTCGACCAAGAAGGCTGCGAAGAAGGCGACGAAGAAAGCCTCGAAGAAGTCGGCCAAGAAGAGTGCCAAGAAGCCCCCGACACTGACGAAGCGCACGGTGAAGAAGTCTCGCTAATTCCCCCATACTTTTGGGTATAAACTGATACGTTCGGGAGCATGAATCAGCTCCCGAATTTCACCGTCGTCTCCCTCGCCCCGAACCTTCCCGGCCCCGTCGCCGCGAAGCGTCTGCAGGAACTGGGTGGCACCGTCATCAAGGTGGAAGGCCCCGGCAAAGCCGCCGACCCCATGCGCCTGTACTGCGAGCCCTATTACCAGCACCTGGTGGAGGGGCAGCAGGTGCTCAGCATAGACCTGAAGGAAGAGGCCGGCCTGCGGGAACTGTACGAGTTGCTGGAGAAGGCCGACCTGCTGCTCACGAGCTCTCGCCCAGCTTCCCTTCAGCGCCTGGGACTGGGGTGGGAGGACCTGCACGCGCGCTTCCCCGCGCTATCGCAGGTGGCGATCGTCGGCCACTCCGGCGAGCATGTCGACGTGGCGGGCCATGACCTCACCTACGAGGCGCACGCCGGCACCCTGTCCTTCCACGGCGATACCCCCGCGATGCCGGTGGTTCCCATTGCGGACCTGGCAGGCGCGGAACGCGCCGTATCCCAAGCGCTGGCCGCCCTGTGGCAGGCTAGCGCCACTGGCGAGGGCAGTTACCACGAAGTCGGGTTGGCAGATATGGCCGAGGAATTCGCCACGCCAGCGCGCTTCCGACTCACGGGACCCGATACCTTGCTGGGCGGCCTGCTACCTGGCTACGGCCTCTACCGGGCGGAATGTGGCGGCTGGGTGGCGATCGCCGCGCTGGAACCGCACTTCTTCGTTGGCCTCATCGAGGCGTTGCACGCCGAAGACCTGCTGCCGGAGGGCACCACGTCCGACCAGCTGCAGTCCGCGGGAATTACCGCAGAGCAGCTGGCCGCGGCAGTAGAGCAGAAAACGGCGGCGTGGTGGGACGAGGTGGCGTCGAAAAGAAACCTGCCCATTGCCTCGGTACGGCGCGGGGCTTAAGCAACAGCGCTGCGCCTAAGTGCTGGCGCCTAAGAACCCGCGCGGTCGGCGAGGGTGGGGCGGATGGGGCGGGCGATCTGCGTCATCTCGCGTCGGCCGCGCAGCTCCACGGATTTCATCATGGTCCAGCGGGCCTGCTCGGCCTCGTTGGCTGCACGCAGGGTCGCAGCGCTGGTCAACACCTGGCCGGGGGTCTTCTTAGCCAGATCCGTCAGGCGCGCGGCCTGGTTCACGGCATCGCCGATGACGGTGTACTCAAAGCGATCCTTTGCGCCGATGTGCCCGGCCACGACAGATCCGGCGGCCACGCCGATACCCGCAACGAACTCCAGCCCCTGTAGCTTCGCCTTCAGCTCGCGCGCGGCGGCCAGGGCGTGGCCAGCCACATCGTCCAGGGGCAGGGGAGCTCCGAATACGGCCAGCGCGGCATCGCCCTCGAACTTGTTGATGATGCCCTTGTTGGCGTGCACGACCTCCACCACGCGGTCGAAGAACTCGTTGAGGGCTTTCACCACGTGCTGCGGTTCCTTCTCCGTGGCGAAGCCGGTGGAGCCGATCACGTCCACGAAGAGCACGGCCACGTGCCGGGTTTCGCCGCCGAGTTCCGGCTTTTCCTCCAGCGCGCGGCGGGCAACCTCGGCGCCGACGTAGCGGCCGAAAAGATCCGAGACCCGCTGGCGCTCCTGTAGGCCACGCATCATCTCGTTGAAGCCCGCCTGCAGCACGCCGATCTCCGACGAGTCGTAGATCCGCACGTCCGTGTTCACCTGGCCGCGGCGTACGCGGTTGATGGCGTACTGCAGCTCCCGGATTGGGTCGGCCACCGCCATAGAGAACAAGGTGGTGCCCATGAAACCGGTCAGCAGGGTGGTGATCGCCAACGCCAACAACGCCGGAATGATGCCGCGGGAATCTTCGGGGTAGAAGTCAGTCGCGACGGCGAATAGCAGCAGCACCATTCCCAGCACTGGCACGGCGGAGGTCAGCGCCCACGTCGTCATCAACCGGTGCGACAGGGGCGATAGTCGCGAATGATCCGGTGCGCCCTTAGCCAAGGCCTTGGCGGCGACGGGGCGCACCAAACGCTCGGCCTCCATGTACGTCATCAGGCTCACCATCATGCCGCCCAACGTGGCCGTCACGGCGACAGTTACGCCCCATTCGGTGCTATACCGCCAGGCCACAACGGTAAACAGCACCACACCGATGCCCCACAAGACGATGCCCGTGATGGTCTGCAGCAGCGGAATGCGCAGCACCAGGTCGCGCACCATGTTCGGGTCATAGGCTTGCGGGTTGCGTTGCCAGCGCAGCACGGGCGCAAAGAAGTACAACGTCATCGCGATGCCGGCGACCACGGCCACCCCGAAATAGCTCAGGTACAGCGTGGCGGTGGTTGTGTTCAGGCTTGTCAGTTCACGGGCGGAGGGCAGGGGGATCAAAAAGCGCAGGAACGTTGCCACAGCGGTGGCGCCAATAACGTTCGTGGCCAGGACAGTTGCTGCGTACAAGGGCCAGGAGGTTCCCCAGGCCCAGGAAAGGTATCGCAGCAGTTGTTTCATGCCCTTCAGACTATCGCACCGCGTCTCGCTGTGGCGCGCTCTGTCCGGGTGGGTAGCTACACTGAGTAACCATGACGGAAACCACCATGACAGGCGCTGCAGCCGCCCCTGAAAACGCACCGGGGGTCTTTGGGCGCATCACTGCAGAGTCTGTCCGTCGTCCGCTGCAGCGGGCCGTGGAGGATCCGCAGGCGATGACCCACTCGTGGCTGTTCACTGGCCCGCCCGGGTCGGGTCGTTCGATCGCGGCGAAGGTTTTTGCCACCGCGTTGGTCTGCCCGCATGGCGGCTGTGGGGAGTGCGACCAGTGCCGTAGCGCCGCCGCGGGCACGCACCCGGACATCCTGTGGGTGTCCACGACGGGCGTGGTGCTGACGGTCGATGAGATCCGCGGTGCCATCCACGAAGCCGCGAACATGCCCACCGTCGCCCGGTGGCGCGTGGTGGTCGTGGAGGATGCCGACCGCCTGAACGATGCTGCCGCCAACGCCCTGCTGAAGTCCGTCGAGGAGCCGCCCGCCCGCACCGTCTTCCTGCTCTGCGCGCCGTCAACCGACCCGTCGGATATCGCCATTACGCTGCGGTCGCGCTGCCGTCACGTGTACGTGCCCACTCCCTCTCCGGCGGCGGTCAAGGGTGTTTTGCTTAGTGACGCCACCCTAGGCCTCAACGAAACCCAAGCCCAATGGGCCGCCGACGTCTCGGCCGGTCACATTGGAAGGGCGCGCCACTTGGCCAGCGACGAGGCCGCGCGAGTGAAGCGGGCCACCGCGCTGAAGCTGCCACAGCTGGTGTACGAGCCCAATGCGCTTTACCGTTTCACCGCCGAGCTGGTGAAGAAGGCGGAGGAAGAGGCCGCCAGCGAGCTGGAAAAGCTGGATCAGCGGGAGCGCGAGGAGCTGGAGAGCAGCCTCGGCGTGGGTGCGAAGGGTAAGGGTGCTGCGAAGGCCCAGCGGGGGGCGTCCGGAAGAATGAAAGAGCTAGAGAAAGAACAGAAGAACCGGCGCACCAGAAGGACCCGCGACTCGCTTGACCTGGCGCTGATCGACATCGCCGGGCTGTATCGCGATGCGATGCTGCAGGCCGCGGGCGCGATGGATGGCGATGGCGTGCCGGTTGGCGGCCACCAGCACCCGGATATGGCGGCGACGTCGAAGGAGCTGGCGCGTCGCAACAGTGCGTCGGCGCTGATGAGCTGCATCGATGCGGTGATGGAGTGCCGCGAAGTGCTGGGGTATAACGTGCGCCCCGAGGTTGCGCTGGATGCGATGGCCGGGCGCCTACAACAGTGCTGCGGGGTGGCCTAGCGAGTTTCCTGGCGAACCCCGGGTGACGTTTTGGTGCTCGGGGTTAGCGTCGGCTAGGATAACGCTTCGTACTTAATGTACGCGCCGCTTTAGCTCAGTCGGCAGAGCGTTTCACTCGTAATGAAAAGGTCGCGAGTTCGATTCTCGCAAGCGGCTCCATGTGATGTCCCACAGCATTCTTGCAAGTTTGCTGTGGGACATTTTGATTGCTAGCGACTGCTAACGTTTCGCTACCCATAAGCGTTTGGCTAGACAAAGCACTTCCAACCAAACCCCTTCAGAAAGGATTCTTCCCCAATGAAGATTCGCAAGTCGCTCATCGCTGGTGTTACCGCCGCAACCGTCACCGCGTGTCTCGCCACACCTGCCCAGGCCGAGACCCACACCCCCACCACTCAAGTACAGGCTGCAGAAACTCCGAACACCAAGTCCCCGCTCGGCTCAGTGAACACCATCTGGGAAAACACCCCGGCTTGGCTGCGCTTCCCCCTCTTTGCACCGCTGGGAATCATCTGGGCCGTTATTTACAACCTAGTTGGCGCTCAGAACTCCGACGCGCCATACTACGGCAGTCTTTCTTCCTAAGGCGACAGCATGGCTCTCCTAAAGCTGGGGGCAGGAGGCTGACGGAGAGACCGGGTTAGCGAAACTGTGGGGAAACTTCCGGCAGGGGCAGCTTCTCGAAGGGGCTCAGCCCACGGATAGCGGAGTTGGCGAAGCTGGCCACCACCAGGATCGCGAACATCGTCGCCGCAGAGAACAGCTGCACTCGGGAACCCGGATCCGTCAGCATCAGCAAAGCCAGCCCCGCCAGGACAACCAGCGTGGCGATGGTTAACAAGGGGAAACCCCACATGCGGATCGGCAACGCTTCGCCCGCATGCTGCTCCAGACGGCGGCGCAGGCGCAGCTCAGACACGGCGATGAACGTCCAGACGATCAGCAGCGAAGCTCCCGCGGAGTTCAGCATGAATGTCAGCAACCAGCCCGTATCCAGGTAGTTCAGAACCACCATCACGATGGACAAACACACCGAGAGAACAATCGCGGCGACGGGCACACCTCGACCGTCGACGCGGGTGAAAATTTGGGGTGCCTCATGACGATTAGCTAGGGAGAACATCATGCGGCTGGAGGCATAGATCTGCGCATTGAAGGCAGACAGTAGCGCCAGAACAATAATGGCTTCCATGAAGCCGACCACGCCCGGAATGCCAGCGAGGTTCAGCACCCGAGTGAAGGGACTATCGGCTGCGCTTTCCGCCTGCCCCAGGGAAGAGTGGGGGAGCAGGAACGTAATCACTAGCACCGAACCCAGGTAGAACAGCGAGATGCGGGTGATGGTGGAGCGCACCGCGTTGATCAGCGAGCGCTGGGGATTCTCGGATTCTGCAGAGGCGATGGCCACGACCTCGATGCCGCCGAAGGCGAATGCCACAGCCAGAATCGCCGTGGCCACACCGCCCACGCCGTTGGGCATGAAGCCGTCGGCGGTGAAGACCTCCGTGCCAATAAAAGTGTGTCCTGGCAGGAGACCGAAGACTAGCAGGAATCCGATGACCAGGAAAGTCACCAGCACGGCCACCTTGATGAAGGCGAACCAGAACTCGAATTCGCCGAAGGCGCGGATCTGTAGGAGGTTCACGATTCCGAAGAAAAGCACGCATACGGCGGCGGGGATCCAGGCGTCAATACCGAACCATGCCCCCATAAAACTCGCCGCACCAGTAATTTCGGCGCCGAGCACCGCCACCGTGGCTAGCCAGTAAATCCAACCCTGAGTGAAGCCAGCCCAGCGTCCGATGCCGTGTTCTGCATATTCGGAGAACGATCCGGAGGCAGGGATGACGGTGCCCATCTCGCCCAGCATCTGCATCACGAGGATGGCGATGAGGCCCGCGACGATGTAAGCCAGCAGCACGGCCGGGCCGGCGGCTTCGATACCCACACCGGTGCCTAGGAATAGACCGGCGCCGATCGTGGAGCCCAAGCCCATCATTGTGAGGTGGCGAACCTTCAGTCCACTTCCCAGCTTGGCATCGCCAGCGTTCGAGTCGACGTGCGAACTGGGGTTATCTGAGGAGGTGGAAGGGGTTGAACTCATTCTCTAAGAATACGATGTGTGGTTTGACGTGGAGCACCCAGGGCGCGGTAGTGCCTAGCCCAACCCGGCCGCCGGATCCGACTCATACTTCGGCACCATCGCCTCGTAGTCTTCCATCAGCTTCAGGTTCGTGATGTTGTCCGGGATGCCGAAGGCGTCCACCAGCGTCTGCGACCAGGGACCCAGCGAATCCACCAGGTCGTTCAGTGCCGCGCGGGCGGCCTTGGTGCGGGTGCCGGTCAGCAGGTTCTGCTCCAAATACCAGCTGGCGTTATCCACGATGCAGCTGAGGAAATACACGTCGCGGACCTGCTCCAATACGCGCCGGGCATCGTCGGATTTCAACTCCGATTCGGCTTCCACGAAGGCCTCGAATACGATGCGATCCACGTGCGCCCAGCCGACGGCCAGCAGGTGATCTTGTGCGCGGTCTACGACCTTCGCAGCTTCGCCTACGTCCATCTTGCGCGCTGGGCGCAGGCGCCGGGCAAGAGCGCGCATGAGGCGATCTTCCCGCTCGCTCAGCAGGTTGATCTGGTAAGCAGGGTCGAACAGAGAGGTCTCCTCGGAGTCACTGAAGGTATCCACCAGATTCTGGATCAGCGCATCCGCGGCGGTGCGGCGCCGCAGCAGGGTGCCGAAGCTATCCAGGCCGAATCGCACCATCTCCATGGGCTTCAATCCGCCGAGCTCCCGGGCGAAGCCTGTCATTAGTTCCTTTGCGGCTAGCTGCATCATCACCACGTTGTCGCCCTCGAAAGTAGTGAACACATCCGAGTCCGACTTCAGCGTGGTCAACAGGTTCTCCGCCATGTAGCCGGCACCTCCGCAGGCCTCGCGGACTTCCTGGATCGTGTCGGTGGCATGCGCGGTGTTGGCAGCTTTCAGTGCAGCGGCGTGTGCCTCGACTTCTCGCTGATCCGCCTGCTGTTCCTTGGTGTGCTGTGTGGGATCCAACCCGAGCTGATCCAGTTCGTGCACGCGCGCGATCAGCTTGTTCGTCGCAAACTGTAGGCCGTAGGCGCGGGCCAGGCGCGGGATGAGGCGCAGGCGGTGCCACCGGTGCTCGATTAGGCGCTTTTCGGGTAGAGAGTCGTCGGGAGCGAATTGACGCCGCAGGTTCGCGTACGTCACGCCGATGTCTAGCGCGGTGCGGGCGGCAGCGCCGGCGGCTGCTCCCACGGTCACGCGCCCGCGCACCAGGGCTCCGAGCATAGTGAAGAAGCGCCGGTTCGGGTTTTCGATAGGGGAGGTGTAGTTGCCGGCCTCGTCGACATCGGCGAAGCGGTTCAACAGGGCCTCGCGGGGTACGCGGTGGTTAACGAAGCTGATGGTGCCGTTGTCCACGCCCTTCAGTCCGCCTTTATAGCCGTGGTCGCCGATGCGCACGCCGTCGATCGCGGAACCGTCGTCCTCGCGGATGCGCACCAGCAGGCAGTGCACGCCCTGCGATTCGCTGGACTGGGCAGCTGTGTCGGCCTTGTCGGCCAGGTCGTCCTCGCTAGCTCCAGAACCGGGCACGATGAGCTGCGCGAACACGGCGGCCCACCGTCCGTCGCGGGCGGCATTGCCGATGAACCATTTCTCGGCGGATGCGGTGGGGGAGTTAATGATGAACTCCTGTGTTTCCGCGTCGTAGGTGGCGGTGGTTTCCAGCTGCTGAACGTCGGAGCCGTGTCCGCGCTCCGTCATAGCGAAGCAGCCGAGGGCGTCAAGATCCATCAGCTTCTTCACCATCTCCTGGTGCCGCTCCGTGCCCAGGTTGCCGACGGCACCGCCGAATAGGCCCCACTGCACGCCGGATTTCACCATGAGCGAAAGGTCGGCATGCCCCAGCATTTCGATCGAGGTCAGGCAGCGGCCGGTCTCTCCCGTGCCGCCCTGGTCTGCGCGGAAGGCGTCATAAGGCATTCCGGATTCCCGCACCTGTTGCAGCTGTTCGGTCGTGCGGGCGCGGGATTGCTCGAGGTCGAGGTCCGCGCGCGGCAGGATGTCGGGGTTGGCCAGGATCTTGCGGGTTGCCTCGCGCGCTTCTGGGAAGTCGCCGTCGAGCACGGTCTGTAGCTCTTGTGCTATGGACGCCCGCTGCTCAGCGTCCACCGTCGTGGACAAGGTTTGGGGTGCTCCTGTGGAACGGCGAAGCGTGGCCTCCGACTTGTCAGCAATTCCATTGCCTGAGTCCGGTGTGACCGACTTATCAGTCTGCGCCGTGCTTTCGGTGCTGTTTTCCGGGTTGTTTGGTGACATGAAGTTAAGGATACGCAAGTGTGTGACCTATATCTCTAAAATTTATTAATAATTCCATGTCTAAATTGTCGCGGCCAACGCTCCGACCTCGGTGTTGCATTTGTGGCCGTCGAGCAGGTGACTAGGCTTGCCACTATGACTGAGGGCACAATTGACGAAAACCACCGGGGAGTGAGCGGCGCTGTGCAGAACAGCGCAGCGAAGAGTGGCGCCCTGCAAGACGGCGCTGTACAAGATCGCGAGTTGCGCAGTCGCAGGGTTGCCCCCTCCACGCGCGGGGCTGCAAGCCGCGCGGAGAAGAAGTACTGGATGCTGGTGGCCTTCGCCGTGTTGGCGGTGGCCTACGCGGGCAATGAGTTCACCCCGATGATGGTGTTTTACCGGGGCGAGAACGTCTTTGGTTCCGTCTTTGTCGATGCCCTCCTGGCTTGTTATGCAGCCGGGATTGCCGCGGGTCTGTTACTGTGTGGCCCGCTATCGGACCGCTACGGTCGCCGGATCGTCATGCTGCCCGCCCCGATCATCAGCTTGGTCGGAAGTGTCCTCATTGCAGCGGGCGAGATGAATGAACCGCTGATCTTTACCGGCCGACTCCTCAGCGGTTTCGCCGTTGGCATGGTGATGACCGCCGGTGGAGCTTGGATCAAGGAGCTGTCCACGCCGTCGTTCGATCCCAACGCTCAAGAGGGCGCCGGTGCCCGCCGTGCGACGATGTCCCTGACCTTGGGCTTTGCCGTGGGTGCGGCGTTTGCGGGCGTGCTTGCGGAGTGGGGACCTGCCCCGGGCCAGACCCCTTATATCCTTAGTATCTTGCTGTGCGCCCTGTCGATGGTCGGCATCCTCGGAGTCCCGGAGACTCGCCAGAACGCGCACCTCAAGGTCAAGGGCTCTTTCTGGTCGGACCTCAACGTCCCCTCCCTCCGGCACCCGCGTTTCCTGACTGCCGTGATCCCGATCGCCCCGTGGGTCTTCGGCTGCGCTGGTGTTGCCTACGCGATTATGCCTAGCCTGGCGCAGGACGAGGTCTCTTATCCCATCGCCTTCTCTGCCGGTATTACTGCTGTCGCCCTGGCCTGTGGCTTCGGTATCCAGCAGGTCTCCAGCAAGTACATCAACCCGAATAACTCTCAGGCCCAGCAGATCGGCCTGGTACTGGTGATCATTGGCATGGTGGTGGCCGCCTGGACCGCCCACGTGGGATCGCTGGTTGGCACGGTCGTCGTCGGCCTCATCCTTGGCACCGGCTACGGTGTGTGCCTGATCTCTGGCCTCACGGAGGTTCAGCGCATCGCTAGCGCCGACGATCTGGGTGGCTTGACCGCCTTCTTCTACACGATCACCTACATCGGTTTCTTCTTCCCGATGATCCTGTCGCGTTTGAAGGACTGGTTCACCTACACCGAGATGTTGGGCTTCGGTGCGGTGGTTGCCCTCATTGGTCTTATCGTGGTGACGCTGACTTCCAAGAAGTTCATTCCAGTCCCGCAGGAGCCGGGGAACTAGCTTTCGGTTTCCCTTCTGCAGCTGCAAGCGCAAGCACGCCGAGCTGCACCGCAGCACCGACACTCGGGCCGATCGCCAGCGCCAAGATCGCGCGCGTATCGGGGGAGAAGTCCAGCATCAGCACCGCTGTCGACAGTGCAATCGCGATCAGCCACCCGGCGGTGTAGAGGTTGTGGCGATCCGCGGCGAGTGCAGCCGACCCACTGATCATCAGGATGGCCGTCGCCCCGGAGACCAGTGTGAGCCACCCGAGGGTGGAGGGGGAGGAGATCACGGCGGCGTCAAAAAACAGCCCCATCAGTGGCGCGGCGAGGAAGAAGGCGGCAACACCTCCGATGGCTGCGACGGCGCCCACCGCGGCGATGGGAAGGGCAGCGGCGCGCAGAACTCGCTCGCGATGCTTCGTGAAATGCACGATCAGCGCGGGTTGGAAACGCTGGAGAGGCACCAGGATCGGCGCGCGCGTGAGCGTAATGGCCGTGATGGTGGCAGCAAGCGCGCCGGGGCCAACCTCCGCCCCGGAGGTGTAGCGCAGCAGCACGCTGAAGCCGGTGATCATCACCGCGTTTGCTCCCGAGGCGACCATTGCCTTGAGCGTGCGCGAGAGGAAAGGACGCGCAGCCACATCCGCCCGATCGCGCAGAGTAGCCCGCGCAGAGCGCGAGCACGCCAGGATCAGCAACCACGTGGCCGCGCCGATGACAGTGACAAACAGGTAGGCCAGCAGCTGCCACCCCAGGGCCCACGCGACGACGGCCAGCGCCAG
Organism: Corynebacterium sp. HMSC058E07; assembly: GCF_001809885.1. Taxonomy (NCBI): domain Bacteria; kingdom Bacillati; phylum Actinomycetota; class Actinomycetes; order Mycobacteriales; family Corynebacteriaceae; genus Corynebacterium; species Corynebacterium sp. HMSC058E07. Next base: position 82,182 of record NZ_KV799268.1, read on the forward strand.
CCGCACGCCTGAATCGATGGCCATCAGCCAGGCGAAACTAGGCCACGAGTGGTTGGCGGACAGCAATCCGCAGACCGTCGCCTGGAAGGTATAGCAAGCCAGGCCCACCGCCATAAGGAATAGGCCCCACCCTGTCTGGCTAGGCACGAGTTCCCCGATCCATAGCGGTCCGGTGGCCAGAGCAAGCACACCCACGGCCACGGCGATGTAGCCTGTGAGGGCGAAGGGGCGGGGAGTCTGCTCCGTCGGATTTCGCTTCGCCGTTCGAGTTGCCTTTCGGGTCGCCGTCCGAGGTGCCGTCGGCTGTGCACGCCGGGTGGAAACCGCGCGAGTGGTTTCCTGCATCAACCCGTCCAGCACGCCCGTCATCGCGAAGAACAGCGACCAGTAGACCATGAAGTCTTCGTACCCGGCCGTGCTGAGCCCCTTGTTGGCCACCCAAATGACCAGGTAGCCGGCTATTGCCACGAATACGGTGGCGAGCGAAATGGCGCGCATCGGTGAACCTTCTTGGGCGAGACCCTGGGGTTAGTCCTGCAGCCTGTCGCCGAGCTCACCGAGCTTCTGTCCAACGCGCTTCAACGCATCTACTGCTCGCGCGGGTCCGGAAGCATCGACCATCTCCGCCGCCGGGCCTGCGGGGAGCGCACGGAGCTGTTCGCCGCTGAGCTCGGTGCCCTCGCCGCCGGGGAAGTCGGGCAGTTCTTCATGACGCAACCAGCGGTCGAAAAGCCCCTGCACCTCACTTCGGGCCACACCGTTTTCCTCGGCGACGGTGCTTGCCAGGTTTTCCAGGTCGCGGGTTTCCACCAAGCCCATGCGGTGCTGGGTGGTCCAGCGCTTGACCATGTCGAAGAAGGCGTCGTCGCCCAGCAGCACGCGCAGGGCGTGTACGGTGACGGCTCCGCGCTTGTAGAGCCGGTCGTCGAACATGTCGTCGGCGCCGGGGTCGATCAGCAGAATGTCCTGTGGCTTGTCTGCGAGTGCCTGGTGGTGCGCCCACGCATGATGGGCGGCGGGGATGCCCTGCGACTTTTCAAACCACAGCCACTCGGAGTAGCAGGCGAAGCCCTCGTTCAGCCAAATATCCCGCCACTCGACAAGGCCCACAGAGTTGCCGAACCACTGGTGGGAAAGCTCGTGGGCGATCAGGCGCTCCCACGTGTGCTTGCCGTCGGCGTGGTTGCAGCCGAACATGCTCATTCCCTGGGCCTCGAGGGGGATCTCCATCTCCTCATCCGTGACCACGACCGAGTACTCCGGGAAGGGGTAGGTGCCGAAGAGCTCCGAGTAGACCTCGACCATCTCCGTCTGCTGGCCGAAGTCCTCGTTGACCAGCTCGCGTACCCGCTTGGCGTGTTCGGTTCCCTGGGGTAGCCATCCAAAAACCGGCACGGTTTTGCGGCCCAGTTCTGCGCTGCGGAAATCCACCCGCTGGTAGGGGCCCACGTACACCGCAGCCAGGTAAGTGGCCATGGGGTAGTTGGTTTCGAATACCCGCGTGGTGTTGTTGCCCTTGTTGAATTGCTCCACCAGGGTGCCGTGAGCGATGGCGGTGACGTCCCGGTGGGCGGTGATGGCAATGCGGAACGTTGCCTTTTCGTCCGGCGTATCGTCGCAGGGGAACCAGCTGGGGGCGCCGTTGGGCTGGCCTGCAACCAGGGCGCCGTTATCGGTTTCTTCCCAGCCGACCTCGCCCCACTTGGAGCGCAGCGGGCGCGGGAAGCCACCGTACTTGATGGTCAGGTCGAACGACTGGTCCTCCGCGACTTCCTCCACGAAGGTGATCGTCAGCTTGTTGCCGTTGTGGCGGAACCGACGGATCTTGATTGCCCCGTTGGTGGCTGCCACCCCGTGGCCGGAGACTTCCACTCGGTTGACCGCCAGGTTGCTGGCCAGGTCCAACGTCATCGTCTTCAATGGCCGGTAGTTTTCTACCGCCAGGCGAGCCACACCACGCAGGTGGTTGGGTTCAACGTCGTAGTCCAGTTGCAGGTCGTAGCTCAGCACGTGGAACCCGAGGTTGAAGTCCACACCCGTGTAGGCATCCCGGGCTCCGGCGATGGGGGAGCTGCGGAAAGGACGAGGCTGCTGTTGGGATTGCTTCATGTAAGGCACACTACTATCTGCATAGGACAACCCCCGCCACGGAGGTGCTCTCAGTGGCGGGGGAAGTGGTCTTTAGCTATTGCAAGTGATCGCAGGCGCTAGTCGGAACTTCTCTTAGGAGCCCGAGGTGGAGCCTGCCCAGTAGTCTTCCGGAGAGATCGGCTTGGTCGGCTGCAGCTTCGGACGCTCGGCACCGGTGCCCAGGCCGTTAACCAGGTGCTTCCAGTAGCCGCGCAGGTCGTCCTGCCAGTAGCCCCACTGGTGCGTGCCTGCCGGGCGGAAGTTGTAGTTCACCGGGATGCCCAGCGCGTTGGTCTTGCGGGCCAGGTCTCGGGTGCAGGCGTTGGTGGCGCCCTCGATAACAGCACCCTCGAAGATGACTGGAGCTGCGGAGGACAGCTGGCCATTCACGCGCTCGGACCACGGCATATCGTGCTCGCCCGGGAAGCCGGAGCTGGTGGAAACGTAGATGTTCTTCTGGCCACGCAGCTTCTCAGCGTTGATCAGAGCATCGTTGTTGCGGGCAACCTCACCGTCTACTGGGCCCCACATCTTGGTGAAGTCCGTGCCGCCGCGGTTCAGAACCAGGTCGATGAACTTCGGGGTCAGGCCGGTGGTGGTTGCAGCGCAGCCGGAGAAGGAGCCGACGGAGTCGTAGAAGCCCGGGTGGTGCTGGGCGTACAGCAGAGAGGTTGTGCCGGTCATGGACATGCCGGCGATAGCGCGCTTGTCGTTAGCCTTCAGAGCCGGCTCGATGGCCTGTGGCAGCTCGCGGGTAAGGAACGTCTCCCACTTCTGCGGGCCCTTGATCTCCGAAGTGTCCGGCTCGGTGACCCAGTCGGTGTAGTAGGAATACGCTCCGGTCATCGGGATAACGATGTTCGCACCGATGCCCGGGCTGACGGTGCCCTTGGAAGGATCGCTGTTGCCGCCGTAGTAGGTGACGATGTCGGTCTGGCGGATCCAGTTAGCGATGCCCTGGCCGCCGTCTGCGCCGTTCAACATGTACAGGGTCGGCGCGTTATCGCGCTTTTCCTTGTCCTTCGGCTGGATAACGACCAACGGGATGTGGCGCTTCATCGAAGGAGAGTAGGCAGAAACTTCCTGGATGTTGTCGAAGCCCTTGTCGTTCCAACTCTTGATGATGCTGCGCCAGGTGGTGGTGTCCTCCGACAGTCCCTGGGTCTCGGTGTTCAGGCTGATCTTTGCCGGAGCGATGCCGTCGGCCTTCTGTGCAGCAGAAACGCTTGCGGCCTGGGCGGCTGGCGCGACAGCAGAAACGGTGGCAAAGGGAGCGATCGCTGCCGTGACGGCGGCCAGAGTGCGGACGATGCTTCGCTTCATAAAGTTGATCCTTCTGTGGGAGTCACACCTGGGGAAAGGTCAGAATTTTAAGAGCCCGAGGCGTGAGTGATCATTGTGAACGGGGGAGGCTTCACCGAGGAGTCTCAAGGAATTCTCAGTGAATCTCTAAGGCAAGGGGGAGTTTACCCAATTTAGTGCGGTTATAGGAACCCGAGGAGGGAAAAGTTTCCGCGGGGAACCCAAACAGGGGTGTTATGAATATGGCTAGTGGGTCTAATGTTACTAAAGTTAAAAGTTTTTCTGGAGTGACCGCTGGTTGGGGCGTGGGGCGTCATTAAAGAGTGTCGTAGAGAACAAAGCCAAGCCCGACAAACACGAGCGAAGAACATTAAGTACCCTTGGGACTTGTGGCTAAAGAACATTTTGACGTAGTAGTACTCGGAGCAGGCCCTGGCGGATACGTGGCGGCGATTCGCGCCGCTCAGTTGGGTCTGAAGACCGCCGTTATCGAAAAGCAGTACTGGGGCGGCGTATGCCTCAACGTGGGCTGCATCCCCTCGAAGGCGCTGATCCGCAACGCCGAACTTGCGCACACCATCACTAAGGAAGCCAAGACCTACGGCATTACCGGCGACAACATCTCGATGGACTTCAAGGTTGCGCACCAGCGCTCCCGCAAGGTCTCCGGCAACATCGTCAAGGGTGTCCACTTCCTGATGAAGAAGAACAAGATTCAGGAAATCCACGGACGCGGCAACTTCGTCGACGACAAGACCATCGAGGTTTCCGACGGTGACGATGCAGGCAAGACCATCACCTTCGATAACTGCATCATCGCCACCGGCTCCGTTGTGAAGTCCCTGCCGGGCGTAGAGCTGGGTGGCAACATCGTCTCCTACGAAGAGCAGATCCTGGACGAGAACAAGCCGGACTCCATGGTCATCATCGGCGCAGGCGCCATCGGCATGGAGTTCGCCTACGTGCTGTCCAACTTCGGTGTGGACATCACCGTCGTTGAATTCATGGACCGCGTTCTGCCGAACGAGGACAAGGATGTGTCCAAGGAAATCGCCAAGCAGTACAAGAAGCTGGGCGTAAACCTGAAGACCGGCCACAAGACCACCGCCGTCCGCGACCTGGGCGAAGGCAAGGGCGTGGAGGTGGACATCGAGTCCGCCGACGGCTCCAAGAGCGAGACCCTGAAGGCCGACCGCGTGATGGTCTCCATCGGCTTCGCACCCCGCGTGGAGGGCTACGGCCTGGAGAACACCGGCGTGAAGCTGACCGAGCGCGGCGCCATCGACATCGACAACGAGATGCGCACCAGTGTTCCGCACATCTACGCCATTGGTGACGTCACCGCCAAGCTGCAGCTGGCCCACGTTGCCGAGGCACAGGGTGTGGTCGCTGCCGAGATCATCGCCGGCGAAGAGACCGAGCTGCTGGGCGACTACATGATGATGCCGCGCGCCACCTTCTGCTCCCCGCAGGTTGCATCCTTCGGCTACACCGAGGAAGCCGCCAAGAAGAAGGCAGAGGAAGAAGGTCGCGAAGTGAAGGTCGCCACCTTCCCCTACACCGCAAACGGCAAGGCCCAGGGCCTAGGCCACGCAGTGGGCTTTGTGAAGCTGGTGGCAGACGCAGAGTACGGCGAACTGCTGGGCGCCCACATGGTCGGCCCGGACGTGTCCGAGCTGCTGCCGGAGCTGACCCTGGCGCAGCGCTTCGACCTGACGGCCGAAGAGATCTCCCGCAACGTCCACACGCACCCGACCCTGTCGGAGGCCATGAAGGAAGCCGCCCACGGCATCGCCGGCGGGCACATGATCAACCTGTAAAAGGTTGTAGCGCCCGGCTCCTTTCGGCGGGGTCGGGCGTATGTCGTCATCCCACCGCCATGATTGGTGCAACGATTGCCTGAGAAGATTGGCCTGCTGGCAGACCGCGGCCTGCCAGCGGTGCGTGTGCGAGCGCTGCTCAAGGAGCTAGACGAGGTCTCACAGAAGCACGTTTCCGGGGACAAGCCGATCCTCGAATTCCGCACCGGAACGCTGCCCATGGATGAGTTCGGCAACGTCCGCCTGGCCGATTCCGCCCCCGGTATTCTGCGCGATTACGGCTGGGATCGGCTGGTGTACGTTACTGACCTGCCCCTTACCACCCGACGACCGGTCATTAGCCAGACCGTCGAACACGGCCGGGCCACCATGCTGTGCCTGCCGGCCTTCGGGCTGCTGCGGGCCAAAGAGGGGCTGCGCCAGGAGCTATCGCGCCTGGTCTGCGGCAAACCCGCCGGAGCCGGCCAGCGCGAAAAAGGCGTGGACGACATCGAAGGCGGCGACGTGGAGGCCGATACCACCCGCGTGCTGGAAGGTCGCGGCCGAACCCTACGCCTGCTGCTGGGAATGATCCGCGGCAACCGCCCCGGGCAACTCATCAGGGTGCTGTCCAGCTGCCTAGCCACGGGCGTGGCCACCGGTGGCTTCGGCATCTTCTACGGTTCGGTGTGGGAGATGTCCTACCTGATCAGCTCCTGGCGGCAGATCATGATCACCATCCTGTCGATCACCCTGTTGACCTTCTGGCTGATCTACAAAAACGGCCTGTGGAACGGGGCGTATAGCCGCAACCCGGAACCCACTACGGTGAATGTAGCCACTGGTGGCGCTGCCCAGCCCGCCGCGGATAGTGCCGCATGGTGGCGTGCGCGGATGGATAACTTGGCCACCACCGGTACGGTGCTGATCTCCGCGACTGGGGTTTATATCCTGATTTACCTCACGATGCTGCTGGTCAGTGCCGCCGTCGTGCCGGTTCCCTTCTTCGAAAGCCGGGTCAATGCGGACATCACGCCGGTGGATTATCTGACGTTGGCGTGGTTCGCGGCGTCCCTAGGTACCCTCGGCGGGGCGCTCGGATCGAGCTTCGATACCGACGAATCGGTGCGCGAAGCTACATACAACCGCCGTGAGCTGCAGCGCAGGCAGATCGTCGGGCTCTTCGACGGTGACTAGCGCCCACTGCAGGAACCAGCGCCATAGGAACCAGCGCCGCAGGAACCAGCACTAATACGGCGACACGCTCGAACGGTGCGGGTCGATTTCCACCGTGCGGTTGATCGGCGGGAAGGCGCGCTGCGGGCAGTTCTCGCGCGGGCACAATCGGCAGCCAGAGCCAATCGGCACCGCCGCGGACGTGTCCTTCAGATCCAGCCCGTCCGAGTACACTGTGCGGTCGGCGTGCCGCAGCTCGCAGCCCAGTCCGATGGCGAACATCTTCCCCGGCTGCCCCCACGCCGCGCGGTGGTGGTTCACGGTGCGGGCGATCCACAGGTAAGTCCGCCCGTCGGGCATCTGCGCGATCTGGCGCATGATCTTGCCGGGGTAGCTAAACGTCTCGTACACATTCCACAGCGGGCACGTGCCGCCGGAGTTCGATAGGTGCAGCCCCGTCGCAGACTGACGTTTGGACATGTTGCCCGCGCGATCCACGCGCACGAAGGTCCAGGGCACGCCGCGCAGGCTGGGGCGCTGCAGGGTGGACAGGCGGTGGCAGACCGTCTCGTACCCCACGCCGTATTCGCGCATGAGGAACTCTAGGTCGTAGCGCGATTCCTCCGCGGAGCTGTGGAATTGCCGGTAGGGCAGCAGCAGTGCGGCGGCATAGTAGCTGGCCAGACCGCGCCGGGCGAGCGCGCGGGTTTCTTCGGATTGGAAGTGTCCCAGCTCCACTAGCGAGTCGATTGTCGTTCCGGCTTCCAGGTACGCCAGCTCCGTCGCCAGCCGGAACGCGATCTGCCCGGGGCGCATCTTCGCCGACACGTGCAGAGTCTTTCGTTTCGGATCGAACTTGTGCTGCGTATCGCCCAGGTCGCGCGAGTAAATCACCTCCACCTTGTGCACTTGCTGCAGGCGCTCGGCGAGGATCTGTTCTGTGTGGTGTATCTGGTTCGCCCCGATGTTTATTCTGGACGCCAACTTTTCCGCCGCCACATCTAGAACATCGATGTAGTTCTGCCTGGCGTAGAAAAAGTCACGGACTTCCTCATGGGGCATGGAGAACGCCTCGGGGCCGGAGGCGCGACCGAAGAGTTCGCCCTTGGGCGTGATGGAGAGGATGGCGGAGCCCTGCACGCGTTCTTCTGTGAGCAGCGACAGGGTGTCCGAAACGTTGCGGTAGCGGGAGTGCAGATCCACGAAGGCGCGGGCGAGGTCCGGGTGGTTCTTCACAAGCGCTGCCAGTTCGGTAACGTCCGCCGGGGTGGGGCTGATTTCCGGGTCCAGGGTCACGTCCTGGATTTCCGCGAGAAGGCGGGTGGAATCTTGATCGGCGAAGAAGGTCGGGTCGATGCCGAAGGCTGCGGTGATGCGCTCGAGGACGGCGACGGTCAGTGGGCGCCCGTCGTGTTCGATCTGGTTGACGTAGCTGGCGGAAAGATCCAGGATTTCGGCCAGGCGAGCCTGGGAGATTCCGCGCTCTTTGCGTAGTTGGCGCAAGCGGGAGCCGACGAAGGGGCGCTCTGCATTGCGTTCTGTATTGCCTGCAGGGCTGGCTGCGTGCTCCGTTCCCTGTGTGTGTTCAATCCGTTTGCCCATGGTGCCCATCAGTATATTCATGGCTTTCAGAGGGAAGTCTGCTGGATATATTTAGCGATATAACTGTCTTTTCTTATGCTTTATATCGAAAAGGGGGTTTTATCGGCGCTTTTACCCCCTACTGAGCACTGTGTATTTGACCTTGTGTGGGTAATATGTCCTCGACTGTATCCGTCGGTGTGATGCAGTAAGACTGACTTGAAAGAGAGCCCGTCCGAATGATCCGTTTCCCCCTTTCCATTTCCCGCCGAGTAACCCGCATCGGCGTTGCTAGCGTAGCCGCCGTGGCAGCCTGCGGCACTGTGGCGCTGACCCCTGCCTCCGCAGATACCCTGGTGAGCCAGCTGCCTGGCGCGTCGGCCGACGGCACCGTCGTGGTTACTGATAGTCCCCGCGTCAAGGTTGACGTAGAAGCAGCCGATGCCGCCAACGGCACCGTCAAGGTCACGGTAAAGAACACCTATGACCACAAGTTCCGCTGCGCAGCCCCGGGCGCTGCACCGAAGGATTCCAAGCCCGCCGAGCTGCCCAATGCGGTAGCCACCGCCGACATCGTCTCCCAGGCTGTGAATTACTACCGCGAGCAGCCATTTTCCCCAAAGGACGGTGTAGCTGCCCCCATCCTGGGCGTAGTTCCCACGACTCCTTTCCTGAAGTACGTTCCCGCTGGCAGCCTGGGCCGCCTGTTCGGCAAGGATATTGCTACCCGCGCTTCTCTGGCACGCCAGTGGGATTCGGCACGACTGGCTGGTCACACCGCAGAATTGGCTCCTTTTGATCTGGAGCCCCTCGCTACCCAGGAGTTCACCGTCAAGCTGAACGCGCCGGGCAACGGGGAGCGCACCGAATTCGCCGCTGGCGCCCTGCTCTACTGCACCGATGTCACCGCAGACCCGAAGCAGTCTTACATCTTCGCCGGTTACCAGCCGGGTGCCAAGCCGGCTCCCGCAACCGCTGGATCTTCCCGTCCGGCCGGTTCCGCACCGTCTAGCCTGCTGGGTTCTTCCTCCCGCTAGCGCTTAGTGCTTCCCCAAAGTTCCAAGATTTGTTACTCCTCGATTCATTCGTCCTCGAGAGGAATTCCCCATGTCAAAGACATTTTCGAAGTCCCTGCTGGCTGTAGCGCTGTCGACCACCGTGGTGGCGGCGCTGTCTAATGGCGCCGTCGCTAGCGCAGCCAATGTTGTTCCCGGTGCGGATACGACTGGCGTTGTTGTTTTTACGGACAAGCAGGATCTGAGCGTCAAGGTTAATGCTGCGGACGCCACCGCTACCGCCATTACCGGCACCGTAACCAACCACACTGATTTGGCCTTTACCTGTGCAGGTGTTCAGGGCAAGGACACGTCTGCCGGAGACGTGACTACCAGCGACCTGGTTGCAAAGTCGGTCGAGTACTACCGCAACAACTTGCACTACGTTGCTCCGAATGTAGATGTGAAGACCCCTTCGCTGCCGCTCATCGGCCAGCTTAACCTGGGCACTTTGAACCTTGGTTCTTCCGCCGGTCTGCTGCAGGGGCTGGGCTCGTTGCTGGGTAAGGCCAACAAGGATCGCAATGACATTTCCGGCGAGTACAGCGCTGCCCGCGTAGCGGGCCACGCTGGTCAGATCGCTAAGTTCACCGTTGCCCCGCAGTCCACGGTGGATGTGAAGGCTGCACTGCCGGCTCCGAGCTCCGGCGCTCGCACTGACTTCGACGCTGCGGCGTTCATTATGTGCACTAAGGATGGCAACAACGAGGGAGCCTACGTATTCGCGGGCTACGAGGAGGGCACCGTCAAGCCTTCCCGTTCGGCCCAGGGGTCCTCTAAGGGTTCCGCTAAGGGGTCCTCTGCGATGCAGGGCTCGTCCCGTGGCGTGCTGTCTTCCAGCTAGTTTCAGTGTGATGTGAGAGAAGAAGAAAAGAAATGAATAATTCTCGCCGCGTGCAGCGGCACAGCATCGTCCGCATCGCCCGCGCGGGCTCTATCGCTGGCGCTCCCGGCGTGGCCGTGGCAACAGTGTTGGCTTCCGCAGTGGTACCCAGCGCTTCGGCTGCAACAGCCTCCGAGTCGTACACCGATTCGTCGTCGGTCTACACCCGTACTGTCAGCAATACCGAGCCTTCCGTGGGACAGAAAATCACCTACACGCAGACGTTTACGACGAAGCGAAGCACCGACAGTATCTACAACTGGCAGAACAAGGTCGATGCCTGCCTGAAGTACGTACCGGGTTCCGCTACCTTGCAGATCGGTGATGGTGGGACGATCCCGCTGCCGAACAGCGCGGTTAGCACTGAGCCGGGCGTCACAACGATCACCTCTACCGAGGCGAAGGGGTACTGGGAGTTCAGCGCCACGAGCCCGCACACCTTCACGCTGGACTACGAGGTCTCGGAAGAGTGCTCCACGGAGCAGCCTTTGCAGTCCGGTTTCGCCTACACCTACAGGGGCTGGCTCGGGAAGTCTTCGAAGGATTACGCACCGAGCAAATTCAACGGCGGCCCCGCTGTCAAGGTGCAGGAGGCCGCCAAGGCGCAGACTTCCCTGGATCTCAGCGCGCTGCCGGAAGTTGTAGAGAAGGCCGCGCCGCTGAAGCTGGAGGCCAAGTTGGCGATTACGCAGTCGCCGGCAAACGGTGAGGCAGCCACTGTGACCGGTCGCAACGTCGAGTTCGTTTCTAACGGCCAGGTTCTCTGCATCGCGGAGGCCAACGAGGACGGCGTGGCTACCTGTGACTGGACCCCGGAGGCCACGGGGGAGGCGTCGATCGTCGCCCGCTTCGCCCCGGTGGATAACCTGCTGGGCGCGACTTCCGCACCGGTGAAGACGCGCGTTGTCACCGCTCTGCCGAAGGCGCCGACCGAGGTGCGCGTCGAGCCCACCCCGCTGCGGAGCACGGACGTGGCTCGTGTCAGCGGCAAGGCTGCGGCGGGGCAGTTCGTAGAGGTTACGGGTCCGGCGGATACTCGATGTGTGGCAACTGCGGACGCAGAAGGCTCCTTCGTCTGCGAACTCGGCTACCTGCCGGTGGGTAAGGGGCGCCAGATCACGGTGAATGCCAGCCAGGAGGGCGTGAAGTCCCCGGCCGCAATCGTGACGGTGGATGTGGAGGGCAAGACCCTGACCGAGTGGGAGCGCATCGTGGAGTTCTTTAAGTCCTTGGGTGCGCGCCTCGCCGCGCTCTTCGGTGGCGGCTCCAACGGCTCTACCGGATCCCTTTCTTCCAGTAGCTAGCGCCATTTGGTGCTAGCGCAGCAGGGTGGCTAGCGCCTAGTTAGTAAAGAGTTAGTTAGCAAAGAGCCCGGCCAGCACATTCGTGCTGACCGGGCTCTAGCGGTGTGCGGGTCTAATGACCCGCGCAGCTAGTTCCTAGCGCTTGAAAGCAAGCGGCTTAGTGGAACTGGCCCTCCTCGGTGGAGCCCTTCAGGGCGGTGGTGGAGGAGTTCGGGTCGACGGTGGTGGCGATCTTGTCGAAGTAGCCTGCACCGACCTCGCGCTGGTGCTTCACAGCGGTGAAGCCGCGCTCCTTGGCGGAAGCGAACTCGCGGTTCTGCAGCTCCACGAAGGCGGTCATCTGGTTGCGGGCGTAGCCGTAAGCCAGGTCGAACATGGAGTGGTTCAGAGCGTGGAAGCCTGCCAGGGTGATGAACTGGAACTTGAAGCCCATTGCGCCCAGCTCGTTCTGGAACTTGGCGATGGTGTCGTCGTCCAGGTGTGCAGACCAGTTGAAGGACGGGGAGCAGTTGTAAGCCAGCAGCTGGTCCGGGAACTCGGAGCGAACAGCCTCAGCGAACTTCTTAGCCAGCTCCAGGTCCGGGGTGCCGGTCTCCATCCAGATCAGGTCAGCGTACGGAGCGTAAGCCTTGGCACGGGCGATGCAGGGCTCGATGCCGTTCTGCACGTTGTAGAAGCCCTCAGCGGTGCGGCCGCCGGTCAGGAACGGCTTGTCGCGGTCGTCAACGTCGGAGGTCAGCAGGGTAGCAGCCTCAGCGTCAGTACGAGCAACAACCAGGGTCGGGGTGTTGGCAACGTCAGCTGCCAGACGTGCGGAGTTCAGGGTACGGATGTGCTGCTGGGTCGGGATCAGAACCTTGCCGCCCAGGTGGCCACACTTCTTCTCGGAGGCCAGCTGGTCCTCCCAGTGGGTACCTGCAGCGCCGGCCTTGATCATGGCCTTCTGCAGCTCGTAAACGTTCAGTGCGCCGCCGAAGCCAGCCTCGCCGTCGGCAACGATCGGCACCAGCCAGTTGTCAACGGAGTCGTCGCCCTCAACGCGAGCGATCTCGTCTGCGCGGGACAGCGCGTTGTTGATGCGCTGAACGACGGACGGAACGGAGTTCGCCGGGTACAGGGACTGGTCGGGGTAGGTGTGGCCGGACAGGTTAGCGTCACCAGCGACCTGCCAACCGGACAGGTAAACAGCCTTCAGGCCTGCGCGAACCTGCTGAACGGCCTGGTTACCGGTCAGGGCGCCCAGGGCGTTGATGTAGGAGTCGTCATCCTTGTTGACTGCTTCCCACAGGATCTCAGCGCCGCGGCGTGCCAGGGTGTGCTCTTCAACAACGGTGCCCTGCAGCTCAGCGACCTGCTCTGCGGTGTAATCGCGCTCGACGTTAGCCCAGCGGGGGTTCTCGTCCCAGTCCTTCTGGATTTCTTCAGCGGTACGTGCCTTGCCGACGTTCGACATGTAGGGGTCACTTCCTTACTAATTAAGGGGAGAGTTATGTCATGGTCCCTGCCCGGGGGTTCCTGGCGGGGGGACAGCGATTCGCACACTCGGAGGCCTAACGTCACCGTTAGGTGAAGTCTGCGTTTCGTGTCTCTGCCTATGAGAGTACCAACCCAAATAACCGCGTCAATGCCGGTCAGGCGGATATTTATGTGTGGGGGTGGTCACTCTTTTTGTTAATTTTGTGAAGTTTTTCTCCCTCCTGTTTCTTAATGACGCCCCAGGGTTAGAACGTGATCTGGCTCTCTTGCTGGACTTATAGGTGTGGTGCGCCACGGGATGAGACGCGGCGTCAAAAAGAAAAAGAGAAATAGTCATGCCCGAAAGTCCCCGTCTGTGGGGGTGAGAAAAGTGCGATCTATAACCAACTTCGTGCCCATGGTGAGGGAAGTCACCTAGTCTTTGTGAGTAGAGACCTTTGAATAGGTAGATCGACCAATAAGTGAGGAGTCACCATGACCCAGACCGAGCGTGTAACCGCCGGCGGCCTTCAGGTTGCCAAGACCCTTTACGACTTCGTGAACACCGAGGTACTTCCTGTCATTGGCAAGGATTCCGCCGAGGAGCAGGAGAAGTTCTGGGATGGCTTCGGCAAGATCGTCGAGGAGTACACCCCGCGCAACCGCGAGCTGCTGAACACTCGCGACGAGCTGCAGAAGAAGATGGATGCTTGGTACGAAGACCACAAGGGTGCTCAGGATCCGGAGGAGTACACCGCGTTCCTGAAGGAGATCGGCTACCTGGTCGACGAGCCGGGCGACTTCGAGATTACGACCCAGAACATAGATAGCGAGATCGCAGAGACTTCCGGCCCGCAGTTGGTTATTTCGGCGTTGAACGGTCGCTTCGCGCTGAACGCGGCGAACGCCCGCTG
>NZ_KV799269.1:0-3363 GCF_001809885.1 Corynebacterium sp. HMSC058E07
TCCATGTCCAAAAACCCTATGGACATAACAAAGCTAGCCCACCAGGGCTAGCTTCCCCCGCCTAGCTGGCGCGGAAAACCTCCGCGACCATCGGCAACTCCTCGAGCCCCGCTCCCGGTGTACGCACCAGGAGCGGGGCTCCTGGCATTCCAGACTCAAACCCCACCCACTTCAACCTCCGCGTATCCACCGCGCGTCGCCCCACCCGAAACCACCACACAGCGTGCCCCACCAACGCCCACGAATCATCCTCAAAACGCACCACAAACTCCCGATCCCCCAACTCCGCGCGCCGCAGGCCGTCCAGCGCAGCCGCGTTCTCCCCCGCTGCCACCGCAAACCTCGCAGACGTCAAACGCTCCACCACGCCCAAACGATGCACAAACCCCTCCGCATCCTCCACCACCAAAGGAGCCCCCGCCCGGCACGCTCGCACCGCCCGAAAACGCCACACCACCGGCTGAACCCCCGCCCGCCGGCCGCGCACAACCGCCCACCCCAGCGGCTCCCCCGGCTCCACGGACAGCGATACCACCGGCCCCGGATCGGCCGTCTCCACCACGACAGTCCGCGGGGAAGGGGAGGCCGAAGGGGCGTCACTAGGCACGCCAGAGAGCGCCCCAGGAAGGACCGGGGCGAAAGAATACGGGTGACGGCGCAACAACTCATCGCACGCCTCCACCAGCTCCGCGTCGGTGGCGTTGAAGCCCACGCCCACCGACTCCAACTGAGCCCACAACTGCGCAAACGGCACCGAAGGCTGAGCCTCCCACGCCGCGCGCAGACGCTCCACCACGGCGGGAATGCGCGTCGGATCCTCCGGATGCACGGCGCTAGTCGGCCTGCGTGGCGTTAACCAGCTCAGCGGCCGGCAAAGCCCTATCCAGCGCGCGGAGCAGCACATCCGTCTCCTCCGGCGTCGTCACCGTCACGCGCACGCCCTCGCCCGCGAAGCACCGCGCGATGACACCCTCGCGCTTCAGCGCCTCGTCCAGCGCCTCCGCGCGCTCGCCCGCGTTCAGCCACACAAAGTTCGCCTGCGACGGGTACGTCAGCGGCTCGGCTGCCCCGGCCTCGTCAGCTCCAGCCGGAGCAACCCCAGCCAGGTACGCCTCCACCCGCTCGCGCTCCGCCACCGTCGCGTCCACGCGCGCGGCCAGCTCGCCCTGAGCCTCCACGCTCGCGATCCCCGCCGCCTGCGCCAGTGCGTTCACGCCGAAAGGAATCCCCACCTTATTCACGGCCTCCACCAGCTCCGCCGGCCCGACCAGGTACCCCAGCCGCAGCCCCGCCAGCCCATACGCCTTCGAGAACGTCCGGCAGACCGCTAGGTTCGGGTAGCGCTGCAGCTCCTCCAGCGCCACCGGAGACTCCGCATCCCGGTTGTACTCCACATATGCCTCATCCAGCACAACCGTCACGTCCACAGGCACGCGCCCCATAAACTCGCGGAACTCGTCACGGCTCACCGTCGTGCCCGTCGGATTATTCGGGTTGCACACAAAAACCAAGCGCGTACGCTCGCCGATCGCGTCGCTCATTGCCTTGAGGTCATGACGCCCACTCTTCAGCGGAACACCCACCCCAACCGCACCGGCGATCTTGCACAGGATCGGATATGCCTCGAACGACCGCCAGGCGTACACAACCTCATCGCCGTCCTTACAGGTGGCCTGCACCAGCTGCTGGCAGATGGCGGAACTGCCGTTTCCTACCGCCACATTGTCGAGGTCCACGCCCAACCACTGCGCGAGCTTTCCACGCAACGCGCCCGAAGCCATGTCGGGGTAGCGGTTGAGGTGCGAGGTGGCGTCATTAATAACGGCACTTACAGAAGGCAACGGGGACAGCGAAGACTCGTTGGAAGCCAACTTCAGCGCGCCCGGCTGGGTGGAGCCGGGGACGTATGCGGGCAGGGAGGAAAGATCGGGGCGAATCATACTGCACAGTGTAGTTGGCGGGATGGACGGGGCCGCGGATCGGGGAGTGTGCGGTGGCAGGGCAGATGGGATGTGGCTAGGGCAAATGGGGGAGCGGATCGGGGATTGTGCGGGATTTTGGGGAAGGTGGGCAGGTTGTGTAGGCTAAATCCGGTCGAGATTGTGGAAACTGGAAACGGTACGCCATAATACGACGTACGGAGGCGTGCCAGAGCGGCCGAATGGGGCTCCCTGCTAAGGAGTTGTCCCTTAGGGGACCGCAGGTTCAAATCCTGTCGCCTCCGCAACTTCGACAGAGCGTGGAACGCCTGAGCTGCCCACATAGCTGCCCGGTTACTTGTGGTGAGGTTCCGGGGCTAACAGCTGCGGACAGTGTTGTGGGGCGTGTGGTGCGCCTGTGGTGGTCCGCTGGGATTGTGCCGGCGTGAAGCGCTTTGTCGAAGTTCCCAAGCGCCCGTAGCTCAACGGATAGAGCATCTGACTACGGATCAGAAGGTTGGGGGTTCGAATCCCTCCGGGCGCACAAATTTCCCCCGTGACCGGCGGTTTTCCGCTGGTTGCGGGGGTTTGTGTTGGTTGGGGTTTGCAGAGCGTGCGCGGGTGCGCACGCGGAGCGTCAGCACGGCGCGCGTCTTCCCGACTGCCGCGCGCATGCGGTAGCGTGCGCGCCGCAGTTGGTGTGCGGCTACAGCGGCGGTCGCGGAGCGATCGCCTCCGCACACCCGCACACTTCGGCTGCTGAGCCTTCCGGCGCGCGTCGCGCGCCGCGTTTGCGCCTCATCCCCGCGTTCGTGCTGATTCCCCCGTTGCCTTTCCCGTTGTGATTTTCGTTGTGATTCCCGTTGCGCCCGCGGCGCACCACCCCGTTCCCATGGTGAACCACCCCGTTCCCATGGTGCCCGCGGTTCCATTTGCGCAGGTGAGGAAGGAATTTGTTGTTTTGTGCCCGCGGTGTGTAAAGTAAATCTGCGTTGCAGGGGTAACCTTGCAGACCTAATCGCAAGCCCATTGTGGTGGCGATGATGCGCCCGTAGCTCAACGGATAGAGCATCTGACTACGGATCAGAAGGTTGGGGGTTCGAATCCCTCCGGGCGCACAAATTTCCCCCGTGACCAGCGGTTCCCCGCCGGTCGCGGGGGTTCTTGCATTGACGCGGAGCCTTGTGTTTGTCCCCCGTGGCTTTGCGTTGGCGAGGGGGCGAGCACCACCTGCCAAGGAGTGGGCACGACCTGCCGAGGGTGGGAACTGCTATCTCTTATTCCTCTTACTCGGGAGACGCGGGCAATCGGGCGATTCGATAGCCGGGCGAGGAGGGGAATGTCCCAAATTCCACGTCTTAGAATATAACTATTCTGTTTGCGCAGGTCAGAGCCTCGCGATTTTTTGCTGCAGACCCGCTACTTTCAATAACTCGAAGATTTG
>NZ_KV799269.1:3463-6735 GCF_001809885.1 Corynebacterium sp. HMSC058E07
TACTTTCAATAACTCGAAGATTTGGGACATTGTCCTGTCGAGAGGGTGCCATTGTGGCGCGAAAAGTCGCCGTGAAGTGGGGTTTCAGGCTCGTTGATGCCAGGGTGGGGGAAACTTAAGAGGAACTTACAGGCTGCTCACAATTTCGGGGCAGGGGGATTCAATGTTCGAGAGCTAGAAATGACGATGGTTCCGCTTAAGAGCGTTGGCGCGCCGGTTGTGCGCTGGTGCGCGGACGGTGTGCGCGAGCACGCGAACTGTGCGCTGGTACGTGAACTGTGCGACAGCATGACAAAATGTGCGCTCGCCGACGCGATGCGGATTGCTTCGATATTTGAGAACTGAAAAAGGAGACAGCCGGGTGGTTAGAACACCTACCTCTAAGAGCTCCGCGAAAGCACGCGGAGACGAAACCGCTGGTAACGGCGCCAGCAGCAGCGCTGGAACGGCCGCCGACGGATCGGCAAACGCTGACCGCGGGGAAAGCCGCGACGCAGCCCGTAGCGCTGACCGCAGCACAGACCGCAGCACAGACCGCGGGGAAAAGCGCCCGCGCATCCTCGGGCTGGATATCGCCCGCGGATTGGCAATCCTCGGAATGATCTACCTGCACCTGGGACACCCGCTGTGGCAGGCGAAGGTGATCCTGTCGGGACTTCCGGCCGCACTGTTCGCGGTGATCGCAGGCGTGACCATGATGCTCATCTGGAACAACGCCACCCGCCGCGCCGCCACCCCAACGCAGACCATCGCGAAGCTTGCAGCCCGCGGCGCGATCATCACCCTCATCGGCCTGGCACTCCTGCCCGCTGGCGGGGAGATCCAGGTCGTGCTGGTCGTCCTCGGCGCGACGATGCTCGCCACCGCCTGGGTACCTCCACTGCCGACGGCCGCAAAGGCCGCGCTTCTGCTGATCGCCACAGCCGCCGCCACGTGGCGCTACGCCCCGCTGGAACTTCCGCTTCCGTACCCCCACCTCGCGTGGGTCGCGTACATCCTGGCCGGGATGATCCTCTTCGACGTGTACGTGGGGAAGGACGGCTCTGGGGCTGGTGGCGTCCAAAAGTTAACAACCGCAATCGCGTGCCTCGCCGCAGCAGCAGGCTTCTACCTGCGATTCCAGACCGACCTGCCCGGGTGGGCGCGCGCGACCGGGCACACGGGCGTGCTGGGCGAGATCGTGCTTTCCATCGCCGTCGCCGCCATCGTGCTGCACCTGTGCATGATCGTCGGGCGCCACGTGCGCGCGGGGAATCCGCTGGTTGCGCTGGGTTCCATGGCGCTGACGGTGTACATCCTGCACGTGCTGACGGCCCTGTGGTGGCAGACGCACGTGTCCCTGCACTCCGACCTGTGGGCGGCGGCGTTTATCGCGGCGTTCCTGGTGTTCGCGTGGGTGTGGAAGAAGCTGGCCAGCGGGCCGGCGAAGAAGTTGTTTGCAGGGCAGGGGCCGGCGGAACGATGCGTCGCGCAGACTGTCCGACTGATCGCGGGAGAACGAGCATGAGGACGAACATGAAGAAACTAGCCTCTAGAGCAGCAGCCGTCGCGGCTGTAGCAGCCCTGAGCGGCGCGTGCGTCGCCCCGGCCAGCGCCATGGAGTACGGCGAGCACGCACCCGACAACGCGGAATCGCGGACTGTCGCCTCGCTGCGGATTGGCCGTGTGGGCAACTTCGGAGACTGCACGGGCACGCTCGTCGCGCCGCAGTGGGTCCTGACCGCGCGCCACTGCCTGGAGTCCGTCGCCAACGAGGGCACGCAGGCGCGCATCGCAGGCACTGTGTACGACGCTGATTCGTGGTCCCTGTCGCCTGTTATGGACGCCGGCCTCTTGCACCTCACCCGACCCGTCGAGGGGGTCGAGCCGGCAAAGCTGGCCGATAGTATGCCCGCCCAGGGCGACGAGGGGAATCTTTACGGCTGGAGTAGCAGCTCGCTGATGGCGCGCAAGGGGCAGCTGCCTGTGGCACGGATGCGAGTGCGGGAGATTCTCGCTGGGCCGGGCGCCGGCGGTGGCGCGGGTGCTGGCGCGGGTGACGGTGAAAGCTCGGGTGCCGGTGCGCCGCACGTTGAGGGCGGCACGGAATCCATCCCCGCCCCCGGCGGTTCCGGCGGCGCGGGTGCGCCGCAGATCCTCCGCGGCGACGGCTCCATGCCGGAGCCCGGATCCCCCGCCCCCGGCGCTGCCGCCAGCGCTGAAGCTCCCAGCCCCGATGGCGTGGAGTCCGTCCCCGCCGACATCGCCATGGGCGGCGGTGAGGTTGCCGCGGATGGGGAGGGTGGCGTCATGCCAAAGATCGTCGGCGGCATCCTCGAGGCAGAGTCCCTCACGCGCGCCGCAATGCAGGGCGGCGACTCGGGCGCGCCGTTCTTCGTCGGCGGCAAGCTCGCGGGCCTCGCCACCGCGGGCACGGCCAACGGAGACCCGGACCTGCCATCGCCGACTGCGGCCATCACCACCCTTTCGGACGCCAAGTCCTGGATCCAGGACATCACCAGCGGACGTGACACGTCGAGCGTACTGACAGCGGACACTACTCCCGCCCCGCCGAAAACTCCGCAGACCAGCGCCGATTACGTCGGGCGGTACCTTGCGGTGGCTGCGGCCGGGCTGGTGCTGGCGATCGCGCTGGGCTGGTTTGGCCGGCGCCGCGCCTGACCGTACCCCGGCTGCGCCGGGGGTCTGACCGGCACCCTGGGGTGCGCCGGGGGCCTGACCGGCACCCCGGCTGTGCTGCCTGCCCCTGACGTTGTCCCGCCCCGGCTGCGCTGCCTGCCCCTGACGTTGTCCCGCCCCGGTCCGTGGCTGAAACCCCACGTGGCCGGGCGCCGGTCCGCGTCTGACCGGGCACTGACCGGCGCCTGACGTCCCCCGGAGCCACAAATGCGGACAGTTTCGGAGGGTGTTGTCCCAAATTCCACGTCTTAGAATATAACTATTCTGTTTGTGCAGGTCAGAGGCTCCCGATTTTTTGCTGTAGACCCGCTACTTTCAATAACTCGAAGATTTGGGACAATGCCCCTTTGAAGATGTGCCGATGCGGTTCGCGAGCGTAAGTTTGTACACTTTTTTGGCTGAGGTGGCCGCGAGGTCGAAGCTCTGTAAGGCTCATAGACAGGCTAAACGGGGGCGGGGGATACCTGAGTAGGGGTGTGAAATTGAGCCTCTTATTCGGGAATTGTCTGGAAACCGGCCTTTCGGGGGCTTGGCGGGGAGGGGATTGTCCCAAATTCCAGCTCTTAGAATATAACTATTCTGTTTGTGCAGGT
>NZ_KV799270.1:0-376 GCF_001809885.1 Corynebacterium sp. HMSC058E07
GACAGAGTGGCCGTCAATCAGGAATTGTCCCTCGCAGTGAATGCGGTTCTTGCCGAAAACTCTATCGGTCCACATGTCACGTGCGAGGTTATCGATGCTAACCAAATAACCGACGTTTCAGCGTGGGTCACGGCGACTGGGTATCATCCCGTTACTGGTTTCCTGCCTGCATATATTCAGCTTGAACACCTCAACACCGGCTATGCACCAAATTCTTGATCGCTATCACCCGAGGATTGATACCCATGCTGGGGTGGTCTGAGAATTAGGTTCAGTAGGCTTAAGCGACTGCCTGCTGCTTTTTCTTCCAATTCTCTGCATACCTGCCCGGGCTGAGATAGCCCAACACCGAGTGCGGATGTTCAGAATTGTACCG
>NZ_KV799271.1:0-1751 GCF_001809885.1 Corynebacterium sp. HMSC058E07
CGACAACCACCTACACCGTCTTCGACAAACCCGCCACCACCACCGACGCCACCGGTGCGACTACAACCATCACCTACAACACCCAAATGCAACCCGTGGCCATCACCAACGCCGACGGCCACACCTGGACCTACACCTACAACCTCGACGGGAACATTGAAGTGTCCCGGGTTTTGTTCCTAGGCTTGTGCCTTGATTTCCATTATTTCTCGACTGGGGTGGTGTTCCCAAAATTCGGTTTCGACTTCAGCCGGCGTGCGGTAGCCCAGGCTCTGGTGGAGCCTTGACTCGTTCCACCAATTCACCCACTCGAACGTCGCGATTTCCACGTCGACGACATCGGCCCACGTTCGCCTATGAATCAGCTCATTCTTGTAGGAGCCGTTGACGTTCTCAGCCAAAGCATTGTCATAGGAGTCGCCCACCGTCCCAGTGGACGCTGCGATACCGTGCTCAGCCAAGCGCTCGTTGTAGACGATGCTCACATATTGTGAGCCGTGGTCTGAATGGTGAATCAAGCCCGTTGTTTCCTTAGCGCACACGATTGCCTGGTTCAACGCCTGCAGCGGCAAGGCTTCGGTGCGCATCGAATCGGACAGCGCCCATCCGACGATCCTCCGGGAGAATACATCGGTCACGAACGCGGTGTACACAAAGCCTTTTCGGGTGCGCACGTAGGTAATGTCCGCCACCCACAGCCGATTAGGGCCAGGGGCCTTAAACTCACGTTTTACCAAGTCAGGGCGATGATCCGGACCCTTGGGTTTGCGCGTTGTGATTGGTGCCCCACCTTTGCCCTTGCCGGACAGTCCAGCACTGCGCATCAGCCGGGCTGTTTGCTCGCGTCCAATGTCAATGCCCTGGCGGCGCAGCACGCGCCACATTTTGCGAATCCCGTAGACACCGTAGTTTTGTTTATGAACTTCGGTAATGCGCTCTACTAGGGCAGCGTCGCGAAAAGCGCGGGAGCTTAAGCCCCGTGCCTTGGATTGGCGGTATCCACGCGAGCTAAGAAAACCGCCTTCGCGATGCGTGTTTAACGTCTGGCAGATGAACTCGACTGAGAAACGATTCCGATGCTCATCGATGAATCGGATCATTTCCGACGTTGTGGGTCGAGTTCGGATGCGAAAAAAGCTGAGGCGGCTTTCAACAACTCATTGGTGTCCCGCAGCTCTTGATTCTCTCGACGCAACCGTGCGTTTTCTGCAGCAAGGTCCTTGGGCATTGATTCCACAACACGTCCTTCGCGACGAGCGGCCTGCGTCCATTGCCTCGCCGTGTGCCACGAGACGCCCAGCTTTGGGGCTACTGCCTGGCACGCGGCTTGCATCGACATATTTTCCGCCAAGATGCAGTCTTCCACGAGACGGACCACACGGTCCTTGGCATCCTGGTCAAATTTTCTTGGCATATTCCAGATTTTCCCATCTACTCACACGGAACAAAACCTGGGTCACTTCACCTAAAAGCCACAAGCACTGTCAAGCCACCGACGGGGCAATCGACTACCACAACACACTGCCGGTCAAAGTCGGCCGGACTACCTACACCTACGATGATGCAGGCCGTATCACCCGCACCGTGACCAAACGCCTGGGTAAGAAACCATTGGTGCATCACTTCTTCTACGCCACCGGTGAACAACCCATCGGCTTTACCTCCTCCGATGAACCAAACACCGGCTACCGCTACACCTACGATGGTCTCGGCCGACGTGTAGCCAAAGACACCATCAACACCACCACCGG
>NZ_KV799271.1:1851-177644 GCF_001809885.1 Corynebacterium sp. HMSC058E07
TAGCCAAAGACACCATCAACACCACCACCGGGCCCGTCAACGAACGCCTCGGGGTGACTCCGACCGACCGGATATTGGGGATTTCAGAGCTAAACTTCGATCTATCGGTATACGACATCTTCGGGATGTTCGCGCGGGGTGCTACCTTGGTGTTGCCATCTCCAGCAGACAAACGTGATCCGCAGTGCTGGGCAGATGCCGTAACTACGCACTCGGTGACGCTGTGGAACTCTGTGCCAGCACTTTTTTCGATGTACGTGGAACACCTCCGCGAACGGAGCCTCATTGGTTCCTCCGTACGGTCGGCACTACTCAGCGGAGATTGGATACCTGTAAATATCGCTTACCAGGTCAGCACCCTCTTCCGGGACTGCACAGTTTTCGCTGCTGGGGGTGCTACCGAGGCATCGATATGGTCAAACTGGTACGAGGTAGGCGTCGATGATGCCTCGCGTACCAGCATTCCCTATGGAACGCCGCTGGCAAATCAGCGAATGTACATCCTCGATGAGGCCCTGAACCCCCGACCCACGCATGTGCCGGGAGACCTTTACATTGCCGGACGTGGCCTGGCCATGGGGTACTGGAAGGACCCAGAGAAGACCGCAGCATCATTCATCACCCACCCCCGCACCGGCGAACGAATGTACCGCACGGGCGACAAGGCCCTCTACAATCACCTTGGTCACATCATCTTCCTGGGGCGCGAGGACGGTCAGGTTAAGGTCAACGGCTACCGCATCGAACTCGGTGAGATCGAGTCAACAGCACGAAAATTCAACGAACTCCGCGATTGCGTCGCTGTCAACGACCATGGCATTGTTCTCTACGTTGTTACGCATGAGGGCTTTAACATGGCAGCACTCAATAACCACCTCGCCGAGTCTCTCCCTGCCTATATGCGTCCACGCGTGATATCACGCATTGATGGGCTACCACGGTCTTGGAACGGCAAGATTGATCGCAAGAGTTTAGAAGGAAAAACCTTTGAACAACCACAAACAAGGGAACGCTCTCGTAATCACCGAGATTCGGGTATCATTACCATCTTGCAAGAACTCCTCGGGCCCAAGGAGATCAGCATCGACGATGACTTCTTCACCATCGGTGCCGACTCGCTCACGGCCGTGCGGCTTACTAACTCGATTCGTCGAGAAATGTCAGTAGAGATCTCCATACGTGACGTATTCAACCATCCAACGGTCCGAGAATTGTCCGACCTGATCGCCGACATCGTCGGCAGCGACGTAGAAGAAGGCGAAATTTAGAGTTCATGCCACACCTGTTTCACTCACCTGACAAGCCACTTGCCCCCAACCCAGTGCTACGCACAAGCAGCCTAATCTAAAAGGAAACATCATGCCCAGTACTCCCCACACCACCCCGAAAGATGCAAAAGCAGGACGGCTGAACATCACCGACCTGATGAACATCGGCATCTTCTTCGTCATCAACTTGGTAGCCGGCGTGGTCATCGCCTTCATCGGCATCACCCCCATCACCTACGTGATGATCACCAGCGTTCAGGCCCTCATCCTGGGCATCCCGATGATGCTGTTCTTGGCCAAGGTGCACAAGCCCGGCATGGTCTTCATATTCCTTCTTCTCAGCGGCCTCGCCAGCCTGCTGCTTGGTTTAGGCATATGGCCACTGCTGCTCAGCTTGGTCATGGCCGTGTTTGCCGAGTTAATTTTGCGCGCCGGCAAGTATACGAGCGCAATACACAGTGTGATCGCCTATGCCTTTATAGCAGTGTCACCCACCGCATCATATATTCCGCTTTTCTTCACCACTCGGCGCTACATAGAGAGCAGCGGCATGCAGACCAAATATGGTGCTAGTTTCGCGGATGGCCTCACCTCTATTGGCCAGATGACTTGGCTATTCCTCATCATTGTGATAGTAACCTTCGTCTGCGGGATCCTCGGCGGGATCCTCGGCCGGCGCATCTTCACCAAGCACTTCCAGCGAGCAGGAATCGCCTGATGTCGCCCACTTTGCCCGGATCAGGCACGCACACAGCGGGACTCCATCTGGACCCACGCACCACGGTGCTGGTCATCCTCGTGGTGTCCTCGGTGCTCATCTCACCGGCCGGGTCCAGTGGGGCGCTGGGCAGCACCGCCCGGTGGATGCTCATTGCCGTTCCCGGGGCACTTTTCCTCGCCTCCGGCATGGTGGCCGCTGCACTGCGATACGCACTCACCTTCGCGGTGCTCGCCGGCTTTCCTGCGGTGGTGGTACAGGCCCTGCCCGAGCGCCACATCATCGTGGACGTGTGCGCTACGTGGTTCGCAGGGCTTTCGCTCATCCTCCCTGGCATCACGTGCTGCTGGTACCTACTACGCACCGTCTCGGCCAGCGAATTCATGGCCGCGATGCAGCGCATGCGGAGCCCCGACGCCCTGACCATCCCCACGTCCATCATGTTCCGGTTCTTCCCGACGATTCTCGAGGAATACCGCGATATCCGCACCGCCATGCAGATGCGTGGCATCTCGGGCCTGCGCAACCCGATCGCTATGCTCGAATACCGCTTTGTGCCACTGTTGGCGTCCGTTGTGAGCATCGGCAACGAGCTGGCTATGTCTGCAGTGACCCGCGGATTGGGCTCGCCTCGCCGACGAACCACGCTGTGCGAGATAGGCTTCCGCGTAGGCGACGCAATAGTCATAAGCGTGCTCGTCGTGTCCCTGATCCTACTACTGGTAAATATAGTGATGCTGCCGTGATAAAGCTGCACGATGTGTCACTATCCTATGGTCAAAACACAGCGGAGCCGGTGCTGCACCACGTAAATCTCACCGTGGCGAAGGGCGAACTAGTTCTAGTGTGTGGCGAATCAGGCTGCGGTAAGTCCAGCCTGCTACGCCTGATAAACGGCGTGGCGCA
The DNA here is from genome assembly GCF_001809885.1 of Corynebacterium sp. HMSC058E07. Classification (NCBI taxonomy): domain Bacteria; kingdom Bacillati; phylum Actinomycetota; class Actinomycetes; order Mycobacteriales; family Corynebacteriaceae; genus Corynebacterium; species Corynebacterium sp. HMSC058E07. The sequence goes on from NZ_KV799271.1 coordinate 4,744, forward strand.
CACGTTCTGCGACGCCCAGATTTCGGGGGAGGTGCTGCTGGACGACGAAGACATCACTCATGCCCACCCACACGACATCGCCGAACGCGTAGGCTCAGTGTTCCAAAACCCCAAGTCGCAATTTTTCACGCTGGAAGTAGCCAGCGAACTCGCCTTTGGCTGCGAAAACCTCGGCGTGGCGCCCAACGAGATTCGACAGCGTATTGGGGAACTTTCCGCAGATTTCGGCATGGTTCATCTCCTCGACCGGCACCTGTTCACACTTTCCGGCGGCCAGAAACAAAAAATAGCATGCGCTTCAGTGGCCGCGATGCACCCACAGGTACTACTACTAGACGAACCATCATCAAATCTCGACCTCGCCGCCGTCGATGAGCTGCGCCGCATCGTCGCGCAGTGGAAGACACAGGGCCGCACCGTCCTGATCGCTGAGCATCGGCTTTCCTACCTAGTTGACATCGTGGACCGAGTGCTGGTTATGCAGGACGGGCAGATCGCTCATGATCTCAGCGGCTCGGAGTTTCGCACCCTAGACAAGGCCGAACTGTACCGCATGGGCTTGCGCTCAGCGCAGCAGGTCCCCGAGGTGACCCGCGAGCCACGCCCTTCAAGTGGCACGATGGTGCTCAAAAAGCTACAGTTCACCTACCCCAAGGCTACAGAGCCATCCCTGAGCATCAGCCACACGGAGTTGCCGCAAGGACAAGTCATCGGCGTGGTAGGACGCAACGGGGCCGGAAAATCTACCTTTGTGCGCGTTCTGACTGGCCTGGAATCTAAGGCCACCGGCGTGGTGGACATCAATAACCGCTCGCTCTCGGGTCCCCGGCAGCGCCTGCGCCAGTCCTATTTAGTAATGCAGGACGTAAACCACCAGCTTTTCGGGGAGAGCGTGGAGTCCGACGTAATCATCGGCACCAGTGGACCGGATGGGAAAAACGAAGCGCGCCTTACCGAGGTGCTTGGTGCACTTGATCTCGCGGACAAGCGGGCCCGGCACCCGATGTCGCTTTCGGGCGGCGAACGCCAGCGCGTGGCCATCGCCTCAGCAGTCCTAAGTGAGCGCGAGGTAATCGTCTTCGATGAACCCACCAGCGGGCTGGACCTGTGCCGCATGCACCGGGTGGCCCACCTGCTAGACGCCCTAGCCCGGCAGGGCAAGACCGTTTTGGTAGTAACCCATGACATGGAGCTGGTGGCGCGGTGCTGCGATCTTCTCCTGCGCGTGGAAAAAGGCCGCCTTACCGCCTGCGAACCGTGCGATGATCTCGCACTGGCGCGCACGGTGCGGTATCTACGCGGCCGCGACAGCTAGTCCCTACAGCTTCCAGCTGGTGGCGTCGCTCTTTTCACCCCAGAAGCTGCGGTAGCGTGGGGAACTCTCCATGAGTTCCTCGTGGTTGCCGATAGACTCCACGGTGCCGGAGGGACTCATCATCACAATCTGGTCCGCGTCGCGGATGGTGTGCAGCCGGTGCGCAATGACGACGATGGTGCGCTCGGCAGAAAGCGTTTTCATACCGCGCATCACAAGGTGCTCATTCTGCACGTCTAGAGAGCTAGTCGCCTCATCAAGCAGCACGATCCGCGCGTCCTTCAGTAGCGCACGAGCGATGGAGACACGCTGACGCTCACCACCGGAGAGATTCTGCCCGCCCTCGCTAATCAGGGTGTCAAACCCCTGCGGCAGCTGCCGGGCAATCTCGGTGACACCGGCCAACTCCGCTGCGCGGAGCACCTCCTCCCGCGTTGCATTGTGGCAGCCCAGGCGGATGTTTTCATACAGTGTGTCCTCGAAGAGGTACACGTATTGGAACACCATAGCCAGCGAATCCAACACCGCCCGGGAGCCAAGATCGCGAATATCCACACCACCGATACGGATGGTCCCCTGGTCAACGTCATAGAAGCGTGCCGCAAGTTTTAGCAAGGTGCTCTTGCCGCAGCCGCTGGGACCCACCAACGCAGTAGTAGTTCCGGGCGCCACGCGGAAACTCACGTCGCGGACCACTGGGGTGTTGGGTTCGTAGCCAAAGCCCACCCCATCGAACTCGATGCCATAGTCGCGTGGCGCCGCCGGAACCGCAGGCTCCGGCAACACCCGCGCATCGAGGATCTTTTGGATCTCATCTAAGGTATTGCGCGCGGATTCCAAGCCCTCGCCGTAGGGTATGCCCGACATAGCAACGCGAGCCAGGATGAACACCAACACAATGACGCCAATGTAGGTGCCTGCTTCTAGCCAGTGGTTGAGAAGTAGCACGGTGGCCAGGGCATCAATGACCACGGTACCGACCATGATGATTAAAGCCAGACGACCCATGATCATCTCACCTGTCTTCTGGGTGTGCTGCTGGGCGCTAAGCTGCTCTCGAATCGAGGCGCGCACGGCGCGCTCCCCCAGCGAATCCGGCCCAGCCATGCGCAGCACCGGCTGCACCTGGGCGAACTCCAGCACCTCCGCGGCGCCGTGCTCGTTGCGCTCGCCCTTCTGGCGCTCTGCCACGCGGTACTGCCGCATTAGGCGGTTATAGGCGAACCACACCACGGCAGCCACTGCAACGGTAACCAGCCCCAGCCGCCAGTCCACGGCGATGAGAAACACGCAAGCCAAACCGGCCGAGGCAGCACCGTGCAGCATGGGCCGCAGCATCATTGCCGGCGCGTTAGCGGCAAACAGCGCACCGCTGGTGGCTACAACACCGATCTGGCCGGCGCGATCTTCTTCAAAATAGCCCAGGGGTAGCTGTGCCGTGCGATCGGCGATAAGCCGGTGGATGCGCAGCACGTAATCATGCCCCAGGTCCTGGGCAATAACCTCAGTGGGCCAGTCTGCGGCGGCGTAGACGAGGACGGAGATAATGATCCAGGGCAACCATGCTGCGGCCTGCGCGGGATCTTCGCTAAACAGCGTGTCCAAAAACAGTGCAATGAGGATAAGGCCAATGGCCAACGCCACCGCGGAAATCCCAATTAGCGTAAGGACCAGCACCAGACGGCGACGATCAGCCGGACTGCCCAGTGAATAGAGCGTGCGGATCATTATTTTTCCTCCCCTTGGATGCCCGCCTGCGCGGTTTGGTAGCGTGCCCACATCGTGGCGTAGCCCTTGCCTGCCGCCACTAACTCTTCGTGAGTGCCTGCTTCGGTGACCTCACCGTTTTCCAGCATGAGGATCCGGTCAGCGCCGGTGATCGTGTGGAGCCGGTGTGCGATAACTACTAGCGTGCGCCCGGCCACCAGCTCGGTAATGGCCCGCTGGATCGCGGCCTCGGAGTCCGGATCCGCAAAAGCGGTGGCCTCATCCAACACGAGGATCGGCGCGTCGAGCAAGATGGACCGGGCAATAGCCAGCCGCTGCTGCTCGCCACCGGAAAGCTGCGCGTCCTCTCCCACCACCGAGTCGTAGCCGCGCGGCAGATGGGTAATGCGCTCATGAATCTGGGCGGCGCGGGCGGCGCGAACCACGTCTGCGTCGGTGGCCTCCGGGTGAGCGAGGCGAATGTTATCCCGCACGCTCATCCGCATAAGGTAAGGGTCCTGGAAGACGAACCCTACCCTACGGTAGAGCTGGTCAGATCGGAGATCAGTACTAGGGACGCCACCAATGCGCACCGACCCCTCCGTGGGGTCTAATAGCCGGGGGATGAGCGCGGCTAACGTGGACTTCCCCGAGCCGGAAGGTCCCACCACCGCAGTGATGCTGCCGGCGGTAAGTTCTTGGTTAATGCCGGAAAGCACCGGGGTGTCCGGCACGTAGGAGAAGCTTAAATCTTTCAACTCAATTCCGGCGTTTGCAGGCTCCCTGCCGCCAGCAGCGGGCGGCAATACCGGGATGTTGAAGAACTCGGTGAGATCCGCCGCGGCAGCCTTCGCCTCCGAAAACATGATGTTAGTGCGCGAAAGCATAAGCAGAGGCGCGGCGATGTTGTTGATGAACAAAAACGCTGCCAGCACATCGGCCACTGGTACGCCCGCAGACGTGATGAGCCACGGGCTGGCCGCGGCTACCACCAGCAGGCCAAACCCGGTGGAGGTGAAGATCTTCATCAAAGCGGTGGGGTGTACGGTGGCGTGCAACCACTCGCGATAGAACCCACCAAAACTCCGGGAACGACTAAGGAAAATGCTCTCGTCGTAGCCTTCCGGAACAAACACCTTGATAACCGGGATGCCGCGCACCAACTCTACGACGGCGGCGTCTAGCTGCTTCTGGCTGGACTTAAATTTCTCCGCCTTTTCTTGAAACTCGCGCATCATAAACGGCATGGTGGCCACTGCCAACAGCAGTGGTACCAGGCCCAGCAGGCCTATCCGCCAGTCCACCACGAACATGTATCCCAGGCTCAATAGCGGTACGAGTACACCGGCCGAATAATCGTGCGGCGCGTGGGCGATGAGCTGGTGGATCTTGGTGACGTCGTCTTCGATGTAGGTTTTCACAGTCCCCGAAGGTGTCCGCGTAAACCAAGACAGCGGGAGCCTACCCAGCTTGGTAATCTGCTGCTGGCGTAAGTGCTCGCCCAAAAGGCCGTCGGCCTGGTGGCTTACCTGGAGACTCTTCACGGTTGCCTGTCCATGTAGGACGGTGGCCACCATGAGCGCCGCGACTAGCAGCCACAGCTTTGACGCATCTATCGGCTCTCCCTGGAAGGACAGCATTACGGTGCGCACCAGCTCAACCAGCACGATTACCGGCACCAGCGACAAAACCGCCGCCAGCACCGCCAATAGCAGCGACACCGTGATCTGCCGGTGGGCAGGTTGAGATATTTGCCTAAATGTAATGGGTGGTTTTTGTTCGGTCATCGGGGCCTCTTTACTTAACAGTCACAATCACGCATTGTTCCGCGCTAACCAGGCAGTGTTCCCAGTAATTCCCGCTAGAAAACCGGCAAGCAGGTCGAGGAACTCGGTTCCAGTATCGAGCGGGAAGAAATGCCCACCCGGCAGGACCTTCAGTTCAAAACTACCGCTGGTAAAATTTTCCCACCGGGAAAGCATCTCTGGGCTGACAGCTGGGTCGCTATCCCCCGCCAATGCCAGCACAGGAGAGCGAAGCACCGTGGTTGCATGGTGAAAGCCCTCGTGTAACACATAATCGCGACGAATGTCAGCGAGCAGCAGCTTCATCACATCATCATTGGCAAGGATCTCAGGTGGTGTGCCACCTACCTTCTCAAACTCCCTGCGCAGCGCACCGAACCCCATTGACGAGTGGTATTCCCCAGGCACGGTTTCTCCGGGCGCCTGCCGTGCGGCCACCACCACGGCTTCCGGTATAGTGGGCCGATGCATCTGCTGCAGGCAGGCAGCAACCTGGTAGGCCAGCGCTGCCCCCATGGAGTGGCCGTACAACGCAATCGGCGCGCCCGCCGCCAGATCTACTATCTCGGTTGCGCACATATCGGCGAGCTTGTCAAAGTCGCTTACCCATTTCTCTCGGCGACGGGTTGCCTTTCCGGGAAGCTCCACCGGCACCACGTCAATGCTTGGGTTGACCCCCACCCATCCACGATAGACGGAAGCGCTGCCTCCTGCGTGATGGAAGCAAAACAAGAGGGTTCCAGTGCGATGTCCGGCCACAAACGGAAAGACTCCCTCGCAGCTGATTTCTGTCATTTTTCGCCTTTCGCTAGGTCGGACTGATTAAGCACGATTTCTACTGCTGCGACGGTACCCGGGTCTGTGGCAAGCAACTCGGGCATCCTGCGGGCTGCGGAGTCGTATGCTCCACTTACCAAATCGGCAATTCCGGCGGCCAGGGACTGGGCACTCAGTTCGCCTCGCTGGGCGTCAATATAGTTCGGCCCGGCACCGTTTCGACAAACTGCGTTGGCATGGAAGTGTTGGTCACCACCGAATGCAACCGCAAGGCACGGCTTGCCGGCGCGCAGGATCGCCCCGGTGGTGCCCAGTGAGCCGTGGCAGATGCCTGCACGGCACCACGGAAGCACAGTCGCGAACGGGACCCGGGCGACGGTGAGGATTCCTTCTCTCACACCAGGCTCATGATCGGGATCGACGATTATCGCCCGCAGACCATGCTCGATGCACGCGTCTCGAGTCCATCGTTGAAGGTCATAAACGCGATCTGAGACCATACTCCCAAAGCTTGCCAGAACCGGGGCCGAGCCGGCAGCCACAAACTCCTCGACTGCTGGGTCTAGGGCGAGTTCACTGTGGTGCGGGTCAAGCCACTCGCCAGTGACGTGAATGTGGTTTTTCCATTCCGGCGCCGGCGGACTCAACGCGGGACTGAATTGGTAGATCGTGGTTGGTGGAGAGGAGAGCGCTCGCTGACGCAGCCCCAACCTACGGCGCCATGCCGCTATCACTGGGCGCATCGCCCAAGCCATCAGAGTATTGGACATCCAGTGGGTGACCAGAGCTCCGACAGAGCCGTCCAGTTTTCGCGGATCCACGAGGCTGTAACGGAGGCAGGGTTCGGTAGGGAAAACCTGCACCCGAACGCTGGGGACTCCGCGTGCAGCCCCTAACAACCGAGCAACTTCACTGAATTGGGTGTACATGACCACGTCAACGCCATCCATGGCATGCTCTAACACATCGAAAACGTGGGCGTCAGATATCATCTCACGGATACCTAAGACAGTGTCCATCATGCCTTTACTATCGCCCAAAAGGCGCTTCATTAACGCCCGGTAATCACCGGGTAACTCGATGTAGTCCACCCCGTTTGCACGAAAACTCCCGCCGAATTCGCTAAACCCAGCCAAAACAAACTGGTGGCCACGATCTCGAAGTGCGACACCAAGGTGCGCAAATGGCAGCACATCACCCTCAGAACCCAGGACGACCGCGAGAACTTTCACAGCCGTCTCAATCCGTAATCCAACTAGGCCACTCAGGAACCCAAGACTCCCCCATGAGCTTATCTTCCGGGCCAATATCACGAATGACTCGGCACGGATTACCGGCTGCGAGTACCATGGGCGGAATATCTCTTGTCACAACACTGCCAGCACCAATTACTGCACCATGCCCAATCGTGACACCCGCAGTTACCGTGCAATTGCCACCAAGCCACACATGGTCTTGTATGGTGATCGCACCCCCGGTACACACCATGTATTGCCGCTCTACGGGGTCTAAGGCGTGATTGCCAGCAAAGAAGGAACACCATGGACCAACCATGACCTCATTGCCAAATGTCACCGGGGCCATATCAAGTACCGTCGTTCCTCGATTGAAGGTCACGCCATCTCCGACCTTGATTTTCGAGCCATATTGGACATGAAATGGCAGGAAAACCATTAAGCGCTCCCCCAGTTCACCAAGCAGGTCTGCCATCACTGCCTGCTTCTCCGCTGTTTGAAGTGGACGAAGCTGGTTGAGATCGTGACACTTCTCCGCCGCCTCCATCATCTCGTAATAGAGATCCGGGTCCTCAATAGGGCGGAAGGGCTGACCGCAGAGAATCTTATCTTCGATTTGCTCTCGAGAATCCATGGATACTCCTTTGTGCTTGAGAGGCGCGAGCCACAATACGAATTACGGTCAGCCACGCGGTTTGACCCTGACTAGTCGGAATACCCAGATTCTTAGCTCACACTTGGTGGCTTACAGGCCTTCGACTTAATTGTCAAGCATGCCATGCCTAATTATGGTATGCTCAACTTTGCAGCAACCTGCAGCGTCGCCGCCGATCAGCCAACCTGTGCAGCCCTCTCCTGCGGGGCGCTGTGCACGACCCGGTGCCGCTAGACATACATCATTTTCTAAGGATTAGTTGGCACTACCCCAGGCGCTTGCTCCGTGGACCACAATCCATCGTTCGCGGGCAATAATCGGTTTTCCTTCTGCGGTAGGAGAATCGGTGCGCCGTCTAATAGACCGTTGACGTATATCCAGGGATGAATCATGAAAGAAAACCCCACCACGGCAACCGCTAGCGGTGACCCCAGCGCCACCGCAGTCCCCTCAACCAGCGCCCACGCAAAAGGCCGCGACCTGGTGCTTGATGTCCAAGATCTGCGATGTAGCCTGGGAAAAGTCAAGAAGCGAACGGAAATCCTGCGCGGTGTGACCCTCGCCATTCCGCGCGGGGGCATCCTCGCCGTCCTAGGCGCCAATGGTGCCGGCAAGACAACCTTGGTCAATGTCCTTTCCACGCTGCTGCCCGCCACGGGCGGAACCGCCATCATCGATGGCCACAACTTAGCCACGGATCCTTCCAAGGTGCGCGCTTCCATCGCGCTGACCGGGCAATACGCCGCAGTGGATGAGGAGCTTACCGGCAAGGAAAACCTCATCTTCTTTGGCCGCCTGGCAGGGCTTAAAGCTAGCGATGCGAAGGCCCGCGCCGCGGAACTTCTTGAGCGCTTCGATCTGGTTGGCGCCGCCGACCGCCTGGTTTCGGCATACTCGGGCGGCATGCGCCGGCGGTTAGATATCGCCGCCTCCCTCACTGTCCCGCCCGCGCTGCTGTTCCTCGACGAGCCGACCACGGGCCTCGACCCCGCCGCGCGCAGCTCCGTGTGGGATACCGTCCGCGGGCTGGCGGCCGACGGCACCTCGATCCTGCTTACTACCCAATACCTGGAAGAAGCTGACCAGCTCGCAGACCGCGTCGCCGTGCTCGCCGGAGGCAAGGTGCTCGACGAAGGCACCCCCGCCGAGCTCAAGGACCGCTATGGCACCACGGTGTGCCTCATCACGATGTCTAGCCCGGACGATGCCGCACGCCTCACCCACACCTTGCAAGAACACCGCATCGACTGCCGCCAAGAGGACACCGTATTGCGCGTCGATGCGCCCGATGGCCACCGCACCCTAGTCCGGGCGCTGGCCTTGTGGGATGGCGACGACACCTCGGTCGCGGACGTCTCCTTGGTTCCGCCCTCCTTGGACGATGTCTACTTCGCTATCGCCGGGTCCGGCGACATCGCGCAGCAGGCTCCCCACACCGGTGGAGGCTCCCAGTGAACGCGCTCGGAGCAGTCGCTGCCTCGTGGCACCGCAATGTCCTGCGCACCGTCCGCAACAAGGCCGTAATGGTTTCCGCCGTGGCAATACCCAGCCTGTTCATGGTCATCTTTTACGCCACCTTCGCCAAGGCTTCGACGGAACTCGGCATCGATTACGCCGCCTTCCTCCTGCCCGCCGGCGTTATTCAGGCGATTGTGTTCGCCGCCGGGGGCTCCTCCTTGGCGATTACGCGTGACGCCGAAAACGGCATCCACGACCGCATCCGCGCCACCGGGACGCCCGCCTGGGCCACGGTCGTCGGCCGGCTGCTGGCAGATCTCACCCGCGCCGCGTGGTCGTGCAGCATCGTCGTCCTCACCACGATCCTGCTCGGTGCCCGCTACGCTGCCGGACCGGGTCGTATTATCCTTACCATCGCCCTTTTCGCCGCCCTCACCATCATCCTCTCCGCGTTTATCGATGGCTCCTGCCTGTTGGCCCCCAAGCCCACCTCGGCGTCCTTGCTCTTCCAAAACCTCGTGCTGGTCATGGTGATGTTCTCCACCGCATTCGTGCCTGCGGATGCGCTGCCCGGCGGCATTGGCCCCATCATCCGGCACGTACCGCTATCTCCCATCTTGGACACCGCCCGCAACCTACTAGGTGGCGCTGCCCTGGGGGCGCGCGGAGTCGAAGCACTGTGCTGGCTCATCGCCATGACCGTCGTTGGCGTATGGGGCTTTATCACCGCTTTCCAGGGGAGGAAACATGGCTAACCACACCACCGCCACCGTGTCGCACGACACCACCTGGCTGTCCACTGTCGCCACGCATTTTGGAAGGCACCTGCGCGCCGCCCGCCGCGATAGCGCGGTAATTACCAATACCGTGGCTGGTCCCGTTTTGATGTTCCTGGTCATGCGGTGGCTGTTTGGCGACCTCATGGCGGCCTCGCAAGGCTCTGCCACGCTCGACGCGTTACCGCTTACCATCGCGCTCATCCTTTCCAGCGAACTGATGAATGGCACCTCCGCCGCCGCGCAGATAATTAAGGAACGCCAACGCGGTATCACCACCCGCATCGCGACCACGCGCTACGGCACCAGCCCGGAGATCTTCGGCCGCTGGTGTTTCGATTCCTTACGCAGCCTTATCTCCGGCTGCGCGGTGCTGCTGGCTTCCGTGGCTTCTGGCCTGCGTATTCACACGCTGGCCGGGTTTGGCTGGGTGCTGTTAGTCATCATCTTCGGCGCGGTGGTGGCCGCCTCGCTATCGGCCATGGTGGGCGCGATGTGCGCCACCCCGGAGGCCGCCATTGGCCCGGCCCCCATCATCATGGCGGCCATGGCACTTAACGGCGGCCTCGTGCCCGTGGAGCAATTCGCTGGTGTGGTTCAACCCATCGCCCGGTGGAATCCGCTTACCTTCGCCGCCCGCGCCGGCGCCGCCATCGACGGCACGCCAAGCGCCGAAATCCTTGCCACCGGCCAGCCCGGCACCGCAGTCTGGGCTTTCGTGGCCTGGATGGTAGCACTCACCGTAGTGCTGCTAGCCGCCGCAGCTGCGTTCCGCCGCCCCACCATGTCGTAAATAGCGCCGGTTAGCGCGACAGTGCTACTTGTCGCGCGGCGGCGTCCCCAGCGGCGCGGTAGCGCTACTTGCCGCGCAGGGCGCGCCGCCGCGATAAAGAGCTGCGAATCTTTACCCGCGGCCGCGCTAAGGCGGGTAGTGTCGCCGCCGGTTACCGGCAACCAGGCGGCCTCGCCCGGGGCTAGCTCCAGGTCGTTTACCGTGACCACACCAGAAGTAGCCAGGGCGATGGCCGGTCCGGGAAGCTGCGTGGAAACCGTGGTGCCGGCGGGCAAATCGTAGCGGGTCACCGCAAACTCCTGCACCGGCAGCGGGTACTCTACTACCGTCGCGGTGTTGGGCGCGGCATCGGCAACAGCGGCGCTCTCCGCGCCTGCACCATCGCCCAGGGAGGTGTTCCTATATAGTTTGTCAATTCCGTGGGTGAGTTTGTTGGGGGGTGTGAAGGGTTTCTGCTTTTCCTTGTGGATGTTGTTTTCGGGCACGGTGAGGAGCCGATTGGGCTTGCTGTGCAATCGGCTTGAGGTGAGGGTCTGTTGGTTCTAGGCTGCTGCGGCCTCCTGGACTGTGGAGATGTCTCGGTAGAGCTCGCCGTTTCGCATCATGGCGAAGAGAACGTTGAGGCGCCGGCGTGCGAGTGCGACGACTGCGGCGTTGTGTCTTTTGCCTTCTTTGCGTTTTCGTTCATAGAATTGCCGGGAACGCTCGTGGAATCTGATCGATGCAAAAGACGATTGCCATAGGGCGTTCTTTAATTTTTTGTTGCCAGCCCGGCTAGGCGAATTCGACATGATAGACGTTCCTGACTGATTCGTCCGCGGTGATAGCCCTGCATAGGATGCTAGGTGCGCTGCATCGGGGAAGTCGGACATATCGCCAACAGTCATGAGGATCTGCGCTGCGCTACGCGGGCCGATACCAGGCATGGATAAAAGAATCTCGGTCTGCGGAATGTCCTGAATCAGCTTGAGTACCTGCGCTTCGATTTCTTTACGATGCTCGAGTTTGGTTAGTGCATCTGTGGCGGACATTGCTACGCCAAGTTCGGCGTATTCTGCGCCGGCAATGGATACGGTCTGTTCGTGGATGGCAGCAAGCATGGCATCGATGACAGGCTCAGGGGACCTGACCCCCATGTGGTGGACACCTGATATCCAGCCCAGTCGAGCTGGGAAGAAAGGTAATCTACCACCATGTCCAGGTACTCCGAACAGTTCAAACGCGATGCCGTAGCCCTCTATGAGAACAACGAGGATCTCTCGCTGAACTCAGCATCAGCTGAGCTCGGTATCAACCGTGCCTCGCTACATTCTTGGGTCAAAAAGTACGGCACTGGCAAACGTGCCCGCACGAAGGCCGTGCACGATCAAGCCCAAGCGGCGAATGATTCTGCGCGAATCCGTCAGCTGGAAAAAGAAGTCTCTAAGCTGCGCGAAGAACGCGACATCCTGCGTAAGGCCGCGAAGTATTTTGCCGAAGAGACTCACTGGTGATCCGCTTCCAGTTTGTCGATGACCACCTAACCGAGTACTCGGTTAAGCGGATGTGCGATGTGTTAAAGCTGAATCGTTCCTCGTTTTACAAGTGGGTGAGCACCCGTAAAAAACGCAGGTTAAAGATGTATTCTGATGCCGTTATTGGTGCAAGAATCAAGACCATCTTCGATGATGAGCACGGGCTTTATGGTGCTAAACGCATCGCCGCAAGCCTCAAGGAGGACACGACGTATATCCCGATCAATCACAAGAAAGTTGCACGCATCATGAAATCCATGGGGTTAAAAGGCTTTAGCAAACGGCGTCGATGCATTACTACCAGGCGTAAGCCTGGTCACCGTGTCATGCCAGATCTAGTAGGCCGCAAGTTCACAGCTGGCGAGCCAAATCGTGTGTATGTCGGTGACATTACTTACCTGCCGTGTAGGGGAGGCAAAAACATGTACCTTGCCACAGTCATTGACACGTATTCACGTAAACTTGCAGGTTATGCACTCGCAGACCACATGCGGGTCTCACTAGTTATCGATGCTCTAGCCCACGCACACGGCGTGCGCGGCAGTCTTGACGGGACTATTTTCCATTCCGATCACGGCAGCGTGTACACCTCACAAGCCTTTAGGAACTACTGCTCGTCGTTAGGTGTGCGCCAGTCCATGGGCGCAGTTGGAACGAGTGCCGATAATGCCCTGGCAGAATCCTTTAACGCCACCTTAAAGCGGGAAGTGCTGCGTGATCGGAAAGTCTTTGACAACCCAATTAGCTGTCGTCAAGAGGTCTTCCGGTGGTGCATGCGCTACAACACGCGCAGGCGGCACTCCTGGTGCAATCTCGTAGCTCCTGATGTCTTTGAAGCCGAGACTTCGGCTATACTGACCACAGCAGCATAGCTAGCCCCCGATGTGTCCACTTTCCGGGGGTCGGGCCCTTCAATCCTTCCCTAGCAGAGATAGGAAATAAACCCAGGACTCTTCACAGTGTGTAGGAGTCCTCAACTACCGAAAACCCTCGACAGCAAACGGTGATACATCGACACGTCCTCCGGGTTCGTCGATGGAACAATCCGCGACCTGCTCGTCGACTGAGCATCTACGCTTGGCAGAACCACCGTATCTTGCGGCAAATCGACCGCAGCTGCCCCCACCTTGACAACAGTCACCTTCCTGGACTGTGCCAGCTCCGTCAGGTGGTGACCCGGCTGGTACAGCCACCCATGCTGTTCATGGTGTCTATCAGCCACCAACAGCACATGATCCGCCATAGCTGTGCCCGCGGCAATGGTCTCCCCGGCACATGTATAAGGCAAGTTCACCACAACAATTGGCCACCTGTGCTGAGCACGACTAACCACAGTGTCTAGTACATCAGCAGCCATCTGCCCCTGAGTACCTTGCGAAGCCGTCAACAGCGGAACTGCCCCGGAACTATCCGCAAAGTTCTCCATCTTCTTGCGGGTCAGATCCAGCGGTTCCGTCGCCGCCAGCCCAAGAACGTCCCCCGCTGCCCACGCCCCCAACGGTCCTCGCATTGGCTGAGCTTGCACATCTGCGTCCAGAACTACCATCGGTAGTTCAGAAACCTCTTCGGCAATCATGGAAACCAAAGCGGTCACAGGCGAAGTCAGCATACGGTTGTCAATGGAAGCCACCGCAATAACCATCGGCCTAGATGTGTCAACTAAAGAAGACCTCCGCGCCTGTGCAACCCGCGAAGCCCACACTGCCCTGCCGAAAACGCTACGCCCCGAGACCAGCGAGCCCGAACCTCCACTTCGTGCAGCGTTAGCTACCTTTGGGGAATTCATCTAGCGATTCTCTTCCATTCTGCCTAGAGCAAATCAAACACATCTGTGGGGGACACACAGCACAAATTGCACAACACACATTAGTATAGGACGGGTTATACGTAGAGAAGTTGTCGGTAACAAAGAGTGAAGTACACGAGGAGTGCGTAGTGTCAACCAACCAGCCATCCCACGAAGGACTGCCCTCTTGGCTCCAGTTCACTGGTGATGGTGCGCCAGCACAACCAGCCACCCCACCACAACAACCTTCTCAGCCCCAAGAGCCGCCCGCTGCAGAGTCTCCTGCGTCCTCCCCTTCTTTTAATGAAGGTCAGCATCGAGTCCCTGCGGCGCCTCAGCAAGCTCACGAATCCAAGCCTCAGCAAGGTCACCAGGCCAACCAAGAGGAAAGTGATTCCGCAGAGAATCCTCAGCCTCCCCATGGAACAGCGCCGCAGGGCACTGCCCCGCAAGGCTCTCCCGCTTCATCTGAAGCTCCTCAGCAGGCCCAGCCGCAGCAGGCCCAGCCACAGCAAACTCAGGCCCAGCCCCAACCGCAGCAGGCCCCGTATCACGGTAAGCACCATGTACCGTCCGAATATGACCTAAAGCCACCGCCGGCACTGGATCAGACAAACCTGGTCAATGCCGTCAAGAAGGCACCGCGCAGTGGATGGCGCAAAATGCTTTACAATGTCACCGGTGGACACTGGAACGTTGGTGACTCCCAGCAAGATCTTGAACACGATCAGCTTCTGGAAAAAATCCGCCGACCGCTGCGTGGCGACTACCGCATTGCCGTGATGTCGCTCAAGGGTGGCGTGGGCAAAACCACCACCACCGTGGCATTGGGTGGCGTTTTTTCTTCCATCCGACACGACCGCGTCATCGCCATCGATGCCAACCCGGACCTCGGAACCCTGGCACAGCGTGTGGCTGCCCCCGGTCCGGCAACGATCCGCGACCTCCTCAACGCAGAAGACACATCAAAGTACGCCTCCATACGCCAGTTCACTACCCAGGCCAAGTCTCGCTTGGAAGTTATCGGCTCGGAGCGCGATCCCGCCGTGTCCGAATCCTTCAGTGATGAGGACTACCGCCACGCGGTCGACATTCTGCAGCACCACTACAACGTGATGCTCACTGACTGCGGAACAGGGCTGATGCACTCGGCAATGTCCGGTGTGTTGGAGCTGGCCAATTCCTTGGTGCTCGTCACCTCTCCTGCCCTTGACGGCGCTCAATCAGCTTCCGCCACTTTGGACTGGCTCAATCTGCACGGCTACGAACAACTCGCAGCAAACTCTGTAGTGGTTGTCTCTGCGGCCCACCCTGAAAATGCGACGATTGATATGGACCAGTTGATTGCACACTTCCGTAGCCGCACCCGCGCAGTGCACGTCATTCCATTCGACCGCCACCTCTCCGAAGGCGCGACGGTTGATCTTGACCGCATCAGCAAGGAAACCAAGCAGGCCTACATGGAACTAGCAGCAATTGTTGCGGAGGACTTTGATTCGTGGCACCGTCACGCAGCTTCGTAGGCCGAGGGGTGGCCGCGCTGGGCGTCGGGTTCCTTACTTTTACAACCCTTTCCAGCTGCGCCGATCGCCTAGAACCACCTGTGCCGGAACAACACGCCCAAGTGGATACCATGAAGCAGTGGGCTACCGAGCGTGCCGAGCCCTACCACATCCCCGAACGCGCGCTTCAGGCGTACGCATACGCTGCCTACAACGTGGAACAGGAACAAGGCTGCGCCGTCGGCTGGCAAACACTCGCTGCATTGGGTGATGTGCTGACCCAACATGGGCAAGTAAACTCCACCACCATCGACGAAGATGGCGTGACCTCCAAGCCTATACGCGCCGTTGCACCTGCCGCCGGCGGCAAGAAGTCCGTGCCCGATACCGACGGAGGAGACATCGACGGCGATTCCACGAAGGACATCCCGGTGGGACCAATGCAACTCATGCCGTCGCGCTGGGAGCAATATGGCACCGCCGCCGAGCCTGGCAACGCGCCAAATCCAGACAACATTGACGACGCCGCCCTAACCACCGCGAAAATCACTTGTAGCGCGGGCGACCTCACCAGCCCAGAAGGGTGGACCACAGCAGTCTCGGAATTCAACCCCAGCCCAGTGTTCTTGAAGGCTGTGCACAAAAAGGCCAAGGAGTATTCACGCTAATGAGGAAAACTCACACTGCAAGCGCACTGCTCTTGATTTCGCTTGCAGGCACGCTAGCCGCATGCGAATCGCCAGGTCATGCCAAAGAACAGACCGTGAATGACGAAGTTCCACCCCTGGGCAAAGTGCCAGAGCTGCCTGAAGAGGTGACGGCACCGAGCACAAAGTCTGAAACTCCCAAGCCCGCACCCCCTCCGGCCCCAGCCCCGGAACCAGAGACGGTAACAGAAACTGCCCCGCCTCCTTCTAAGCCCCCTGCGAAACCGGCACCCAGGCCTCCCAGGGCTCCAGCACCCAGGCCGCCTGCGAATGATTCACCAGAGATCCGTATCCAACTCCCACCCGAGCTGAAGCCATACCTTTAAGCCAGGCGCCCAGCTGAAAGGAGCCCCCATGTCTATCCAACAGCACGACGCAGCTCAGAGCACGCCTGCGGCTTCTTCTACGTCGTCTCCCCCGTCGGCCGCCTCTCCAGCAAAGAAGGACCATCGCGCTGCCGTGCAGGCGCACAAGCTGCGCATGGATATCGCGGGCAAAGCGATCCGGCATGGCGATATTCAACCGAGTGTGACACCGCGAACCGTCAAAATCCTCATGGGCTCGGCAATTATCGCAGCCATCATGCTTGTGGTTACGATCGGCGCCGCCACTGTCATTCAGATGCTTTAGCCAAAGCCGCACCTACGAATAACAAAAAGGCACCCACCGAAGTGGGTGCCTTTAAATATTCCTAGCGCGCGGACCTAGCTGGTTAAGCAGCGATCCCCCGCTAGCGCGGTTTCGAGTGTTTTACTCGCCGCCGGCCAGCTTCTCGCGCAGAGCAGCCAGCTGCTCGTCGGAAGCCAGGGTGCCGGCGTCCTGAGCCGGCGCCTCGGAGGAAGCCGGTGCGGACTCGGTCTGAGTCTCGGAGGAGTAGCCACCCTCGCCGTTTGCAGCGGCCTCGGCAGCTGCGGCGCGGTTGCGCTCGATCTGAGCGGTGTGCAGGCGGTGGCGACGCTCGGACTCTGCGTAGCGCTCCTCCCATGCCTGACGCTGCTCGTCGTAGCCCTCGAGCCACTCGTTGGTCTCCGGGTCGAAGCCCTCTGGGAAGATGTAGTTGCCCTGCTCGTCGTAGGAGTCGGCCATGCCGTACTTGGACGGGTCGAACTCCTCGGTGTAGTCCTCATCAGCCTGCTTCAGGGACAGGGAGATGCGGCGACGCTCCAGGTCGATGTCGATGACCTTGACCATTGCGTCCTGGCCAACGCCAACAACCTGATCCGGAACCTCGACGTGGCGCTCGGCCAGCTCGGAGATGTGAACCAGGCCCTCGATGCCCTCCTCGACGCGGACGAATGCGCCGAACGGAACCAGCTTGGTGACCTTGCCCGGCACGATCTGGCCGATGGCGTGGGTGCGTGCGAATACGCGCCACGGGTCCTCCTGGGTTGCCTTCAGGGACAGGGACACGCGCTCGCGGTCCAGATCCACATCCAGAACCTCGACGGTGACCTCGTCGCCGACTGCGACAACCTCAGACGGGTGATCGATGTGCTTCCAGGACAGCTGGGAAACGTGAACCAGGCCGTCGACACCGCCGAGATCGACGAATGCGCCGAAGTTGACGATGGAGGAGACAACGCCCTTGCGGACCTGGCCCTTCTGCAGCTGGTGCAGGAACTCGGAGCGAACCTCGGACTGGGTCTGCTCGAGCCATGCGCGGCGGGACAGCACAACGTTGTTGCGGTGCTTGTCCAGCTCGATGATCTTGGCCTCGATCTCCTGGCCGATGTAGGGCTGCAGGTCGCGGACGCGACGCATCTCCACCAGGGAGGCGGGCAGGAAGCCGCGCAGGCCGATGTCCAGGATCAGGCCGCCCTTGACGACCTCGATGACGGTACCGGTGACCGGCTCCTCGTTCTTCTTGAGCTCCTCGATCGTGCCCCAAGCGCGCTCGTACTGTGCACGCTTCTTGGACAGGATCAGGCGGCCTTCCTTGTCTTCCTTGGTGAGAACCAGAGCGTCGATCTCGTCGCCGACCTCAACAACCTCACCCGGGTCAACGTCGTGCTTGATCGACAGCTCGCGGGAAGGGATGACACCCTCCGTCTTGTATCCGATGTCCAGCAGGACCTCGTCGTGATCGACCTTGACGACGGTGCCCTCGACAATGTCACCATCGTTGAAGTACTTGATGGTGGAGTCGACGGCAGCGAGGAAATCCTCAGCGGAGCCAATGTCGTTAATGGCTACCTGAGGGACGTTGTTGGTGGGCATATGTTGAATGTCTTTCGGAACGAATAGAAATAGAAGATGGACAGTTACTCTAGTTCTGCAAACCCTTCTTTTTGACGCCACCACCAGCGTCAATTACCTGGCGGGGAACCTCTTGGTGCTCCACGTGGGGGCGTCCCAAAGAATAAAAGAGAGGGCGCACAACGGGCATAACGCTACACGACCACAGTGAACAGCGCAAACATGCACTTTCGGCCGCGAGTTGAGGCGGGGTTGTCCGGGGCGTGCAGTACGATGGTGCGCGATGAAGATACTGCAAATACTAATAAATATGGTTCGTGGTGGCTTGATCGGTTTGGCCGAGCTCGTGCCGGGCGTTTCCGGCGGCACGATTGCGCTGGTCACCGGCGTGTACGAGCGCGTACTGCACCAGGCGAACCTCTTCCTGGATGCGACGAAGAAGCTGCCGAAGGATCGTAAAGCCGCGTTTGCCCAGTACAAGGCGCTGGACTGGATGCTGCTACTGCCGATGGTGGTAGGCATGGGCGCCGTGGTGCTCTCGCTTGCAGGCGTGATGGAGAGCTTCGTGACGGACAAGCCGGTCCACTCGCGCGCACTGTTCTTCGGTATGGTGCTGCTCTCCCTGAGCGTGCCGATTGGCATGACAGATAAGGAAGATGCCCGGCGCAGGTTGCCGATGGCGATCCTCGGCCTGGTTGTGGCTGCAGTAGCGACGTTCTTCCTGACGGGCGTTACCAGTGCCCCACAGTCCGACCCGAACCTGCTGTGGGTCTTCGTGGCTGCTGCGATTGCGGTGTGTGCGCTGGTGCTGCCGGGCGTATCGGGCAGTTTCTTCCTGCTAGCCGTGGGACTGTACTCCGCAACGATGGCGGCAGTCGACGATAGGAACCTGGTCTACCTGGGCGTGTTCTTCCTGGGTGCACTGACCGGCATTGTGTGCTTCGTGCGCCTACTGGAATATCTGTTGCACAATCACCGCACCATCACGCTGTTTGTGATGACGGGCCTGATGCTGGGCTCCCTGCGTGCGCTGTGGCCGTGGCAGGACGGAGACGCGAACCTGCAGGCGCCGGGCGAACACCTGGGCGCCGCCATCGGCCTGTTCCTGCTGGGCGCGGTGATCGTCGTGGCAATGCTGGCGGCCGAGAAGGCCTCGAGCGCAAAGGCCAACGCTAGCTAACCCGGCTGGCGCGCGACTAGTGCGCTGCCAGATCCCAGTTATCGCCCGTGCCGGCGGAGACATCCAGCGGTACGCGCAGCTGGGCGGCGGCGTCCATTTCCCGCTCGACTAGCTCGGTAATCTGCTCCAGCTCGCCGGGCGCGACCTCCACCACGAGTTCATCGTGGACCTGCAACAGCACGCGGGAAGCCAGCTGCTGGCGGGTGATCTCCCGATCCACGCGCAGCATGGCCAGCTTGATGATGTCCGCAGCCGTGCCCTGGATCGGCGCATTGAGGGCGGCGCGCTCGGCATTCTCCCTGGCCACACGGTTAGAAGAGTTCAGCTCCGGCAAGTAACGCCGGCGGCCGTAGAGAGTCTCCGTGTAGCCGGTCTCCTTAGCGACCTCCACCACGTGGTCCAGGTAGCGCTTCACACCGCCGAAGCGCTCGAAGTAGTTGTCCATGATCTTCTTCGCCTCCCCCGCGCTGATCTTCAGCTGCTGGGATAGGCCAAAGGCGGACAGGCCATAGACCAGGCCATAGCTCAGTGCCTTCACGCGGCGGCGTAGCTCCGGGGTGACCTCATCGCCCGGGACGTCGAACACGCGCGAGCCGACGTAGTTGTGCAGATCCTCGCCGCTGGCGTAGGCCTCGATCAGGCCCGCATCCTCCGACAGGTGCGCCATCACGCGCATCTCGATCTGGGAGTAGTCGGCGGTCAGCAGCGTTTCGTAGCCCTCCCCGACCGTGAACGCGGCGCGGATCTTGCGGCCGGCGTCGGTGCGCACGGGGATGTTCTGCAGGTTCGGGTCGGAGGAAGACAGGCGACCCGTCGCCGCACCCTTCTGGTTGAAGGTGGTGTGGATGCGCCCGTCGTCGCCCACGGCCTCGATCAGTCCGTCGATGGTGGACTTCATCTTTTGGTACTCGCGGTGCGCCATGAGGTGCCCGAGGAACGGGTGGTTGGACTGGGCGGCCAGTTTTTCCAGTTCCGCGGCGGCCGTGGAATACCCGGTCTTGGTCTTCTTCGTCTTCGGCAGGTCGAAAGTCTCGAAGAGGACCTTCTGCAGCTGCTTCGGGGAGGAAAGGTTCAGATTCGGCTCCCCCGCCAGTTCGCGGGCGGCGGCGACCTCCTCGTTAAGGCGGGCGCCGTAGTCGTCGGAGAGCTCTTGCAGCTCCGCGTCGTCAACAGCAATGCCCGCGTGTTCCATGGCCGCGAGGATCAGGGCCAGCGGGACTTCTAGGTCGAAGTACAGCTCGGACTGGCCGGCGGCCTCAACCTCTGGGGTGAGGGCATTCACCAGTTCCGCGACAGCCTGGGCGCGCTCGGGGCCGGTGGCTTTGTCCGACAGTTCATGGCCCACGTGGCGCTGCACCACGTCCGCCAGGCCGAGAGTGCGCACGTCGGGGCGCAGCAGGTACGCCGCCAGGGACGTGTCATGCTCCACTCCGTCAAGCTTTAGGCCTTGATTCTGTAGCGCGTGATATGCCTGCTTGGAGTCGTGCAGCCACTTCGTGACCTGCGGGTTGGCCAGCCACTCCGCCAACACCTTCTCATCCTTCGGGTCTACGTCAGCGAGGTCTTGAACGATGGCGACATTATCGCGGTCCAGCAGGGTCAGCTGCTCGCCGTCCACATCCACCACCGTGCCACGGGTACGTTTCTTCAGCCACGCGCCCAACTTGCCCGGCTTCGGCTCCTCCACAGTGACGGGCACCGAGGCGCTGTCGGCGAACTCCACGCCCATGATCTTGAATGCCCTATTGCGCAGCCCCGTGCCAAACTGCAGCTCCTCGAACATGCCGAGCGCTTCGTTGGGGTCGATGTCTCGGGGACTGAGGGCGTCCATACCATCGACGAGCTTAAGATCCCGCACCATTTCCGTAATGTCGCGCGCGAGCACCACATTGTCGATGTTTTCGCGCAGGTTGGCGCCGACCTTCCCGCCGATGTCATCCATGTTGTCGATCACGCCCTGCAGGCTGCCGTACTTGGCGATCCACTTCTGCGCGGTCTTCGGGCCCACGCCGGGCACGCCGGGCATGTTGTCGGAGGTATCGCCGCGCAGCGCCGCGAGGTCCGGGTACTGGGTGGGGGTCACGCCGTACTTCTCTTCGACGGCCTGCGGGGTGAAACGGTGCAGCTCAGAGACACCCTTGAGCGTGTACAGCACCGTCACGTCCTCAGTGACCAGCTGTAGCGAATCGCGATCACCGGTGCAGATCAGCACCTCCATGCCATCCTTCGCGCCCTCCGTGGCTAGGGTCGCGATGATGTCGTCGGCCTCGTAGGACTCTTTGTCCAGGGTCGTGACGCCCAACGCTTCGAGCGTGCGACGAATCAGCTCGATCTGGCCCTTGAACTCCTCAGGCGTGCTCGGGCGCTGCGCCTTGTACTCCGGGAAGGATTCCTCGCGGAATGTGGGGCCGGACAGGTCAAACGCGGCGGCCACATGGGTGGGCTGCTCCTTTTCCATGAGGGTGAGGAACATGCCTAGGAAGCCATACACCGCGTTGGTGTGCTGGCCACCGACGGTGGAGAAGTTGGCTGCGGGCAGGGCATAGAAGGCGCGGAACGCCAGCGAGTGCCCATCGAGGAGAAGGAGTTTAGCCATGCGCTCAACTCTAACGGAGTGCGGTTTTGGTTGGCTGAAAGGCCGTGGCGTATTATGCTCCGGTAAGCACTTATCGCCCCAGTAGCCCAATTGGCAGAGGCAACGGATTCAAAACCCGTCCAGTGTGAGTTCGAGTCTCACCTGGGGCACAATTTCAAGCGGCGAGGCGCCGCTTCTGAAGATGTCTCGGATTCAAGAGCAGAGAATGCGTCTGGCTCGGTGACCAGCTCAATAATCTGCGCCCGTGCATCAGGTTGCCTGTAACCATAACTCCCCTCAGTCACCTCCTGGCGCAACCATAGTCGCTCTCGTATGGGCATGATCGCACCCATAGGTATACGCAAGTCCCCACTAGGCTGTTTGGTGTGGACACAAAGAAGTGACTGACTACCGTGACTCCGACGGGGCGCTGATTGATACAGCAGAATATGGCGACCTAGCTCTAAAGCTCGCGCGCCGACTCAACCCCGCAACTTGTGCCCCCCATGATTGACGAACTGGCAAACCGACGCGCCAAATCGAACAGCCCTACTGCCTCTGTCCAGCCTCCTGCATACGATGTAGGCATCCGCGACGACATGGTGACCAAAAGTTCACCAGAAGCAGGCTGCTCATAGCAGACCGAAAGCGATTAACCCCGCGCGCAAAGAACTGAACAAGACTTCACGCCCCCCTGAAAGAACTAGCAGCATGAACGCCAACCCATATTCCAACTACTCAGTACCAAACTCATCTCCACAACAGCCACTGTGGAAGAAGGCTCTCGCCTTCATCTCACTCGGCTTCGGCGCCCTCATGATCCTCATGGGGCCAGCCAGTCAGTCAGTACTGTTTGGCATTTTCGCTGGACTAGCTATCGCACTCCCCGGTGCATGGTGGCTTATTCACGACCGCCGCGAGAAGAAGGGGGCGCACCCATTGAAAAGACACTGGGGCATCATCGCCATTGTTTCAATCATGATGTTCTTCATTGGCGTCGTTTTCCTCCCCGAGACGGAATCTTCCGACGAAGAGTCAGACCCAGCGTCATCCAGCTCATCGTCTGCCCCCTCGTCGTCGGTAGAAGAAACGACAAGTGAGGAAACAACGACGAGCGAGGAACCGACCACGACTACATCGGAATCGCCGACTACTGAATCGACCGAGCCTTCAACCGAGCCAGAGCAGCCAACGAGTGAGCACCAGGAAGTTCCCACTCCCGACAACGACGACGATGATGTAGACCATCATCACGCCCCACCTGCCCGACAAATCGCACCGGCACGCCCACAACCAGCCCCAGCACCCGCACCGAAACCAGCGCCGGCACCAACGCAGTACTTCAGCAACTGTGCTGAGGCCAAAAGCGCCGGAGCAGCTCCCCTGTATGCCGACTCCCCCGGTTACCGTAGCGGCCTCGACAGAGACGGCGATGGAGTCGCCTGCGAAAAGTAGCATCCGAAGAACAAAAGCGCCTTAGCCCCCGAACGAATCAGCACCGCCGGGAAGCCAGACCAAGGTGTCAACAACACAAATTTACTGACAAAGATTTCCTGGCACTGCCGACAGGAAGGGCTGGTTTGAGAGTTCAGTGGAGAGAACTATCGCGCATGACTCGCCGTTCCCGCGGATTGCTGTGCTCGAGCTGCGGCATGTGGCGGCGGGATTGAGGATCAGCCAGGGAGTGAATGTTTCGGCGGTGTCTCGTCAGTTGGGGCATGCGGATCCGTCGGAAGCGTTGAATCGTTATGCCACTTTGTTTGATGCTGCCGTGAGGGCTACATCGATCCTCAACAGTGCGCGGAGGCCGGATACTAAGAACCATCTCGCCCTGATTGGATAGGTCACCGTTCGCGTCGTTGAGGTGAGGGCGTCAATAAGAAACAACATTTCACCCCCGACATGCCATAGGTCACAGCTTACCCGCCGGAAGAACGTGATCTCCGTTAGTATGAGTCGCGGAGAATACCCGCAGTCCTTTCTTAAGGGCTGTTAAGTTACATACTCGCGACACTAGGAGAACCATGACGGAAGAGAACTTCGGTTCCAACGATCCCGTGAACCCCGCCAACAATGGCGCACCGCAGCAGCCCGAACAGCCACAGGCTCAGGGACAAGGCAACTGGGGACAGAACCCCTACGCACAGCCGAACCAGCAGCCCCAGCAGGACTGGAACCAGCAGGCCGCGCCGCAGCAGCAGGGACAGAACGCCTACGGTGCTCCACAGAACGCGCAGAACGGCTACCAGAACCAGCAGGGCTTCAACGGACAGAACGGCCAGGCCGGACAGTTCGACATTAAGCAGTACCTCGACTTCTCGAACAAGTCCGTGCTGTGGCTGGTACTTGCGGCGGCTTCCGCGCTGATCAGCTTTATCGGCAGCTTCATGACCTGGGGCAAGGTTACGGTTCCTTTCTATGGAACCATCACGGTGTCCGGCACTGACGGCGGTGACGGTATCCTCACCATGTTCCTTTCCCTCATCGTCATCGGCGGAATTGCAGCCTTCCTGTTCGTCGAGCAATTGATCAAGCAGTGGTGGCGCGGCATTCCGGTGATCGTTATCGGCGCTGTCCTCCTTCTAATCGCCATCATCGACTGGGCTAACATCGGCTCGAAGGCTGGCAAAGTGAACGACGACTCCGTTGAGGTCAGCGTTGGTGCTGGCCTGATCTTTATCCTCATTGCATCCATCGCAATCATTGTCTTTGGCGTGCTTGCCCTCCTGAACGACAAGAAGCTGGCTCCGTCCGCTCCGCAGGCAGCATTCGGCCAGCAGGGTTACGGTCAGCAGCCGCAGCAGGGTTACGGTCAGCAGCAGGGTTACGGCCAGCAGCCACAGCAGAACGGCTTTAACCAGAACAACTACGGTCAGCAGCCACAGCAGGGTTACGGTCAGCAGCCACAGCAGAACAGCTTTGACCAGAACAACTACGGTCAGAACGACTACGGTCAGCCGAACCAGCAGTAAGGTTTAGCTTTAGCCGGAAAGCTCCCGCTCCTCCCTTCAGAGGATGCAGCGGGAGCTTTTTCGTTCTTTACCCCCGCTCTACCCGCAACTAAAGCAAACGGGAACCGATTCCGCCAAGCATGCGACTAATGAAGCATGTCTCGCAGAATTATTCGCAGAGTCCATACTCTTGCAGGACTCTTCATCGCACCCCTCATCCTCGTAGCCACCCTGTCTGGCTTCTTCTACGCCCTCGCGCCCACCATCGAAAGTTGGGTGTACGACGGAGAACTCACGGCAACATCCTCCAGCCCCGCGCAACCCGTAGCCAAGCAAATCGAAGCTGCCAAGCGCATCCACCCCGACCTAGAGGTCGCTAAGGTGCAGATCCCTGACGAAGAGGGCAAGACCACTCGCGTACTCTTTGCCGACCCGTCACTACCCTCGGAAAGCTACACTCGAGCAGTTTTCGTCGATCCGGGTGACCTGCACATCACCGGCGAACTGACTCAGTACGGCAGCGCCGCCTCCCTACCGTTCCGTGCATGGCTATCCGAAGGCCACCGCAACCTGTGGCTCGACACGCCGGGCCGAATCTATTCCGAAACCGCCGCCACCTGGCTTGGCCCAATGGCCGTCACCGGCGTGGCCATGTGGTGGTTAATGCGCAAGCAGAAGAACCAACGCGCACCCAAGAAGAAGTCTCGACGCCAGGCGATGAAGCGCCACACCCTCATCGGACTGATAGCCGCACCGGGGCTGATCTTCCTGTGCATCTCCGGTCTGACGTGGTCCCACTTCGCCGGTGACAACATTGCACTAGTCCGCGAAGAGCTGAACTGGATCGCACCCAAGCCGAACACGAACATCAACGGCGAACAATCGGCGCAAGACAGCGGTTCTGGTCACGGCGAGCACGCAGGTCACGCAGGGCATGCGGAGCACGCGGGTCACGGCGGCGCAGCAGCGTCCGAAGTGGACTTCGGTCAGGCCGATACCGTCCTGCAGGTGGGCCGTGACGAAGGGCTGACCGGCACACTGCAGCTGGTTCCCCCGAGCAAACCTGGCCAGGCATGGACAGTCAGTGAGCCCCGACAGGCTTACAAAATGTACAACGACGCAATCACGGTAAATGGCGAAAACGGCGACGTTGTCGACCGCCTCCCCTTCAAGTCGTGGCCGATCGCAGCCCAACTGACCAGTTGGATTATCCAGCTACACATGGGCACCCTGTTCGGCCTGACCAGCCAGATCGCGCTGGCGCTGCTGGCGCTGGGCATCGGTGCGCTGATTGTTTACGGCTACATCATGTGGTGGCGCCGACGTGGCGGAAAGAACACCGGCGCCCGCGTGGATTTGAGCGCACTGACCTGGAAGCACTGGCTGGCACTGGCCGTCCTGCTCGGCGGATACAGCGTGTTGGCTCCGCTCTTTGCCGTAAGCGGTGCGATCCTGTTCGTCATCGCTTGGGCCCTGGACTTCCGCTCTAAGAACACGCAGAAGAGCCCCAAGGTCATTCTTAAGGAGCCCAACGACGAGGAGAAAGAGCCGGTGACTGTCGACAGTCACTAACCATTCAGGAATATTCACATATTCCGATATAATCCACTCTATGAGAATAAGCCGCCCTCGCTCGCTGGTCCGTTCCGTGGCCGGCGGCACCCTCGCGATCCTTCTTTCAGCATCGCTGGCGGGATGTGTGACCAACGAAGAACTCGGCAATCCGGAAGGCTGGGAGGAAATCCTCCCAGCGAAGAACCCCCAGCTAGCCGCCCTAGTGCCCCCGGACGTCCAGGCCAAGGGAAAAATCACCGTCGGCACCAACCCGCCCTACGCGCCCAACGAGTTTAAAGACTCCGACGGAAACATCATCGGCTTCGAAATGGACCTCATCCGCGCCGCCGGTGCCATGATGGGCCTTGGCGTCGAAGTGAATCAAATGGACTTCAACCTGATTCTGCCCGCCCTCAGCGCAGGATCAGTCGACGTCGGAGCTACCGCCTTCACCGACACCGAAGAACGACAAAAGAACTACGACTTCGTCGACTTCTACAGCGCCGGTATCTCCTGGGCCACCCAACCGGGCAACGAAAACACCATCGACCCCGACAACGCCTGTGGTCTGAAGGTCGCCGTGCAAAAGGGCACTTACTCCGACACGGACGAAGTACAGGGGCGCTCCGAAGAATGCGAGGCCCAGGGCAAACCTCCGATTGAAAAGCTCGTCTACGAAAAGGCCGACGCCGCCGCCACCGCAACCATCCTGAAAAAAGCGCAGGCGTACAGCTCTGACTCGCCGGTAATCGACTTCGCCATCGCCCGTTCTGAAGGCAAATTGGTGCGGGTTGGCGAACCTTTCGATACCGCCCCGTTCGGTATGGGCGTCAAAAAGAACAACCCGCTAGGAAAAGCGCTGGCCGCAACGTTGCAGACCATGATGAACGACGGCACCTACGAAGCGATCCTGAAGCAGTGGGGGCTAGAAGACGGTGGGCTTGACGCCGTGACGTTCAACCTCAAGCCGTACCAGCTGCCCCGCACGCTCCCAAACGAAAGAAGGCACCAAGTGAGCACCCCAAACGCCTCAATCGCCTCTGACGCCACACAGCGCAGGCGCCCCACCGAGAACAAAGCGATCCCACTGCGCCACCCCGGTCGCTGGATCGCGGCGGTGATCCTCGCGGGGCTCGTGGTGTGGTTCATCATCTCCGCAGCCCAGAACGAGGCCTACCACTGGGATACCTACTTCCAATACCTGCTGGATACGCGCATCGCGAAGGCGGCAATGCACACCATCGCGCTGACAATCCTGGCGATGATCATCGGCGTAGTACTTGGCGCCATCGTCGCGGTGCTGCGCATGTCGCCGAACCCGGTGCTGCAGGGCGTGGCCTGGCTATTCCTGTGGATCTTCCGCGGCACACCCGTGTATGTGCAGCTGGTGTTCTGGGGTCTGCTGAGCTCCCTGTACCAATCCATCAACGTCGGTTTCGCCGAAATCAATCTTGAACAGGTACTACAGAACGCCTTCATGCTGGCAGTGCTGGGCCTGGGTCTGAACGAGGCCGCCTACATGGCCGAAATCGTCCGCGCCGGCATCCAAGCCGTGCCGGAGGGACAATCCGAGGCGTCAAAGGCCCTGGGCATGACCTGGGGCCAGAACATGCGCCGCACCGTGATGCCGCAGGCCATGCGCATCATTATCCCGCCGACGGGCAACGAATTTATCTCGCTGCTGAAGACCACCTCTCTGGTCATCGCCGTGCCCTACGCCGCCGAGCTCTACGGCCGTGCGACCGACATCTCGAACTCACTGTTCCAGCCCGTTCCCCTGCTGCTGGTCGCCGCCACGTGGTACCTGGTGATCACCAGCATTCTGATGGTTGCCCAGTTCTACGTCGAGCGCTACTTCTCTCGCGGATCATCGCGCCAACTCACGCAACGCCAGCTCGCCGCCCTTGCCGACGCCGAAGGCGTGCCCCCGCGCAACATCACCGTCGGGCCGAACGAAAAGAAGGACTAGTAACCACCATGTCTGACAACAACGCACCGATGATTGCCATCAAGAACGTGTGGAAGCGCTACGGCCGACTAGACGTTCTAAAAGGCATCGACCTGGAAGTCCCCCGCGGTGGCGTGACCTGCCTGATCGGCCCATCCGGTTCCGGCAAATCCACCCTACTACGCTGCGTGAACCACCTGGAGAAAGTAACCTCCGGGCGGATCGAAGTCGACGGCGAACTGATTGGCTACCGCGAAAAGAACGGCAACCTCTACGAGCTGACGCCGAAGCAAGCAGCGGCCCAGCGCGTGGACATCGGAATGGTGTTCCAACACTTCAACCTGTTCACCCACCGCACCGTGCTGGAGAACATCATCGAAGCACCCGTGCAGGTGCGTGGCGAAAACAAAGACGACGCGATCGCACACGCCCGCAAGCTGCTGGACCAGGTGGGGCTCGCCCACAAGGCAGACGCCTACCCCGTGCAACTATCCGGCGGACAGCAGCAGCGCGTGGCCATCGCCCGCGCACTGGCAATGCGGCCGAAGCTGATGCTCTTCGACGAGCCGACCTCCGCGCTGGACCCCGAGCTGGTCGGCGAAGTGCTCAACGTCATGCGCCGCCTGGCCGACGACGGCATGACGATGCTGGTGGTGACCCACGAGATGGGATTCGCCCGCGAAGTCGCCGACGAAGTTGCCTTCATGGATGGCGGTGTGATCGTGGAGCATGGCCCGTCCCAGGAAGTCATTGGAAATCCGCAGCACGAACGCACCCAAGAATTCCTATCGAGCCTGCTCTAGGGGTGAAAATGAGGGGGCGTCGATAAGAAGGGGAAGGGGTTGTCCGGGGCCGTGTGTAAGGTAAGCGGCGCTCGGACAAGAAGGGGGCAAAAAAGGATGCCGACGAGATGCGGCGGATGTGTAATAGGGTCGACGCGGCGTATGCATACAGCGTGATCGACGACCCGACCGTGGCGCGGATACAAGCGCTGCGGAAGGCGGGGACGGCGGATGCGATAGTGTTCTCGCACGCGGCACAGATACTCGCAGTAATGAACATGCTCGGGCTAGCAGCGCTAAAAGCCGGAGTGATCGGCGTGCGGCACCTAGAACAAGTGTGGCGCGTGCGGAATACCTACTCAGCACAGCTGACAGAGCCCGACGATGCTGGGCACGCGATCATGGACATGGAACAGTTCAACCGCTACCTAGAAAAACACGCGGTGGACTGCATCAGCGCACGCGAAGACGGACCGACGGCGAAGGAGCTAGGCGAATACCTGTGCGAAGTGATCGCGCGGGACTTCCCTACCCCATTTGCGGAAGGCGAGAAGGCAGCGGCGGAGGAGCGGTCCGCGACGCGGGGATCCGTGACGACGCTGGGCGGAACCGCCGAGCTTTCCCGGTGGACGCTGAACATGCCTAAAGACCAATCGCAGCGCATGTGGGAAGCGGTAACGAAGAAGGCGAAGGCACTGGCCGACGAGACGGACTGCGATCTGGCGCAAGCGCGGCTAGACGTAATCGCAGGGCTGATCAGCGGCGAAGAACCCAACACGGTGGTGCACGTGCACGTATTCCGGTGGGAAAACGGGCCAGGGTTCATCCCGGGAGTCGGCGCAATCAGCACTAAACAGGCCGATTACTACGAAGGGTTCGCCACGAAAGTCGATAGCGTGACAGTGCCGCCGGCCGTGGAACAGTACACACCAAGCAGGGAAATGAAGGAATTCCTAGTCGGACGGGACGGGACATGCCGATTCCCCGGTTGCGAACACCCCGCACCAATGTGCGACAAAGACCACATCGTTCCGTACAACCACAAAGCGCCCGCGGACGGCGGACCGACGGATGTGCGGAACATGCAGTGCTTATGCCGCACCCACCACAACCTGAAAACCAACGGTCAGTGGCGGGCAAGCACCGACGACGGGGGCTGGACGATCAAGTGGGTGAACCACCACGGGGAGGAATTCACCACACACGCAAGGGGGGTTATACCGAAGCCACAGTGACGTGCCACGGCACGCGGGGCGTGCCAGGATCGTCCTGGACCTGGCGCAGGATCGGCTCGGCGGGCTCTTTCTCGCGAGTCGTGAGGAGCTCGGCGAAGTGCATGGCTAGGCCCGAAACGGAGCCGATGTCATAGCGGATAACGTCGACAGTTAGCTCGGCGCCGGTGGCGGGGTCGGATCCCTCATCGGGACTCTCGCCGAAAAGCTCCACCCAGGTAGTGACCAGTTCGGGGTCTGCAGCTTGCCCGGACTGGAGATTCAGCGTGCCCTCAAACGCCTCGCCGAGGGCGGAGATCATGGAGCGGAAGTCCTGCTCGATAGCAGCCAGCTGCTCCTTGTTGGCCAGCAACCGGAAAGTAATCTTTGGCATTCCCCTAGTGTGGCAGCACGCGGTGGCGAACGGCAAGCACGGTTAAGCGCGACAAGCACGACCAAGCCCCGACAGTGTGATCGGCGGAATAGGAAAACGACTAAACTGTGTGCCGTGATTGGTTCCCATGCTTCGCACCCAGCGCCCGTGCCACCCCTAACCACCCTGCCGGACGGGACGATCAAACAGGTCAATCCGTTTTCCGGCACCGAAGTGTGGACAGTCCCCGGCCGCGGCAACCGCCCCATCGCCGAGCACCGGCCGGAGGTCCGCACCGTAGGCGACCGCGACTCCGCCACCGCATTCGGGCTGAATCGCAAGCTGGATACCCCACCGGAAAAAGCCCGCCTGGTGCTGGACGAAGACGGCAAGGCCCACATCCTGCGAGGTCTGCCCGTCAGCAAGCTGGAAGACACCGAGCCGCTATTCCGCCGCGTGGCCAACCTCTTCGAGATCCTGACCTACGACTACTGGCTCATGAACTACGGCTACCGCATGAACCCCGCGGCGGCGAAGCACATGACCGACTACCTTGCCGAAGAAGCCGGCCAAGACCACGTAGAGCAGATACTGCGTGCCAAGTGGTCTGCCAGCGGCATGACTCGGGAAGAACTCGACGAGCTCTTCTCCCCCGACAACCGCCTACAGACCCTCTACGAAAAGAGCACCGGCCTCTTCGCTGGCGGCCACGATGTGATCATCGCCCGCGACCACTACGTCCCCGGCGCAGACACCACCGACCAGCTGGCCTCCAGTGGCACGCTCGGCTGGGAAAACCACCGTCACTTCATCGCCTTCACCGTCGACGGCATGGATCACCTCTACCGCGCCAACCGCTACGTGCGCTACGTTGCCGCCTTCCAGAACTGGCTAGCCCCCGCGGGCGCCAGCTTCGAACACCTCCACAAGCAACTCGTCGCCATCGACGAGCACGGCCTGCAGAACGAACTCGAAATCGCCCAGGTCCGCGCTAACCCGAACATGTACAACGAATGGGCGGTGGACTACGCTGCCCGCCACAACCTCGTCTTCGCCGAGAACGACCACGCCATCGCCTTCGCAGGCTTCGGGCACCGTTGGCCGACCCTCGAGGTTTTCTCCAAGTCCGCCACGACCGAACCTTGGCTGATGTCGGACGCCGAACGCGACGCCGTCTCGGATTTGGTTCACGCCTGCCACGTCGCCGCCGGGCCACACGTCTCCTGCAACGAAGAGTGGCTGCACCGTCCCCTCGACGTTGACGTGCCCATGCCCTGGCGCATCGTGATTAAGTGGCGCGTGTCTACCATGGCTGGATTCGAAGGCGGCACGAAGATCTACATCAACACCATCTCCCCCGCCGACCTGCGCGACCGGGTTCTCAATGCCCTGTACGCCGCCCAAGAGGAAGGCCTGCTCGCCCCAGGGATCCGTCTTGGCGACGACTGCGCCACTCGCCCCAACATGCTGAAGTACAACCCAGCGATCCGTTAAGCGGAGACGTAGGCGTCAATAAGAAAGAAAGAGAGCACCGCAATGAGCAACGAAGCGGCAACAGCGAACATCGCCGAGTTCATTTCGAACCACGGTGTCGACCTCAGCTGGCAGGACAGCTTCTACCAGTGGATGCACGAGAACCCCGAGTTGTCGCTGCAGGAAGAGCAGACGGCGAAGCACATCACCGCGCGGCTGGCGCAGATGGACTGCGAGGTCACGACGGGCATCGGCGGCCATGGGATCACGGCGGTGTTCCGCAATCCGGGGAGCGCCGAAATCAAGGCTGACGAGCCGACCGTGCTGATGCGCGCCGACTTTGATGCCCTGCCCGTGCAGGAAATCACGGGCCTGCCCTATGCGTCCAAGAACGACGGCGTAATGCACGCGTGTGGCCACGATATGCATGCCACGGCGCTGATGGGGCTGTGCGCCGTCCTGGACGAACGTCGCGACGCGTGGCACGGCACCTTCATTGCGCTGTTCCAGCCCGCGGAGGAAGTAACCGCCGGCGCCAGCAACATGATCAACGATGGCCTGGCTGACAAGATCCCCACCCCCGATGTGTGTTTGGGCCAGCACATTCTGCCTGGTCGGCTCGGCACTGTGATGTCGGCGCCCGGCCCGGTTTTGGCGGCGTGCGACACGATCACCATCACTCTGCACGGCAAGTCTTCCCACGGTTCGAGCCCGCAGGATTCCATCGATCCGACGTTCCTCGCCGCGATGATTGTGGTGCGCCTGCAGGGCATCGTTGGCCGCGAGGTTGCGCCGTCCGATTTCGCCGTCATCACCGTCGGCACGCTATCGGCCGGGCACACGAACAACACGATCCCCGACACGGCAACTTTGGTTCTGAACTGCCGTTTCTACGACACTGACGTGCGCGACAAGACCTACGCCGCGATCGAGCGGGTCGTCCGCGCCGAGTGCGATGCCTCTGGCTGTGAGGTCCCGCCCGAGTTTGTTTACTCCGCCCACGGCGAGTTGACCGACAACTCGCCCAGCACATTCGAGCATGTTCGCCCCGTGTTCGATGCAGTTTTCGGGGAAGATTCTATTGACGCCGAACCGTGGACCGCTTCCGAGGATTTCTCAGAGATCCCGCGTCATTTCAAGGTGCCGTACTTGTTCTGGACGATTGGCACCACGGATCCTGAACTGTGGAATTCCGGCGAGCCGGTGCCCGGCAACCACCATGGTGCCTTCGCGCCGAGCATTGAGGCGCTGGGCACTTCCACGGACGCGGCGTTGGCCGCGACCTTGAGTTACCTCTTCCGTTCCTGACCCAGCAGGTGCACCTGGATCATGTTGGTGTTGCCGGAGATCCCGGGCGGGGAGCCGGCGACGACGACCATCATGTCGTCGTACTTGTACTCCGGCATGGCCAGCAGGTGGTGGTCGACTGTGTCCATCATTTCGTCGGTGGACTTTACGTCTTCGATGAGGAATGTCTCCACGCCCCACGTCAGCGCCAGCTGCGAGCGCACCGCCTGGGAGGGCGTGAACACCAGCAGCGGCAAGTGCGAACGTAGGCGCGCCACGCGTTTGGCAGTATCGCCGGAGGACGTGAAGGCCACGAGTGCCTTCGCGTTGAGGCGCTCGCCGATATCCTTGGCTGCGTAGGAGATCACGCCGCGGCGGGTGCGCGGGCGGTGCGTCAGCGGCGGTACTTCACCGTCCACTTCGGCGGCGCGCACGATACGGGCCATGGTCTCTACTGTGGTGATCGGGTGCTTGCCCACGGAGGTTTCGCCGGAGAGCATCACCGCATCCGCACCGTCGAGCACGGCGTTGGCCACGTCGGAGGCCTCGGCGCGCGTCGGGCGGGAGTTCTCGATCATGGAGTCCAGCATCTGCGTCGCCACGATCACCGGCTTGGCGTTCTCGCGGGCGATCTGGATGGCGCGCTTCTGTACCAGTGGCACGTCCTCCAGCGGTACTTCCACGCCCAGGTCTCCACGGGCGACCATGATGGCATCGAAGGCCAGGATGACGGGCTCCAGCGCGTCGACGGCTTCCGGCTTCTCTAGCTTGGCGATCACCGGCACGCGGCGGCCAACTTCGTCCATGATGTCGCGCACCAGCTCCACGTCGGAGGGGCTGCGCACGAAGGACAGGGCGATGAAGTCCACGCCCAGCTGCAGGGCGAAGCGCAGGTCCTCGGTGTCCTTCTCGCTCAGCGCCGGCACGGAGATATTCATGCCCGGCAGGGACACACCCTTGTTGTTGGAAACCGGGCCACCCTCGGTGACCTCGCACACGACGTCGTTGCCGTCGACTTCCTTACACACCAGCGCGATCTTGCCATCGTCGACCAGCAGCCGGTCGCCGGGGCGTGCGTCGCGAGCCAGACCCTTGTAGGTCGTGGACACGCGATCGTGCGTGCCCTGCACGTCGTCGACGGTAATGCGCACGGTTTCGCCGGTTGCCCATACGGTTGCGCCCTCGGCGAAGCGTCCCAGGCGGATCTTCGGTCCTTGCAGGTCGGCCAGCACACCGACGGCCTTGCCCGACTCGTCGGTCGCCTCTCGAACCCAGTTGTAGTTCTGCTCGTGATCAGCGTGCTCGCCGTGGGAGAAGTTCAGGCGCGCAACGTTCATTCCTGCGTCTACGAGCCCGCGGATCTGCTCTTTCGAGGCGACCGCGGGACCCAGGGTGCATACAATCTTGGTTCTTCTATTCACGAGTTCGAGGATAGCCCTGCGCCGTTGTCCTCGCTACTTCTTAGGTAGTGACGCCCTCTTGCTTGCGTTCCTTGATTGTCCACCAGACGAACAGCGCTGTCGCAGCGAGGAACACCACTGCCGAAACCACGACGTTGATGCGTATATCCCCGAAGACAGTGGTGGCTGCATCGGTGCGGATGTTTTCGATGAAGAAGCGCCCGAAGGTGTACCCCATGACGTAGAGGGTGAACAGCCTGCCCCCGCTGACCCGCCAGTGGCGCTCGGCGATGAGCACCAGCGCAACGACGAGCAGGTTCCACAGCAGTTCGTAAAGGAACGTCGGCTGTACCGTGGCCAGCACTTCGCCGGTGGAGTGTCCGGTGACTGGTGCGGAATAGCCGTTTTCATCCACGCGACGGTAGATTTCCAGGGCCCAGGGGGAATCGCTTGGCCCTCCGTAGAGCTCTTGGTTGAACCAGTTGCCCAGGCGCCCGATGGCCTGCGCCAGCGGGATCGTGGGAGCCGCGGCGGCGGCGAAGGTGCCTAGTGGCAGCTTCTTCGCCTTGAAGAGCAACCACACGGCCAGGGAGCCGAGCACGATTCCGCCCCAGATTCCCAATCCTCCGTTGGTGATGTTGAAGACCTGCGTTGGGTCTTTCCCCTCGCCGAAGTACTTATCGTGGTCGGTGATCACGTGGTAGAGCCGGGCGCCGATAATGCCCGCGGGCACGGCAACCAGCAGCGCGTCGACGGCCACTTCCGGGTCGCCGCCGAGCTTGGCGTAGCGCCGGCGCGTCCAGAAGTAGGCCACGATCACGCCGGTGAGGATGCACAGCGCGTAAGCGCGGAGGGGGATGGGGCCTAGCTCCCATACCCCTTGGGGCGGCGATGGAATGGCCGCCGCGATCATGCGCGAACACCTCGTGCCAGCTCGGCGGCCAGCTCGCCCAGCTTGCCTTCGGCAGCGGCCTGGATGAGGGCGGAGCCGACGATCACGCCGTCAGCGTAGGAGGCGATGTTCGCCGCATGTTCCCCTGACTTCACGCCCAGCCCCACTGCCACCGGCAGATCCGTGGCTTCGCGGACGCGGGCAACGAGTTCCTCGGCGGAGTGCGAGACTTCATCCTGTGCACCTGTTACTCCCATGTGGGACGCAGCGTAGATGAAGCCGTCGGCGGCGTCCACAGTTAGGGCCATACGCTCGGGCGTGGTAGACGGCGCGACAAGATAGACCGGCGATAGGTCGTTGGCCTTGCAGGCCTCCGCCCAGCGCTCGGCTTCCTCCGGCAGCAGATCCGGGATGATGGATCCCAGTCCCCCGGCGGCGGCCAGGTCGGCGGCGAACTTTTCCGGGCCGTACTGCAGCACGGGGTTCCAATAGGACATGATGACGGCCTGGCCGCCGGCCTCAGTGACGGCGCGGACCACGTCGAGAGTGTCTCTCACACGGAAGCCATTAGCCAGCGCCTCGTCGGCGGCAGCCTGGATGGTGGGGCCGTCCATCATCGGATCGGTGAACGGAATGCCCACCTCGATCAGGTCGGCGTGCTGCGCCAACTCCTTGACCAGTTCCTTGGACTTAGCCACCGTAGGGTAGCCGGCCGGGAAGTAGGCCACGAGTGCGGCCCGCCCTTCGGCGCGCGCGTCGGTGAAAATCTGTGAAAGTCGGGAGGTCATGGGTTAGCTGTCCTTCTCGCTCGTTTGGCCCAGCATGTCGAACCACTTCGCAGCCGTCGTTACGTCCTTGTCGCCGCGGCCGGAGACGTTGACGATCAGCGTTGCTCCTGGCTTCTCGGCGGCAACCTTGACTGCGGCGGCCACGGCGTGGGAGGACTCGATGGCGGGGATGATGCCCTCCAGGCGGGTCAGCTGTTGGAAACCTTCCATGGCCTCCGCGTCGGTGATGGGCAGGTAGCGGGCGCGCCCCTCGGCGTGCAGCTTGGAGTGCTCCGGCCCCACGCCCGGGTAGTCCAGGCCAGCAGAAATGGAGTGCGATTCGATGATCTGCCCGTCCTCGTCCTGCATCAGGTCGGCGTATGCGCCTTGGAACACACCCTGCATTCCCAGGGTGATCGGCGCAGCGTGGCGACCGGTCTCCATACCGTCGCCCGCGGCCTCCGCGCCGACGATATCCACACCCTCGTCCTCGATGAACGGGTGGAAAAGGCCAATTGCATTGGAGCCACCGCCCACGCAGGCGATGACTGCGTCGGGCAACTTGCCGGTCTCTGCCAGCAGCTGCTGGCGCGCCTCCACGCCGATTACGCGCTGCAGATCGCGCACCATCTGTGGGAATGGGTGCGGGCCGGCGGCGGTACCGAAGCAGTAGTAGGTGTCATCAGCGTTGGATACCCAGTAGCGCATGGCCTCGTTGATGGCGTCCTTGAGGGTGCGGGAGCCGATCTGCACCACTTCCACGTGGGCACCCAGCAGGCGCATGCGGGCGATGTTCAGGGCCTGGCGTTCGGCGTCCACAGCCCCCATGTAGATCCGGCACTCAATACCGAGCAGAGCACAAGCCGTCGCCGTGGCCACGCCGTGCTGTCCCGCGCCGGTCTCCGCGATCACGCGGGTCTTGCCCATGCGCTTTGCCAGCAACACCTGGCCGAGCACGTTGTTGATCTTGTGGGAGCCGGTGTGGTTCAGGTCCTCGCGCTTCAGCCACACGTGCGCACCCACAGCCTCGGAGAAGCGCGCGGCGTAGTACAGCGGCGACGGGCGCCCCGTGTAGGTGCGATGCAGCTCGTCGAGTTGATCCAGGTAAGCCTGGTCAGAGCGCGCCTTCGCCCAAGCATCGGTGATCTCCTCGATAACGGCCATGAGGGCTTCCGGGACGTAGCGGCCACCGAACTCCCCCCAATGTCCGCGCTCGTCGGGTTCGTGGTGGGTGGCGGTGCCCAGAATCTCGCCTACCGTCGGCAGGCGCTTGCCCTGCGCGTCGGCGTTCTTGGAGGTCTTTTCGGTAGTCACAGTGTCACATGCTATCGGTTAGGAACTCTTCTGTGGGCAAGCGGGGTGTTTCCCGGCTGCTGCGAGGTCCCGGCACGCCTGTGCGGGGTTACCTGCGGTGACCAGCCCCTCGCCAACAAGCACTGCGTCCGCGCCCGCTGCGGCATACGCGTTGAGGTCGTTTTTATTCTTGACGCCTGATTCTGCGATCTTCACGACGCCGTCGGGAAGCAGCGGGGCGATCTTGCCGAACACTTCCGGGTCGACGTCCAGGGTCTTGAGGTTTCGGGCGTTGACACCGATCACCTTCGAACCGGCCGCGACGGCGCGTTCTGCTTCCTCTGCGGTGTGTACTTCCACAAGAGCAGTCATGCCCAGGGACTCGATGCGATCCAGCAGGGATTCCAACCGCTGCTGTTCGAGGGCGGCGACGATAAGCAGCACAATGTCAGCGCCGTGGGCGCGGGCTTCGTGGATTTGGTAGGGGTTGACGATGAAATCTTTGCGCAGCAGCGGAATATTCACGGCGCTGCGCACTGCGTCGAAGTCGGCGAGTGAGCCCTTGAACCGGCGCTCTTCGGTGAGGCAGCTGATGGCCGTCGCGCCGTTATCCTCGTAGGCCTTGGCGAGAACTTCGGGCTCGGCGATGTCGGCGAGGTGGCCCTTGGAGGGGCTGGCGCGTTTCACTTCAGCAATGAGGCTGACCCCTGGGGCGGCCAGCGCAGCGTGGGCATCCATTGCCGGAGGGGCGTCCAGCGACATGGCCTTGATTTCCTTATAGGGAATCTTGGCTTCGCGCTCGGCCTGGTCTTCGAGTACTCCGGCGATGATCTGGTCGAGAACAGTCATGTGTGTCACATTTCAAAGCTTATCGCCCGCGCTTGGTGCGGGAGAAATCGGATTCTTCGGTCGGATCCACCCCCGCATCCAGGGCATCCCACAGCACGCGGGTGGAGTCCGGATTCTCTGCGAGGTCTTCCTCTGCGTCCGCGCGGCGCACCTCCGGGGTTTCGTAGCGGCTGTGCCCCTTGGACTGCTCGCCCGGGCGCAGAATAAGGATCGCGCCGCCGACCACGCCGAGGGCGGCGGCGAGGAGCACTAGCACGATTCCCATCGTGTGCACTTCGCCGCTGACCACCTGTGCCCACTCGGAGATCTGCACCGGGTCGGATTCCTTCTGCGTGGCCGCCCCGCTGGATAGCAGGCTCTTGGCTCGCGCGAGGTCTACGTCGTTGCCCAGCAGCTGCACGGCACGGAAGCTGGCGGTGGCCGCCAGCGCTGCGATCACTACGCCCAGGATGCGTCGAACCATCGGCTGCACCGCGATCGACAGGATCAGCGAGGCCACCATCGCCAGCGCCAACGGCACCAACGCGGGATCCCACACGGAGCCCACGAGCTCCTTGGTCGAGGCTCCGGCCTTGTCGTCGTCGACGGCCACGGTCACGAACTTCAGGCGACTTGCGCCCCACAGCCCCGCGGCGCTCAGCACCACGCACAGCAGAGCGATCTGTCGGATGCGCTTGGCCTTCTGTGTTACGTCCTCTGCCTTGCTCACTGCTTCTCCCCTGCGTTCTTCATGGTCTCCGCCGCCGCTACTGCCCGTAGCACCGCCGCGGCCTTGTTACGGGTTTCCAAGTCTTCAGCCTCGGGGTCCGAATCGGCAACGATTCCCCCGCCAGCCTGGACGTACACCGTGCCGTCCTTGTACAGCCCGGTGCGGATGGCGATGGACTGATCGGTGTTGCCGGAAAAATCGAAGTAACCGACCGTGCCGCCGTAGACCCCGCGGCG
Organism: Corynebacterium sp. HMSC058E07; assembly: GCF_001809885.1. NCBI lineage: Bacteria > Bacillati > Actinomycetota > Actinomycetes > Mycobacteriales > Corynebacteriaceae > Corynebacterium > Corynebacterium sp. HMSC058E07. The sequence goes on from NZ_KV799271.1 coordinate 44,450, forward strand.
CGTGTCCTCCAGCTCGTCGATGATCTTGAGCGCCGAGGGCTTTGGCGCCCCCGACAGCGTGCCAGCCGGGAAGGTCGCGGTGAACGCATCCACCGCTGTCTTGCCCGCGGCCAGCTTGCCCGTCACACCGGAGACCAGGTGCATCACTGCGGAATAGCGCTCCACGTGCCTAAAGTCGTGCACCTCCACCGTGCCGGGTTTGCTCACGCGCCCCAGGTCGTTGCGCCCCAGATCCACCAGCATCAGGTGCTCCGAGTTCTCCTTCTCGTCATTGACCAGCTCGCGCTCGAAGGCGAAGTCCTGCTCCACCGTCTCGCCGCGCGGTCTGGATCCGGCAATCGGGAATGTCGTGACATCGCCATCCCGGACCTGCACCAGCGATTCCGGGGAGGAGCCGATGATGTGGAACGCTGTGGCGTCAAAACCCTCGGTAGGAACATTGACCAAGTACATGTAGGGCGAAGGGTTCGATACTCGCAGCATGCGATAGATATCGATCGGGTCAACGTCGGTATCCATCTCGAAGCGCTGCGACAGCACCACCTGGAAGGCATCGCCGGCCTTGATGTGCTCCTTGACCTTGCCGATGCGCTCGCGGTGGTCGTCGTAGGTGCGCTGCCTGCGGTAGTCGGGCGCAGGGTTGTCGTAGGTAGTGACGCCCCCCGCGTCGCCCGTGGCCAGCCGTTCCACCATGGTGCCTAGCCGTTCCACTGCCTCGTCGTAGGCCTCGTCCACGCGCTCGTCGGAGTTATCCCAGTTGATCACGCTGGCGATCAGCCAGATCGTTCCCTCGTGGTGATCGACGACGGCCATGTCCTCGACCAGCAGCTGCACCATGTCGGGAATATCCAGGTCATCGGTGCAGGTGTCCGGCACGGATTCGATGTAGCGGATCATGTCGTAGCCCATGTATCCCACCAGGCCGCTGGTCAGCGGCGGTAGGCCCGGCATCGGAGCGGTTTGCAGGTGGGTCAGGGTGTTGCGGATCGCGTCCAGCGGATCGGTGCCAGCGGGGATGTCGACGGGCGGCTGGCCAATCCAGCGCGCTGCGCCGCCGTCCACGCCGCCCTTAGCGGTCAGCGCGCAGCGGGCGCCAGTGCCGATGAAGGAGTAGCGATCCCACGACTGGCCGTGCGCTGCCGATTCCAACAGGAACGTGCCGGGGCGGCCGTCGGCGAGTTTGCGGTAGGCCGACAGTGCGGTCTCTCCATCGGCGAGGACTTTGCGCACGACGGGCACCACGCGGTGCTTCGCCGCAAGCTCGCGGAAAGTGTCGCGGCTTGTCAGGTCGCCGACGGAATGGCTGGAAGTGTTGTCACCCATGGCTAACATGCTAGGCCAAGCGGTCGGCGTCGAAACAAGTGCGGTCGCCGGTGTGGCACGCAGCACCGGTCTGCTCGATCTTCAGCAGCACCGTGTCGCCGTCACAGTCCAGGCGCACCTCTTCGACGCGCTGGGTGTGGCCACTAGTTTCGCCTTTTATCCAATAGGACTGGCGGGATCGGGACCAGTAAGTGCCCTTCTTGGTGGCCAGGGTGTGGGCCAGAGCGTGGTCGTTCATCCACGCCATCATCAGCACATCGCCATTGTCGACGTCCTGGACGATAGCGGGTACGAGGCCGTCTGCGTTGAAGCGGACGCGCTCGGCGATGACTGGGTCTAGGTCGTAGGTTGCCGGATCTGTGTTGGGGTCTGTGCTGCTCACAGGCGCACCTCGTAGCCCGCGTCGGCCAGGGCCTGCTTGACCTCGCTGATCTCCACTTCTTGGAAGTGGAAGATAGAGGCAGCTAGTACCGCATCTGCGCCGGCTTCCACGGCGGGCGGGAAGTGCTCCGGGGCGCCTGCGCCACCGGAGGCGATGACCGGGATGGAGACGGCCTTGCGTACGGACTGCAGCATCTCGATATCGAAGCCGGCCTTGGTTCCGTCGCCATCCATGGAGTTCAGCAGGATCTCCCCCACGCCCAGTTCCTCGCCCTTGCGGGCCCAGTCGATGGCGTCCAGCCCAGCGGACTTGGTACCGCCGTGGGTGGTGACCTCGAAACCGGAGGGGTACTTGTCCGCCTCGGAGGGATCCTTCACGCGGCGGGCGTCCACCGATAGCACGATGCACTGCGCGCCGAAGCGCTGCGAAAGCTCCCGCAGCAGCTCGGGGCGGGCGACGGCGGAAGAGTTGACGGAGACCTTGTCGGCTCCGGCGCGCAGCAAGGCGTCCACGTCTTCCTCGCTGCGTACTCCCCCGCCGACGGTCAGCGGGATGAATACCTGGTCTGCGGTGCGGCGGACGACGTCCAGCATGGTGCCACGGCCGTCCTTGGAGGCGGAAACGTCCAGGAAGGTCAACTCGTCAGCGCCGAGCGCGTCGTAGCGCTTCGCCAGCTCCACGGGATCACCCGCATCGCGCAGCCCCTCGAAGTTCACGCCCTTGACTACGCGGCCGTTGTCCACGTCCAAACAAGGGATGACGCGCACGGTAACGCTCATCGGATGCCTCCTCGATCGCGGATCTCCTGGGCGTTGCGGGCGGCTGTGCCGATCGGCACAGCCTGGATGTGCTGCAGGATGGTGGCGTGTACCTCTGGCTCGCCGGCGACCAGGCCGGACACGCCCGGGCGCCAGGGATTGCCCGCGAAGTCGGTGGCAATGCCGCCGTTTTCTTCCACCGCGAGGATGCCCGCAGCGTTGTCCCACAGGTTCGGGCTGAACGTCACCGTCCCGCCGAACACGCCGGCGGCGGTGAAGGCCAGGTCGATGCCCACCGAGCCGGTGACGCGCATGCGTGGGTAGGACTTGCCGATCTCGTTCAGCATGTCCTGGCGATAGGAAATTGGCAGGTTACCGCGGCGCTGCGACAGGATAGAGCCGAAGCTGATCTGGGTCACGCCCGGGTCCGATGGCGGCATGGCACGGGCCGGGTGCCCATCCACCAGCAGTCCCTCGCCACGTCGAGCGGTGATGCGCTTGCCCAGCAGCGGCATCTCGGTCACAGAAACCATGGTCTGCCCCTGGTGCACCAAGGAAACCAGGATGCAGGCAAAGGGGTTGCCCACCGCGTAGTTGGCTGTGCCGTCGATGGGGTCGACAACCCAGAAGGTCTCCGGCAGCTCTTGATCGCCAGCTTCCAGGGACTTCCGCCGCGGGCCGTCCAGGCCGTCGGCCATAGCGTCGCTGGGATTCGGCTCGGTGATGTTCTCCCCCGGAACCTCACCGGGGCGGACCGTGCCGAACTCCTCGCCGTGCACGGGCAGGCCAGTGTATTGGGTCAACAGAGTGCGTAGCTGGCGTTCGACGGTCAGATCCGCCTCAGTGGCGAAATCACCGGGGGACTTGATGACCTCGGGCTCCGCGCCGACGGCTGCGGTGAAAGTCGTTTCCGCTTCGTCCACTGCGGCCTCGGCAATGGCCAGCAGCGAGCGGGTATCCAGCTCTTCTGGGGGGACTCCGTGGAAGGCTGTCATTAGTTATCGACCCCGCTCGCGACTTCCAAGGCCTGCTCCAGGGTGAACTTGCCGGCGTACAGGGCCTTGCCCACAATCGCAGAATCCACGCCCTCGTTCACCACGGCGGTCAGCGCACGGATGTCATCCAGGCTGGAGATACCACCAGAGGCCACGACCGGCGCATCGGTGGCAGCCGCCACGTCGCGCAGCAGATCGATGTTCGGGCCGTTCAGCATGCCGTCACGGCTGACGTCGGTGACCACGAGTCGGGACACTCCCTGGGAGTCCAGGCGCTCCAGCACCTCCCACAGCTCACCGCCGTCGGAAGTCCAGCCGCGACCGCGCAGGCGCCACTCGCCGTCAATCTCGCGGGTATCCAGGCCGATGGCGACCTTGTCGCCGTAGCGGGCGATGACAGACTCGCACCAGTCGGGGTCTTCCAGTGCGGCGGTGCCGATGTTCACCCGGCGGCAGCCGGTGGATAGGGCGCGCTCCAGCGACTCGTCGTCGCGGATGCCGCCGCTCAGCTCCACGTTGACGTCCAGCTGGCCGGTGACCTCCTTGAGAAGCTCAAAGTTGCTGCCCCTACCGAAGGCGGCGTCCAGATCCACCAGATGGATCCACTCCGCCCCCGCGTTCTGCCAGGCCAGGGCTGCCTCGATCGGCGCTCCGTAGCTGGTTTCCGTGCCCGCTGCGCCCTGAACTAGGCGGACGGCTTGGCCGTCGGCAACGTCGACGGCAGGAAGCAAAGTCAGGGCACGGGAGTTATCTGTAGAAGCCATAGGGAGAATCCTAACGCGTATAAACTTCGGCGACGTTTGAAACAGGGAAACTAGTGCTAGTTCTAGAGCTAAAGTGTCTCCACCCAGTTGCGCAGAAGGCGAATGCCCGCCTCCCCCGACTTCTCCGGGTGAAACTGCGTGGCCCACAGCGGGCCGTTTTCCACGGCCGCCACGAAGCGGCTGCGTCCGTGAGCTGCCCAGTGCACCAGCGGGGGCTCCGTGCGTCCGTCGGTCATTAGCTCCCACTCCCGCACGCCGTAGGAGTGCACAAAGTAGAACCGCTCAGAATCCTCGATCCCGGCGAACATCTTCGACGGCTCGCTCGCCGCCGCGCCCAGAGCGCTGGCGGAGGATCCGTCGCCACGCTCTACCGTGTTCCACCCCATGTGCGGCAGCACGTCGGCATCCAGCTTTTCCACGGTGCCCGGCCATTCGCCCATTCCTTCAGTAAAAGCACTTTCCCCATCCCCAGTACCAGTGCCGTCCCCAGCGCCGTCCCCAGCGCCTTCCGCGAACTCCACTCCCCGATCGAAAAGGATCTGCATGCCCACGCAGATGCCCAACACCGGGCGTCCTCCCGCCAAGCGCTGGCCGATCAGGCGATCACCGTACACACTGTGCAGCTGCTTCATGCACGCGCTGTATGCCCCCACACCCGGCACCAGCAAGCCGTCGGCCCGCTGTACCACCTCCGGATCCTTCGTCACTTCTACCTCGGCGCCGGCTTTTTCCACGGCTCGCTGGGCAGAACGTACATTTCCGCTGCCGTAGTCCAGCAGGGCGACGTGTGGGCGTCGAGAAGAAAGAGAAGTCGAAGGAGTCATAACCAGTTAGTCTAGCCGGACTTACCCGGGCGCAATTCACGTCGGCGTACTCTACGCAGGGTCTCGCGGACATTGCCGTAGTCGGTTACGCGGTGACGCCCCACGATTCGGTCGAGGACAGCCACCACACAACCGAACGCGGCAACCGCCCCGGCCGCCACGAACGCACCCTGGTACGTCAGCGCTCCAGCAACGAAGCCCAGCAGGATCGCACCCGCTCCCGTGCCACCGTCGAAGGTCATGTTCCACAATGCGGAAGCCTTGGCGGATTCCTCCCTGGGAAGGCGATCGAACAGCATCAACAGCGCCTCGGTCTGGTTAATGCCGAAGCCCGCACCGAACAGCGCAGCCGACAGCAACGACCATCCCAGTAGCAGCCCGCCACTGGGATGCACACCCAGCATCACCGCGGCGGATCCGAGGCCCACCACGCACAGAACCAAGCCCAGCGCGTTGAGGCGCCCCGGCTCGCCCACCCGGTCGGCGTACCAACCGCTGAACAATCGCGAACCGATCTGCATCAGCCCCACCACGCTCAGCGCCAGGCCAGAGATCGTGGCGGCCACGCCAGCGTCGATCTCGCCCGCGGCAGGCGCCAGGAACGTGCTGAAAGAGGCAAAACCCACGGCCGCCGCACCGATGGACAGACCCGGCACGGTGGCCAGCTTCCACGTCGCCACGCGCGGGGCCGCCGGGGTGAAGTCCGCCTGTGCGGTCGCGTTAGCGGGAATGTCGGCCGCCACGCCGGGCGAATTCTCGCGCTCCACCTTCGGCAGGCGCAGCGCCGCCAGCGCGCCGACGATCGAGTACACCGCAGCCGCGGCACACGCCCAGGCCAGGCCGTAGCTGTCGTATAGCCACATGCCCAGCGGGAAGCTGATCAGCTGTGTCACACCCACCGTCGCGCCGAACACGCCAGACGACCGGCCCACCAGCCTGGGCGGCACCAGCTCTGCGATCAGCGCAGCCTCCGTCACCGTCACCGCGCCGAAGCCCACGCCACGCACCGCGGCGATCGCCAGCACCGTCACCGCCGACATGTCCGCAACATAAACCAGAGCCGGTAGTCCCAGCAGCAGACCCGCGCCGAACATCACCGGGGTGTACCCCACTCCGCGCAGCAAGCGCGGAGTAAAGGCCTGCGTAAGAACAGTCGCGGCCATAAACACGCCCGTGGACAGGCCGGCCACGCTATCGGTTCCGCCCCCAGCGATCACGGCCATGGGGATGACCGGCAGAAGTAGCGCCCAACCACCGAAAGCACAGAAGACCGAGACCAGCGTGGCCTTCAGCCCGGGGGCCTGCCACACGGAATCGATCTTTTCTAGTTCTTCAATGCTCAGCGCCTTCGGGCGCGCCATTACAGCGTTCCCTTGGTCGATGGCACCCCACCTACGCGCGGGTCGTCCTCCACTGCGGCGCGTAGCGCGCGAGCCACGGCCTTAAACTCCGCTTCGGTGATGTGGTGCGGGTCGCGGCCGTACAGGCAGCGCACGTGCAGCGCGATGCGTGCGTTCAGCGCCAGCGTCTCGAAGAAGTGCTGGTTAATCACCGTGGCGTAGTGTCCACCGATCACGGCGCTCAGCATCTGCTCCGGCTCCCCCACGCCCACGTAGTACGGACGACCGGATACGTCCACTGCCGCGTGCGCCAGAGTTTCGTCCATGGGGATGAAGGCATCACCGAAGCGGCGGATGCCCGCCTTGTCTCCCAGGGCCTGCGCCAGCGCCTGGCCCATGACGATGCCGGTGTCTTCCACGGTGTGGTGGGCGTCGATCTCCACGTCGCCGCGGGCGTGCACGGTCAGGTCAAAGGAGCCGTGCGCACCGAGGGCAGTCAGCATATGGTCAAAGAACGGCAGACCCGTATCGATGTCGGTCTTGCCGGTGCCGTCCAGGTTCCACTCAACCTGAATGTCCGATTCTTTGGTGGCGCGCTGGGCCTTCCCGATGCGCGGGGTGGGGTTCGTTGCCACGGTGTCTCTGTACCTACCTCTCCGTCTTTTGCTGTCTTTTCCTCTTGAAACGTCAGCCTAATCGTCCATCATCTGCGCCGCGGCGGCAAGAAAAGCGTCGTTTTCCTCCGGCAGTCCGACGGTCGCGCGCAGCCAGCCCGGCACGCCGACGTCGCGGATCAGCACTTCGCGGTCGAGGAAGCGCTGCCACACCGTGGGCGCGTCGCCTAGCTTGTCGAAGTTGCCGAAGAACACAAAGTTGGAATGCGAATCAATGACGTCGAAGCCCAGCTCGCGCAGCTCGGCGACAACCCGGTCGCGTTCCTCGCGCAGCTTCGCCACCGTCTGCAGCGTTGCCGCGGAGTGTTCCAATGCCACCTCCGCCGCCGCCTGCGACAGGGTGGCCAGGTGGTATGGCAGGCGCACCAGCATCACGGCTTCGATGAAAGCCGCGTCGGCCACGAAGTACCCCAACCGTCCGCCGGCGAAGTCGAAGGCCTTGGACATGGTGCGGGAAACCACCAGCTTCGTCGGGTAGTCCTCTAGCAGTCCCACCGCTGAAGGCTCGTCGGAAAACTCCGCGTAGGCCTCGTCCACGATCACGATTCCGGGGGCTGCCTGCAGGATCCGTTCGATGTCGGCCAGGGGCGTGATGTTGCCGGTGGGATTGTTGGGGGTGGTGATAAACACCACGTCAGGGGCGTGTTCCGCGATGGCCGCGAGCGCCTCATCAACGTTGATCGCAAAGCGGTCCTCGCCCTTGCGCTCGACCGAAATGAACTCGGTCTGCGTACCTGCCGCCAGGATCGGGTGCATGGAGTAGCTCGGTACGAAACCCATCGCACTACGCCCGGGTCCACCAAATGCCTGCAGGAGTTGCTGCAGTACCTCGTTGGAACCGTTGGCCGCCCATACCTGTTCTTTTGTGACGCCCACACCCGTCTGCTCGCTCACATAAGCCGCTAGGGCCGCGCGTAGCCCCACTGCGTCGCGGTCGGGGTAGCGGTTCAGCTGCTGGCCCAGCTCCGCCACGCGCCGGGCGATACCCTCGACGATCTCCTGCGACGGCGGATATGGGTTCTCGTTGGTGTTGAGCTGATTGGCAACGTGCAGCTGCGGGGCGCCGTAGGCGGACTTGCCGCGCAGCTCCTCGCGCAGCGGCAGGTCGGATAGCGAAATCTTCTGCTCGGTCATGGTTCTTAACCCTCCTCCGCGTTGATGCGTGCGCTGATGGCCTCGCCGTGCGCGGGCAGCCCCTCGGACTTCGACAGGGTAATCACCGTGTCGGCCACGCCCCGCAGGCCTTCTTCGTTGTAGTCGATGACGTGCACGGACTTCAGGAATGTCAGGGTGGACAGACCGGAGGAATGCCGAGCCGTGCCGGAGGTCGGCAGCACGTGGTTGGAGCCCGCTGCGTAGTCGCCCAGCGGCACCGGGCTGAAGCGGCCGATGAAGATCGCACCAGCGTTAGTGATCTGTGCGGCTACCTCGTGGGAGTCCTTGGTGTGAATCTCCAGGTGCTCCGCCCCATAAGCGTTGGCCGCACGGATGCCCGCGGCGATGTCGTCGACCAGCACCACACCGGACTGCTGCCCATTCAGTGCTTCTGCCACGCGCTCCGAGTTCTGGGTGATGTGGTAGCGCTCGTTCATCTCGGCCGCCACTGCGTCGGCCAGCTTCTCGCTATCGGTGATTAACACGGAGGCCGCCATCGTGTCGTGCTCTGCCTGGCTAATCAGGTCGTAGGCGATCTCCACCGCATCGGCACTGTCGTCTGCGAGCACGGCGATCTCGGTCGGCCCTGCCTCGGAGTCGATGCCCACCACGGAACGGCACAGTCGCTTGGCCGCGGTGACGAAGATGTTGCCCGGGCCGGTCACCATATCCACCGGCTCCAGCTCCTCCCCACCGTCGGCAGTGGAACCGTGAGCGAGTAGCGCAACCGCCTGCGCACCGCCGACAGCCCAGACCTCTTCCACCCCCAGCAGTTTGCAGGCCGCCAGCACGGTCGGGTGTGGCCAGCCGCCCTCCTGGGGCGGGGAGGCCACCACGAGCGATTCCACTCCGGCCTCCTGGGCCGGCACGACGTTCATAATCACGCTCGACGGGTACACCGCGTTGCCGCCCGGCGCGTATAGGCCCACGCGCTGAACGGGGATGAAGCGCTCGGTCACAGTGCCACCCGGCGCGACCTCCACCTGCTTGTCGGCGGGGCGAATGGCGGAGTGGAATGCACGCACGCGCTCAATGGCATCCTCGAGTGCGGCGATGACGTCGTCGGCCAACGTGCCCACGGCGGCGTCAATAACCTCGGCAGGAACCCGCACCGAATCCGGGGTCACGCCATCGAAGCGCTGCCCGATCTCCAGCGCCGCGCGCGCACCACCCGTACGCACCTGGTCGACGATGGGAGCGACGGTGGGAATCACCGCGTCTACGTCTGTCCCTCCACGGGGAAGTCGGCGGCGCAGCTCGGCGGTCGTTGGGGCCTGCCCACGCAGGTCGATCCGGCTAAAGTCCAGCTGGGCGAGGGTCATGGTGTACGCAGCTTCCTTCCGAGTGCTTCATTTAATGCTGGGCTAGAGTTTACGCCATGGCCCAGACACTCCTTTCACTGCTCCGTGACAGTCGCGCGGCCGCTGTTTCGGGGGCGCACGCTGCGACGAGTTGGCGCCTAGCCAGCGACTTCGCCCGGCAGTACTGGCTGGCCACCCCGGACGAGGTTCCGGACGAGCTGCGCGGCGAGTTCTACAGCATGCGGGCCAGCGCCGCGGACCACTTGGGCTTCGCCGACGAGGCGGTCGGCGCGCTACGCGACCTGCGGCATTGGGCGCGCAGCCACGACGATCACGCGCTGGCGCTGGAGGCCTTGGCTCTGCTGGCCCACCAGGCTCTCGCCCAGGAGGAAGACCCCACCGCCTTCGCCGAGCTGCACTCGCCGAGCGAAATGCTGGCACAGCTGGCGCAGGGGTTCGACGGCTTTCGCCCGCACCCGGATTCCCCCACCCTCGGCGAGGCGCCGCACATCACGCACCGCGACCTCGACCCAACTGTTGCCGATCGCCTGACTTCGGCGGCCACAACGGGCTTTGCGGTGGCTACGAACCTTTCTGGTTCTTTGGAGGATGACGCCACCGCGTGCGACTTCGCCGATACCTTCGCCAAACTTGTGCGCCGGTTCGGCCGGAAACCCCCGAGCGCGGCCGACCGGCAGCTGTGGTTCGCCCAAGAGGCCTGGTTCCGCGGGCGCCGCGAAGAGGCTTTCGAGCTGGTCACGGCACTGGTCGAGAGGCTGGAGGAAGGCGAGGAAGACCCTGTGCCGAGCGGTGGCGGCTCCGGCGCGCAAACAGTTTCGCTGTACGAGGCGCACGACATGCTGGCGCATTTCGAAATGTTCCGGGCGGCAGAGAGCGAAGCGAGTTCCCTTTTGTCCGTCGCCGATCACTGGAGAACCTGCATGGCGCTGGCAGGTGAACTCGACGCGGGAGTGATTGCGTTGCGCTGCGCGGGGTTGGCGGCGATGGCTCTGCTGGGCGAGGGATACCCCGGCGAGGCCTGGGAACTGGCCAACGCCGAACTGGACGCCATCGCGGGCTGCCCCCTATCCCCCGCGGTGCTAAACCTGCGCTACACACTGGCGGAGGCCGCACTGAACTGCGGGCTGTTTGAGGAAGCCCTGGCGAATGCGCGCCTGGTGGCGGAGTGGTCCGAGTTCAGCGCCGACGACGAGCGCACCATCGGCAGCTACACGATGGCGCTGGTGGCGGCCACAGAACTGGGCCACGAAGCGATCGCCGAGGAGATCGACGAACGCCGACTGGCCGCGCTGGAGCGCTGGGAATCCTGATAGGGTACGTGGCTTAATCCAGCCCGATGTCCAGCGCCTGCACGCTGTGGGTCAGGCCCCCAACGGCCACGGACTCCACGCCGGTAGCGGCGTAGTCCCCGGCGACGTCGAGCGTCAGCCCGCCGGAAGATTCCAACAGCACCTGCGAGGCCAGCTGGTTGCGCAGCTCCACTGCCTTGCGGGTATCTTCCACGCTGAAGTTATCCAGCAGCACCTGGGGCGGGTGGGGCCGATCAGTGGCCAGCAGCTCCGCGAGCTGGTTAAGGTTATCCACTTCGACCTCTACCCACGTGGTGGCGTCCTCCCCCAAGAAATCCCGCACCCGCGCATAGGCTTCGGCGGCACTCGACAGTTCGACGTGATTGTCCTTGACCATCACCTGGTCGCCCAGGTTGTAGCGGTGCGGGTAGCCACCGCCGTGCACGATCGCGCGCTTTTCCAGCATGCGCATGCCCGGCAAGGTCTTGCGGGAATCGCGCACCCGGCATCCGCGCGGGCTAGTGGCCGCCGCTTCCACCACGTCGACCCAGGCGCGGGTCTGCGTGGCGATGCCGGAGGCGTGGCTCAGAATGTTCAGCAGCGTGCGCTCCAGCATTAAGATGTGCTGGATCTTGCCTTCGGCGCGGGCGACCTCGTCCCCCGCTTCCACCCGGTCTCCATCGGCCACCACCGCGGTGACGTCCACGTGCCGATCTGCGGCGACCTCCGCGACAATGTCCACTGCATCCAGGCCACTAATAACACCCGACTGTCGAGCGCGCATGACCTTCACACCGGTCGCCTCGGCGGGCACGGTGGCCAAGGTGCTGACATCCGCACCATCACCGAAGTCCTCTTCCAGCGCTACCTTCGCCATGCGCAGGTACGCAGCCCTTATACGGGAGGGATCGGTGAGTTGGTTCGGGTAAGGCAGTTCCGTTTCGCTGTGTTCGATGTCTCCGTGTTCGACTTCTCCGTGTTCGACTTCTCCGTGGTCCACTATTCCCCACTTCCCGGGTTGCCGATAGCGATCATGCGTTCCACGGACCGGCGCGCCGCTGCCGCGGTTTTCTCATCCACCGTCACCTCGTCCTCGCCGAGTGCTAGGCAGCGCAGCAGCGCCGCCGGGGTGATCATCTTCATGTACGTGCAGGCTGCCCGGTCGTTGACGGCACGGAAGTCCACGCCCGGGGCTGCTTGCCGTAGCTGGTGCAGCATGCCGACCTCGGTAGCCACCAGAACGGTGGACTGGCTGGTTGTCTTCGCTTGTGTGATCATGTCGCCGGTAGACAGCATCTTCACCCTCTCGGGTTCCACAATGCCCTCCCCGGCCAGGTAGATCGCGGAGTTCGCGCAGCCACACTCCGGGTGGATAAACAGGTCGGCCGTCGGGTTGTCGTGCGCCTGTTGGCTTAACTCTTGCCCAGAGATCCCCGCATGCACGTGGCACTCGCCCGCCCAGACGTGGATGTTGTCCCTCCCGGTTTCGCGGCGCACGTGCGCGCCGAGGAACTGATCGGGCCCGAACAGCACCTCCTGATCCTCCGGCAGGCTGGCCACCACATCGACAGCATTGGAGCTGGTGCAGCAGATATCCGTCAGTGCCTTCACGTCGGCGGTAGTGTTCACGTAGCTGACCACCACGGCCTCCGGGTGCTCGGCCTTCCACTCGCGCAGCTCGTCGGCCGTAAGGGAATCAGCCAGCGAACACCCCGCGGCGGTGTCCGGAATAAGAACGGTTTTCTCCGGCGACAGAATCTTCGCGGTCTCCGCCATAAAGTGCACACCGCAGAAGACGATCACGTCGGCGTCCGTCTCCGCGGCAATGCGCGACAGCGCCAGGGAATCGCCGGTGTGGTCGGCAATGTCCTGGATCTCCGACAGCTGATAATTGTGCGCCAGAATCAGCGCATTCTTCTCTTCCTTGAGGCGACGAACCTCCGTGGCCCACTCGTCGAGGGAGACTGTGTCCGGCATGTCCCACCGGCCATCCACGCGAGTGATGCTCTCTAACATGTTGCTCAGCATTCCATCCACGCTAGTACGAATGCTGAGCTAAAGGGGCTACTTCCCCTTTTCCCCTTTCCCTTCACCTTCAAAGTCCTCCGGGTCGGCGAACGTTGCGCCCAGCCAGTACACAATCAGCGCCAACGCCGGGGCCACCACCAGCCCCACCGAGGGGTTAGCTACCTCCAGAAGCTGAATCACGTCCCCCGGCTGCGGGTCGGCAGGCACCGGGTCGGAGTGCAGCTTATCGGCCACCCACGCCCCCAGCGACCAGGTCGCTGTCGTACCCCAGAGCACCGCCAGTGTGGTCCACAGCATCATCAGCAGACCACGGATGCGAGTGCGATAAGCCCAGATGGCAATCGCAACGCCGCCCACAGTGGTCAGGCCAAGGTAGTAGACATAAGCCCGGAACGAGGCATCCTCCGTCCCCGGCACTGTGTCAGCGCTCCCGTGGGCCGTGACTTTCAGCTCTGATGTGGGGTGAATCGCGCCCCACACCACGCCCAGCAACAAAAACGTGACCAGCGTGACGAATAAGACCAGCGCTGCTTCCCCGATCGGTCGGGGGATTAACTGGCGCTGGTTCTTCTGGTCCAGCGCACCGTCACGAAACTTCATGTGGCTCACCCTACGGCAATCTAGTCCACTACTCTGGGACACTGTGCAGTTAAACCGCAAGAAAATCGTGAGCACCGCAGTCGACATCCTGCAGCAGTACGGCCTAGCCGACCTCACGATGCGGCGGCTCGCCCGCGCCCTCGACGTCGCGCCCGGCGCCTTGTACTGGCACTTCCCCAACAAGCAGGCCCTCCTCGGAGGCATTGCCGAGTCGATCCTCACCGCCGTGCCCGCCCGCCCCGGCAGTGCGGCCGATTATTGTTCTTTTCTTTTTGACGCCCTCACCTCCCTCCGCGATGGCGCCGAAATCACACTGGCAGCGGTGGCCAGCGACACGCTTGACAGAGAACTGGCGGCCGAGCTGGGCGCAGAACTGGCCACCGAGTTGAATGCCGGTGCAGTGCACGATGCAGTGGACGGCGCAGTGGACGGTGTCGTGGATGGCGCAGAGGCCGCTTCCAAGCTGCTCCTGCGTTTCGTATTCGGCTCCGCGTTAGAGCTGCAGGCGCGCCAGGGCGTGGCCTTGGGCCTGGGCACGGCAGAGGAAGATGCAGGAAGTTCCCAAGCCCACGCACGGGAGGATCTAGTGCTGGGAGTAGAAACAATATTGCGCGGTTTTAGCCGTTAGAATGGTGCACATGACTTTCGGACTGTCAGATAAAAGTGGATTGCGAGCGCCCGGCGAACCCCTGGTCGGGTGGCCTGGAAAGCCCTACCCTCTCGGCGCCACCTTTGACGGCAACGGCACCAACTTTGCCCTGTTCACCGAAGTAGCAGAAGCCGTGGAACTCTGCCTCTTCGATAGCCAGGGGGCGGAGACTCGGGTGAAGATGGAGGAAGTCGACGCAGACATTTGGCACTGCTACCTGCCCGGCATCGTCCCCGGCCAGCGCTACGGTTACCGCGTACACGGCCCGTGGGATCCGACCCGTGGCTTGCGCTGCGACCCCTCGAAGCTGCTGATGGACCCCTATGGCAAGTCTTTCGACGGCGCCTACGACGGGCACCCTTCGCTGTTCAACTACGACATCAACGATCCTGATAATCCGGAGGCGCGCAACCAGGAGGATTCCGCGCCGCACTCGATGCGCTCGGTGGTTATCAACCCCTACTTCGACTGGCACAACGACCGTCGCCCGAACATCGAGATGCACAAGACCGTCATCTACGAAACCCATGTCAAGGGCCTGACGATGACGCACCCGGATGTCCCAGAGCACCTGCGTGGCACCTACGCCGGCCTGGGCCACCACTCGATCGTGGAGTACTTCAAGGATCTGGGCGTCACGGCCGTGGAGCTGATGCCGGTTCACCAGTTCATCCACGACGACCGCCTGCGGGAGCTGGGACTGCGCAACTACTGGGGCTACAACACCCTGGGCTTCTTCGCCCCGCACCGCGACTACGCGGCATCCCCCAGCGCGGAGGGCGCAATTGCGGAATTCAAGCAGATGGTGCGCAGCTACCACGACGCGGGCATCGAGGTGATCCTGGATGTGGTCTACAACCACACCAGCGAGGGCAACCACATGGGCCCCACCCAGAACTTCCGTGGTATCGACAACGCGGCTTACTACCGCCTGGTCGATGGCGACGAGGCTCACTACATGGACTACACGGGCACGGGTAACTCCCTGAACGTCCGCCACCCGCACACCCTGCAGCTGATCATGGATTCCCTGCGCTACTGGGTCACGGAAATGCACATCGACGGTTTCCGCTTCGACCTGGCCTCCACCCTGGCCCGCGAGTTCCATGACGTCGATCGCCTGTCCGCCTTCTTCGACCTGGTGCAGCAGGATCCCATCGTTAGCCAGGTCAAGCTCATCGCCGAGCCCTGGGACGTCGGGGAGGGTGGCTACCAGGTGGGTAACTTCCCGGCTCTGTGGAACGAGTGGAACGGTAAGTATCGCGATACGGTCCGCGATTTCTGGCGTGGCGAGCCCTCAACGTTGGGCGAGTTCGCCTCCCGCCTGACGGGCTCCTCCGACCTCTACACCGGTCGCCGCCCGACCGCGTCGATCAACTTCATCACCGCCCACGACGGATTCACACTCAACGACCTGGTCAGCTACAACGAGAAGCACAACTCCGACAATGGCGAGGACAACCGTGACGGTGAAAGCCACAACCGTTCCTGGAACTGTGGCGTGGAAGGCCCGACGGATGACGAGGAGATCCTGCAGCTGCGCGATACGCAGCGCCGCAACTTCCTGACCACCCTCTTGCTCTCCCAGGGCACCCCGATGATTTCCCACGGCGATGAGATCGGCCGCACCCAGGGCGGCAACAACAACGTCTACTGTCAGGACAACGAAATCTCCTGGATGGACTGGGAAAACATGGACGAGGGTCTGCACGCCTTCACGCGCTACCTCATCCACCTGCGCCAGGCGCACCCGGTGTTCCGCCGCCGTCGCTTCCTGGCCGGCGGCCCGCTGGGCCAGGACGTGGCGAAGCGCGACATCGCATGGCTCACCCCGGACGGCTCCCTGATGTCCGATTCCGATTGGAACGCGGACTTCGGAAAGTCGCTGATGGTTCACCTCAACGGCATGGCCATCGAGGAGCCGGATCCACAGGGTCGCCCGGTGGAGGACGATTCCTTCATCTTCTGCTTCAACGCCCACCACGAGCCGATCACCTTCACCCTGCCGCGCCGCCACAACGTGATGCACGTCGAGCCGAGCGAGGAGGAAAGCTGGACCGTCGTCGTCGATACGGCAGAGCCGACCGGTGTGCCGGAGGAAACCCGCCGTTTCTCCGGCGGCGATACTCTAGAGATCGCCGCGCGGAGCACGGTGGTTCTGCAGCGCCCGATCACCACGGAGGTCAAGCTCTAAGCATGGCTTCCGGATCGTCCCCCTCCCCTGCGTCTTTCCCCGCCCGGGGCGCGACCGTCACGCTCTCCGAGCAGGAAATCCGGGTGACTCGCTCGCCGCTGAATTCCTCGCTGTACCCCGATGTTTCTCGCCGACCCGACGAGCTTATCGGCTGGTACAAGCAGGCGCCCGATGGCTGTTCGCCGGGGTATATCCAATTACTTTTTGACGCCGAACGCCCCCGCGTGAACTTCTCTCCCTCGCACGCGGACGAGTTCGCCGCCCTTGATCTGCAGCTCACGAATCTGCAGGCTGGGTACCCTCTGGAGGCCGGCCAGGAAAGCGCTGGCTCGAACACGGAGAACAGCGGAAGCGTCTCCGCCGCGGAGTGGGTCAGTTCCGCTGAATCCGCCGGTGGCGGGGACGAGGGGGCGTCACCAAGAAAGAAACAGAAGCGCTCCCCCGCGCCGTGGGCGAAGGTCGCTACCCCGGACGAAGTGCCGGAGGCGAACGATGAAGCAGATATCGACGGCCCCATCTATGGGCAGACGGTGTGCGTGACCGGCGACGTGGAACCCTACGACAAGGGCGAAGTGTGGGACATGATTGCCTCCCGCGGTGGCGTGGTGGCGAAGAACGTCACCAAGAAGACGACGATGTTGATCGTTGGCGAATGGCCAAGCGTGACCTCGAAGGAAAAGCGTGCCCGCGAGCTGCAAAGCAAGGGCCAGGAGCTGCAGATCATAGGGTTTGAGGAGTTCCTGCAGCTAATCAAGTAGGCAAGTAGCCTAGGAGGCATGTCAGCGACCTATCGCCTTCAGCTCCGTGGCCCCGGATCCGACCCCGCCCAAGCCTTCACTTTCGCCGATGCGGAAAAGCACCTGCCGTACTTTTCGCGCCTGGGTGTCTCGCACCTCTACCTGTCCCCGGTGATGCAGTCGCCAAAAGCCTCCACGCACGGCTACGACGTGACAGACCCGTCGACCATCAACCCGGAACTCGGTGGCATCGAAGGCTTGCGGTCCCTGGCCGACAGAGCGCACGAGCTGGGCATCAAGCTGCTGCTGGACATCGTGCCGAACCACGTAGGTGTGGACGACCCGCAGCTAAACCCCTGGTGGTGGGATCTGCTGAAGAAGGGCAAGGAATCCGAGTACGCGGACTACTTCGACGTGGACTGGTCGCAGGACAACGGCGCTGGCGGACGGCTGGGGCTGCCGGTGCTGGGCAGCGAAGAAGACGTGGCGGAGCTGCGGATCGAAGAAGGCGCCGAGGCTGGGGCCGACGGCGAGGGCGCCGAACCGGTGCTGTGCTACTACGACAACCGCTTCCCCATCGCCGAGGGCACCCTCGGCGGCACCCCGCAGGAGGTGCACGACCGCCAGCACTACCGCCTGATGTACTGGCGCGACGGGGTGATTAACTACCGTCGCTTCTTCAGCATCAACGGTCTGGCGGGCTTGCGACAGGAAGACCCGGTGGTGTTCGAGCACTCCCACCGCATTCTGAACCAGCTGATCGCGGCGAACATCATCGACGGCGTGCGCGTGGACCACCCGGATGGCCTGGCCGATCCTTTTAACTACCTGAAGCAGCTGCGCAAGCTGATCGGCGAGGATCGCTGGCTGCTGGTGGAGAAGATCCTGGGGGTCACCGAGCCACTGGATCCCCGCCTGACGGTCGACGGCACCACCGGCTACGATGCGCTGCGTGAGCTCGACGGCGTGTTCGTGCACCGCCCGGCCGTGGGCACCATGGGTGAGCTGGCGCTGGACATGACGGGCTCAAAGTGGGACGCCGAAGCTTTCGACAACGCCGAGTACGAGCTGAAGTCCGAGGTGGCGGGCCAAGAACTCGCGGCGGAGGTGCGCCGCCTGGCCCGCGCGATCCGTAGCGATAACTGGTCGACATCCGGCGAGGCAGTGTCGGACGAAGAACTGCGCGACACCCTCATCGAACTCATCGCGGCAATGCCGGTCTACCGCGCGGACTACGAATCCCTGTCCCGCGTGACCAGCACCGTGATCGCCCAGATGATCATCCGCTACCCGGAACGCGCCGACGCGCTGGACCTGATCGCCACCGCCCTGATTTCCCGCGGCGAGGCAAACGTGCGCTTCGCCCAGGTCTGCGGCGCGGTGATGGCCAAGGGCGTGGAGGATACCGCCTTCTACCGAGGTTCGCGCCTGGTGAGCCTGCAGGAAGTCGGCGGAGCTCCCGACCGCTTCGGAGTTTCCCCCGCCGAGTTCCACCTGCTGCAGGCCGAGCGCGCTCGCCTGTGGCCGAAGGCGATGACGACCCTGACCACGCACGACACGAAGCGAGGCGAAGACGTGCGTAGCCGCATCGGCTGCATCACCGAATCCGCCGAGCGTTTCGCCGAACTCTGCGATGGCATCGAGTACACCGACGGCGGCACCTGCCACTTCCTACTGCAGAACATGATCGGCGTGTGGCCGGTGGACGGCAACGTCTCCGACGAACTGCGGGAGCGCCTGCACGCCTACGCCGAGAAGGCCATGCGCGAAGCTGGAGTACACACCACCTGGTTCGACGTAAACGAGAATTTCGAGAGCTCCATCCACCAGTGGATCGATGCCACCATCGATAACCACGGGGAGGACATCACCGCCTTTGTTGCGCAGATCGCACCTGCGGCGGAGATGGTCTCGCTATCCAAGAAGCTGCTGCACATCATGGGGCCAGGTATCCCGGATATCTACCAGGGCACGGAGTTCTTCACGGATTCGCTAGTCGACCCGGACAATCGCCGACCGGTGGACTTCGCCGAGCGCCTGGAAGCCCTGGATCGCGTCTCCCGCGGCGATGTGCGCGACAAGGACGATGAGCGCCTCTACCTCATCGCCACCGCCCTGCAGATCCGCAACCAGTTCGAGCTGGACAATGCCAGCTACCTTCCCGTCATGGCCACCGGCACCATGGAGCGCCACGTGCTGGGCACCCTGCGCGGCGACGACGTGATCACCCTGGTCACCCGTCGCCCGCTGGATATTCTGCGCGACGGTTGGGCCGACACGACGGTGGCTCTACCAGAGGGCGTGTGGGAGGATCGCCTCTCCGGCAGTATGTGGGAGGGCGAGGTCCCGCTGGCCAGCCTGTTCAGCGAGCGCGGCCAGGCGATCCTTACCCGCATGGGGGCCTGATGTCTGCGCTGCAGGATTACGACGCCTGGATCCACGCCCACCCCACCGTCGCCGCCGACCTGGAGGCGCACGTCATTGATGTTCTTGATGACGCCGGCCTGACGTTTGACCGCGTCAGCGTTCGCATCAAGGATCGAACGAGCTTCGCCCGCAAACTCTCCAACGAGGCGTACCCGGATTACGACTCGTTTACCGACGCGCACGACGTCATCGGCGTGCGGGTCATCACCTTCCACTCCTCGGAGATCCCCCAGCTCAAGGATGCACTATCCGACCTTTTCACCGTGGTGCGAGTCATCGACAAGGCCGCCGAGACCGCCCGCGAGGGGCGCTTCGGGTACGCCAGCCAGCACCTGATTGTGTCCGCAAAGGACGAGCCGTGGGCGGCTGACGAGGGGGCGTCACCAAAGTACATAGAGATACAACTGCGTACGGTGCTGCAGCACGCATGGGCCGAGTTCGAACACGACGTGCGCTACAAGAACCAGGAGCACCCAGACACTAGCGCCCCCGAGGTTCAACGCGCGTTTACGTTGGCCGCGGGGCTCATCGAGCTGGCAGATGAGCAGTTCGACAAGATCGCGAGCATCATCGGAACCCCCGGCGAGGACGTCGAGGGGGCGCTGGACGAAGCATCGCTGCCACGCGTGCTTACGCGGATTGTGGGCGAGAAATACCCGACCTCGCGCGTGGATTACTACCGCTATGCCATCGACATGCTGGCGGCTCACGAGATCACGACGGTCGCGCAACTGCGGGAACTGCTGGCTCCGACGCGCCTAAAGGCGCTGCGTAAGGCCATGAATTACCCCTACTACCCCGGCCAAGTGCGTCTGGTGGACGACATGTTGCTGTTCGCCTATGGGCGCGAACACATCCGCAAGACGGTGCACATTGGCGACAATGCGCAGTCGCGCCCCGGCAGGCTGGGCACGAGGTGGCAGCAGTTGGGGCAAAAGACGGGCTAGAGCTCGCCGGGGAGTTTAGATCTCGCCGCGTTTGAAACGCTCCAGCTGGCGGCGCTCCCGCTTCGTCGGGCGGCCCGCTCCCCGATCCCGGCGCGGCATCGCGGGGATCACGGGCGGGGGTGGCGAATGGTCGATGTAGGCCTTGCGGGCCAGCTCCGCGCCGACGCGCTTGGACAGTAGCTGAGTGACCTCCACGATGTGCTCGCGGTGGTTGATCCACACGCGCACGGTATCGCCCACCACAACCGGCTGGGCGGGCTTCACCGACACGTCGTTGATTTTTACGTGCCCGGCGCGGCAGGCTTCCGCGGCCTGGGAGCGAGTCTTGCACAGGCGGACGGCCCACACCCATGCGTCGACGCGGACCTTGCTAGAAGGGCTAGAAGTTGCAGGGCTGGCCAACGGGGTGCGTCACCACTGATCTTTGTGCTCGACGATCCCCTTGATCTGAAAGCCACTGTAGGCAATGAACGCCACTGCCAGGAGGGGCACGATGATGGCGAAGAAGGTGGTGGGCAGGATCGTTAGGCCACCGACCAAGCTGACTGCACCCACGGCACCGGCGATCTGAATGTTCCGAGAGTGCTTGCGAACCTCGGCCTTGCGCTGGGCGATGGGGTCGTTACCCGCGCGACGGGCGGGCAGGTTGCCGTAATTGCTCATGGTTCTCCAGTGTAGTTAATCAGCGTGTAGTTAATCAGCTACAGCGTGTCCTCGATCCAGCGCTGCCCCTCCAGGTGTGGCTCCGCTGCCCCGCTGGTGATGCTGGCCAGGAAGTCCGGCAGCGGCGCGCCGGGCTCACAGGCGATTGATAGCTCCGCCACGGCCTTGTATTCCACGCCTACCACGGTGTAACCGGCGGCGCGCACTTCGGCTTCCACGCGCCCGGCATCTGCGTGCGGCACGTCGCAGGTGTATAGATCTAGCTGTCGGCGCAGCACCAACGGCACCTGTTGCAGAACCTCGCGGGTGGCCTCCTGGTAAGCGCGCACCAGTCCGCCGGTGCCCAGCTTCACCCCGCCGAAGTAGCGCACCACAACGACCGCAACGTCCTGCAGCGGTTCCGGGGTATGCCAACCCTTCAGCACTTCCAGCATGGGCTGGCCCGCAGTACCGGCGGGTTCGCCGTCATCGCTGGAACGTTCGATCGGCTGCGCGGAGTCCACGTGCACCACGAAGGCGCTGCAGTGGTGACGCGCATCCGGGTACTCGCGCCGGATGCTGTTAATAAACTCGCGCGCCTCGTCCTCGCTGGTGCAGCGCTCGGCCAGCGCGATGAAGCGGGAGCGTTTAATCTCCACCTCCGCGGTGAACCGCCCCTGCTGCGGGCGGACGTAGGAAGGTTCGGGCCGGTTGGCGTTGAGAGGCACTGTATCGTCGGGCATTCTCCCATTATCGCAGCTAGGGTGGAACCCATGTATTCCGTGTGGGCTCCTTTGGCCGAAAACGTAGAACTAGTCTTGCGACCTGCAACAACCGGTACCGAACAGCGCATCCCCATGACCCGCGAGGCCGATAGCTGGTTCCTCGCCGATGTGCCCGCCAATCCCGGCGACCGCTATGGATTCTCCGTCGACGGTTCGCCCGTTTTCCCCGACCCGCGTTCCAAGCGCCAGCCCGACGGTATCCACGGGTTGTCGGAGGTCTGGCAGATCGACAAGCCCCGCACGCAACTGGGCCGCCCGCTGCAGGGCGAGGTTATCTACGAACTTCACGTCGGTACATTCACCGAGGCAGGCACCTTCGACGCCGCAATTGAGAAGCTCGACGAGCTCAAAGCGGTGGGCGTCACCGCCATAGAGCTCATGCCCGTGCAACCCTTCGGCGGCAAGCGCAATTGGGGCTACGACGGCGTGATGTGGCACGCAGTCACGGACGTTTACGGCGGTCCGGACGGGCTGTTGAGGTTTATCGACGCCGCCCACGACCGCGACCTGGCCGTGGTGTTGGACGTGGTGTACAACCACTTCGGCCCCGACGGTAACTACACCGGTGTGTTCGGCCCCTACACCGCCGGCGGCTCGACCGGTTGGGGTGATGTGGTGAATCTGCAGGGCCGGGATTCCGACGAGGTGCGCGCCTACATCCTGGAAGCGGTGCGCCAGTGGACCCAGGAGTTCGGCATCGACGGCCTGCGCCTGGACGCGGTGCATGCGCTGGATGATACGGGCGCGGTGAGCCTCATCGAGCAGATCCGCGACGCTGCGGAGCCGGCCTGGATTATCGCCGAGACGGACCAGAACGATCCCGTGTACACCGAGGGTTACAAGGTCGCGCAGTGGAACGATGACATCCACCACGCGATCCACACCGTCGTTTCCGGCGAAGATCACGCCTACTACTCCGACTTCGGGACGGTCGAGGTACTCGCCACGACGTTCCAGCGGGTGTTCTGGCACGACGGGCGCTTCAGCTCCTTCCGCGGGCGCACGCACGGCCGGCCGGTGACGGATCCGGAGCTGTGGCGTTTCGTGGCGTACACGACCACCCACGACCAGACGGGCAACCGCGCGGCGGGCGACCGGCCGAGCATGAACCTGTCGGTGGACCAGCAGCTGGCGAAGGCCACCTTGGTACTGACCAGCCCGTTCACCCCGATGCTGTTTATGGGCGAGGAATGGGGTGCGTCCACGCCGTTCGCGTTCTTCGTCGACCACGAGAACGAGGAGCTCAACCAAGCCACCCGCGAGGGTCGCATGCGCGAGTTCGCGCGCGCCGGGTGGGATCCAAAGGACGTACCGAACCCGGCGGCCGAGGAGACCTTCCGGGACAGCGTGCTGAAGTGGGCGGAGCGCACGGAATCCCCGCACGCGGAAGTCCTGCGCGGCTATACGGACCTGCTGGAGTTCCGCCGCACCCACCGCCTGGCCGAGGCCGAGCTGCTGGACGTGAGCTGGTGGGCCGACGGCGAGGAACCAGTCAGCGAAGCCCTGGCGGGCGTGAACCCGACGGTGCCGCCGATCGACGCGGACGACGAGCTGGCGCACGGCCGCTGGATCGAGCTGACCTACCAAGCTCCGGAATCCCTGGTGAAGGTCACCGTGAACTTGGCCGACACGCCCCACGATGGGCTGGGGCTCGGCCCGTGGGAGGCGCGCTACGGCACCGAATAGTTAGTTGGCCAGTAGCTGGCCGCGCAGCAGATCTAGGAGAAAATGCCCTCCCAGGTCGAGGCCTTCAAAGCGCCCATCAACGACGGAGACTTGTTCACGCGCATCTCGGGGCCGAGCAGGAACTGAACTTCCTCCTCCCCGTCGATGAGGGTCAGGTAGACATCCGAGTCACCCTTGTTTTGGCTGAGCACGCGGCGCAGGTTGGCCATGTTGCCCGGCGTGGCCTGATCCACGCGGATGTTCAGCCGCAGTGGCACACCGGATCCAGCGCCAACCGTGAGCTCTGCGGACTTGAGATCCTGGCAGAACAGACGCATGTCGTCTTCTCGGTAGTTGATCTTCGCCTTCGCCAGCACGATGTTGTCCTCGACGATCTGCGGGGCCACCATCTGGTAGGTCTTCGGGAACACCAGCAGCTCTACCTGTGCACCATGCTGATCCTCCAGCGTAGCGATCGCCCAGGGGTTGCCGTTGCGGTCGATGCGGCGCTCGACGGCCGAGATGATGCCGCCGATCTTCAGATCCTTGTTGTTCGGCAGTTCGCCGGACAGCACTGTCGTCAGGGGCGTGTCGATCTGCGCGTCAAGGGCATCCTCGAAGCCGTCTAGCGGGTGGCCGGAGACGTAGAGGCCCAGCATGTCGCGTTCCAGCGCCAGCTGGTGCTTGCGCTCCCACTCCTGGTCGGGAACCTCCACGCGGAAGACATCGCCCGCGTCGTCGTCCCCGCCCAGGCCTGCGAACAGGTCGAACTGTCCCTTGGCTGCGGCCTTCTTGGTGGCGGTGACGGCGTCCACCGCGTCCTCGTGCACCAGCACCATGCCCTTGCGCGGGTGGCCCAGCGAGTCGAAGGCGCCGGCCTTAATCAGCGACTCGGTCACGCGCTTGTTTGCCGCGGTCAGATCGATCTTGTCCAGATAGTCAGAGAAGTCCTTGAACGCGCCCTTTTCCTCGCGGGAAGCGATGATGGAGTTCACCACGTCCTCGCCCACGTTGCGCACCGCGCCCAGGCCGAAGCGGATGTCCTTGCCAACGGATTGAAAGGTGTAGCGCGAATCGTTCACGTCCGGGGACAGCACGTGAATGCCCAGGTGACGGCAGTCTGCCAGGTAGATCGCGGACTTGTCCTTCTTATCCGCCACGGAGGTCAGCAGCGCGGCCATGTACTCCGGCGCGTAGTTCGCCTTCAGGTAGGCGGTCCAGAAGGAGACCAGTCCATAGCCCGCGGCGTGGGATTTGTTAAAGGCGTAGCCGGCGAACGGCAGGATCGTATCCCACAGCGTCTTGATGGCATCGGCGGAGTAGCCGTTGGACTTCATGCCCGATTCGAAGGTGACGAACTCCTTTTCCAGCACCTCCGGCTTCTTCTTACCCATTGCCTTACGGAAGCCATCTGCTTGGCCCGCGGTGTAGTTCGCAACCTTCTGGGAGATCTTCATGATCTGCTCCTGGTACACGATCAGACCGTAGGTCTCCTCCAGGATTTCGTGCAGCGCCTCTTCCAGCTCCGGGTGGATCGGCACAATCGGCTTGCGGCCGTTCTTGCGGTCGGCGTACTCCCAGTGCGCGTCCACACCCATGGGACCCGGGCGATACAACGCCAACGCGGCCACGATGTCGTTGAAGCCCGTCGGCTTCATGCGCTTTAGCAGCTTCTGCATGCCCGCGGAGTCCAGCTGGAACACGCCCAGCGTCTCACCGCGCGCCAACAACTCGTAGGTGGGATCATCCACCGTATCGAGGTTCTCCAAGTCCAACTCGAAGTCGCGGTTAGTCTTGATGTTATCGAGGGCGTCACCAATAACCGTAAGGTTTCTAAGGCCCAGGAAGTCCATCTTCAGCAACCCGATGGCCTCGCAGGCGGGGTACGGCCAGCCGGTGATCAGCGCGCCGTCCTGCTTGCGCTTCCACATGGGGATGCAATCCAGCAGCGGAACGCTGGACATAATCACAGCACAGGCGTGCACACCGGCCTGGCGGATCACGCCCTCCAGACCGAGTGCATCCTTGTAGATCTTCGCCACGTCCGGGTCGGTTTCGATCAGCTGGCGCACCTCGGCGGCCTCGGGGTAGCGCTCGTGCTCCGGGTCGGTGATGCCGTGCAGCGGAATGTCTTTAGCCATGATCGCCGGGGGCAGGGCCTTGGTGATCCGGTCGGCCATCTGGAATCCGGCCTGGCCGTAGTGGGCGCGGGCGGAGTCTTTAATGGCCTGCTTCGTCTTCACCGTGCCGAAGGTGATCACCTGTGCGATCTTGTCCTCGCCCCAGCGGTCGGAGGCGTAGCGGATCATCTCACCGCGACGGCGATCGTCGAAGTCGATATCGATATCGGGTGCGGACGGGCGCTCGGGGTTCAGGAAGCGCTCGAACAGCAGGCCGTGTTCCATCGGGTCGATATTCGTGATGGTCAGCGCGTACGCGACCAACGCACCGGCGGCCGAACCACGGCCGGGACCGACGCGGATGCCCACGGAGCGGGCGTACTTGATCAGCTCGGCGACGATCAGGAAGTAGGACGGGTAGCCCTTCATGTCGATCACGCTGATCTCGTACTTGGCGCGGTCGATGTACTCGGCGGGGACTTCCTTGCCCGGGAAGCGCTCCTCCAGCCCCTTCATCACTTCGTGGGTCAGCCAGGTCGTCGGCGTGTGGCCTTCCGGCACGTCGGCGATGGGCATGCGGTCGTGCGGGTGCTCCTCCCAGATCTCGGAGTAGTCCTGCACACGCTCGGCTACCCAGAGGGTGTTGTCGCAGCCCTTCGGTACTTCCTTATCCCACTGCGCGCGGATGTCCTCGGCGGTGCGCAGGTAGTAGCCGGTGCCGGAGAACGCAAAGCGCTTACCGCCCTGATCCAGGGTGGGTTCGTCCAGTGTGGAGCCGGTCTGCACGCACAGCATCACCTCGTGCGCCGGGGCCTGCTGCTCCAGTACGTAGTGGCAGTCGTTGGTCACCAGCGGCGGCAGTTCCAGCTTGCGGCCGATCTCCAGCAGGTCGTCGCGCACCCGCTTTTCGATCTCCAGGCCGTGGTCCATCAGCTCCAGGAAGAAATTTTCTTTGCCGTAGATGTCCTGCCACATGGCGGCGGCTTCCAGGGCCTTGTCGAACTGTCCCAAGCGCAGGCGAGTCTGCACGTCGCCGGACGGGCAGCCGGTGGTGGCGATGATGCCCTCGGAGTGCTGGGCGATCAGCTCGGCATCCATGCGTGGCCACTTGCCCAGCTGGCCTTCGTAGCTGGCCATCGAGGACAGGTAGAAGAGGTTGCGCAGTCCCGTCGCGTTCTCTGCGATCATCGTCTGGTGCAGGTACGCACCGGAGGCCGAGACGTCGTCAGATTTCTGCTCCGGCTTACCCCACCGCACGCGCTGCTGGTTGAAGCGGGATTCGGGGGCGATGTAGGCCTCAATGCCGATGATGGGCTTGATGTCGGCGGCGGTCATCGCCCGGTAGAAAGCATCCGCACCGAACATGTTGCCGTGGTCCGTCATGCCTACTGCGGGCATCCCCTGCCGCTTGGCTTCCGCGGCCAGCATATCGACTTTGGCCATGCCGTCGAGCATGGAGTATTCGGTGTGGTTATGCAGGTGGACGAAGGAGGAACCGCTCATGGTTGGCCATCTTAGCGTGTTGTAAAAATCCCTTTTTTCGGCACATGGGATTCCTTATCGCTATACAGTTACTTTCCATGAAGAAAGATACCCGCCTCGCAGTGGCGCACCTGGACGCACCCTTCGCGGTGCTCGATCTGGATGCCGCCAGAGCCAACGCGCAAGACATGGCGCACCGTTCTCGCGGTACCCCGATTCGGGTGGCCAGCAAGTCGCTGCGTATCCGTTCGCTGATCTCGGAGGTCCTTACCCTCCCCGGTTATCGCGGAATCTTGGCCTACAACCTGAACGAAGCGCTATGGCTCTGCGAGGAGCAGGTCAGCGATGACATCCTCGTTGCCTACCCTTCTGCCCACCGCGAGGCGCTGCATCATTTGATCCACGATGCGCGCGCCCGCGAGGCCATCACCCTCATGGTTGATTCGGTCGCTCACCTGGACTTTATCGACTCTGTGGTGCCGCCCCACGAGCGTGGAGACATTCGGGTTTGTATTGATATTGACGCCGCGTTGCGCGCCGGCCCCGTTCACATCGGAGCCTTACGTTCCCCTCTGTACACGGTGGCGGAGGTTCGCGACTTCGCCCGACAGGTCCGCCAGCGCGAGGGATTCCGTTTGGTTGGCCTCATGGCCTACGAGGGTCAGGTCGCCGGCACCACGGACACCTCCCCTGCCATCGCGGCGATGAAGGCGCTGTCGGTGCGTGAGCTGGCTAGCCGTCGCGCAAAGATCGTCGCCGCCGTCGCCGAGGAACTGCGCGTGGCGGGTCTGCCTCCTCTGGAGTTCGTCAACGGTGGCGGCACCGGCTCGATCGAAACCACCAGCGCGGAGGCCGCCATCACCGAGATCGGCGCGGGCTCCGGCATCATCGGCCCCGGACTGTTCGACCACTACCGCCAGTTCCAGCCAACTCCGGCGCAATGGTTCGTCGTGCCAGTGGTGCGCCGCCCTGGGCCGGAGACAGTGACGGTCGCCGGCGGAGGACGTATCGCCTCTGGTCCCCCGGGCAAGGATCGCCTGCCGGTCGTCGACTGGCCAAGGGATCTAAAGATGGCCCCGCTGGAAGGCCCCGGCGAAGTGCAGACTCCGCTGAGCGGCTCCGCAGCCCGGAACTTGCGCCTCGGCGACCACGTGTGGATGCGCCACGCGAAGGCCGGCGAGGCAACTGAATACATCGATAGCGTGCTGGTCGTCTCGGCCGGTGAAATTGTCGCGGAATGGCCCACCTACCGCGGCGAAGGAAAGAGTTTTGTCTAATGAGCACCACTATTACCCGCAAGCCCGCCCATAACTCCCGCTGGTCCAACTGGTCCGGCGTGACCACCGGCCAGCCGCGCAAACAAGTGGCTCCGCGCGATGAGGCGGAACTGATCCAGCTGATCCAGCGCGCCGCCGCATCCGGGGAAAGGATCAAGCCCATCGGCGCCGGGCACTCCTTTACCTCCGTCGCCGCGACCGATGGCATCCAGGTCAGCCTGGACAACCTAGCGGGCTTGATCCACTTTGACCCGCAGAAGATGACCGCCCGCCTGCGCGCCGGAACCCGCCTGCGGGATGTGCCGGGCATCCTGGCTCCCCTGGGAGTGGCACTGGCCAACCAGGGGGATGTCGATCCGCAGTCGTTGGCTGGCGCGATCGGCACCAGCACCCACGGCACGGGTCTGGGATTCACCGGTTTCGCTGGCATGTTGCGAGCTTTCCGCATCATCACCCCGGACGGCCACGCCCACGAATGCTACGCCGGCGCGGAGGGCATCGCCGGAGAGCTCTACGACATCGCCCGAGTCTCGCTGGGCGCCTACGGCATCATTACCGAGGTAGAGCTCGACGTGGTGGATACCTTCGTTCTGCATGCGGTCGAGCGGGCGGAACCAAACGCACAGGTGGTGGATAACTTCGCCGAGCGCGTGCGGGGCGAGGACCACCTGGAGTTCTACTGGTTCCCCGGCACCGACGTGGCCCACGTGAAGACGAACACCCGACTGCCAGGCAATACTCCAACCAACCCAGTACCACGCTGGAAGGAGGTCTTCGACGACGAACTGCTCAACAATGGCGCCTACCGCGCGATGTGCGACCTGGCGCACTTCTTCCCCCGGCTGAGCAAGCCCTTTGCGAAGCTGAGCGCGAAGACCCTGGCGCAGCGCGAATACTCCAACGTCGCCCACGATGTATTCGTCAGCTCGCGCCGCGTACGTTTCAACGAGATGGAGTACTCCGTTCCTCTGGCGGACGCCCGCGAGGTCCTGCGAGAGGTCCAGCACACTATGAACACGTGCGGCGAGCAGGTGCTGTTCCCCATCGAGGTCCGCGCAACCGCCGCCGATGACGTGCCGCTGTCCACGGCGAAGGGACGCGAGTCCTGTTACATCGCCATCCACCGCTACAACAAAGACAGCCACCAGGCTCTGTTCCGGCACATCGAGCCGATCTTCAAGTCCGTTGCTACGGGGCGCCCGCACTGGGGGAAGCTGCACACCCTCACCCACGAGGACCTCTTGGCGCGGCACGAGGATCTGGCGCGTGCCTGCGAGGTACGCGCAAAGGTGGATCCGCAGGGCATGATGCGCAATGCGATGGTGGATCGGGTTTTCGGCCTGGCCTAGCTCAGCTTCTTCACCCGCCGTACCCGCGGCGGGCGGTTGCTTACCAAGTCAACGATGAAGACAACCACCGCAAGCCAGATCAGCACGAAGCCGACCCAGCGGGCGGGTTCGATGTGCTCGCTGTTCACAAAGACCGCCCACAGCATCTGGATCACCGGCGTGATGTATTGAACCATTCCCAAGCTCGTTAAAGACATCTCCTGGGCGGCGCGGGCGAAGCACAGAAGCGGCAGCGCTGTCACCACGCCCGCCAGCATCAGCAGTGCGGCGTGGCCAGCGCCCAGCTGCACGTAAGTGTTGGCGCCCCGGGACTGCAAAAATCCCAGGTAAATCAGCCCTACCGGCGCCAGGACAAGGGTCTCGGCGGTGAGGGACTGAATGGGCGTCAAACTAACCTGCTTTTTGACGAGCCCGTAGAACCCGAAGCTAAAAGCCAACGCCAGGGAGATCACCGGCGGCGACCCCAGCGCGACGGTCAACACCACGACGGCGATGGTGGCAATGCCGACAGAGACAAACTGCAGGCGGCGCAGCTTCTCCCCCAACACGATCACGCCCAGCAGCACGCTGACCAGGGGGTTAATAAAGTATCCAAGGGCGGCATCGGCAACGTGATTGTTGTTGACCGCATAGATGTACAGCCCCCAGTTCACACTGATCAGCAGCGCGGCGATGGCGACGGTCCGCCACTGCCGGGCTGTGATGGAGCGCAGCTGCTTAAACCCGCGTATGGCGGCGAGCACCAGCAGCATAAACACCAGCGTCCACACAAAGCGGTGCGCCAGGATCTCCATCGGCGTGGCCGGTTGCAGCAGGGGGAAGAAGGCGGGAAACAGCCCCCACATCAGGTAACACAGCAGGCCCCAGATCAACTATCTCGCTCCCATCGGTCGAATCCCAATGCGTCCGTACACCGCCCCCGGATCTGCAGGTTCCACGGCATAGGCGCGTTTCGCCAGCTCACGGAGCTGCTCCGGGGTTGCGTGGACTAGCACTCCGTCGATACGCAGCTTATCCGGTTGTGTGTGCGCACTCCGCGCCATGCGCCCCACGGCGCGGTTGATAACGTCAGCGCGGGTATGCCCCACCGCTGGTTCCGGCAGCGTCGCATAGGCCGTCGCGCCGAAGTAGAGGGTGCTCACTCGCGCATCGATGCCTTTGAGCAGCTCGATCACCTCGCCGGAATTCCATGCGTGCTCCGGTGCCGGGGAAACTAGCGCCCAGCGCGGTTCTTCGCCGGTCATGTGGTCGAGTTGTTCGCGCGCGTGCTCGCGGTACTGCGCCGGGGTGCCTTCGAAGGGGCCGAGCTGGTCGCCGTTGATGTTCGGCGCTTTGGAGGTCAGGTCTGATGCGCCCATGGCAATGACGCCACATCCCATCGCAATGAGGCAAATGCCGGACAGCCAAGCGACCCAGCCCGGTCGGCGGGTGTCCTCCCAGTCCAGCTGGCGCTGGCGCTTTTTGTTAGCTTTTAGCTGCTGCGGGCTACGCCCCCGATACTGCTGATCGGGGTGTTGCTGGAACTGGCTCACGGCTGGTGGCCTCCAGCGTTCTTCGTGCCCTTCGCGCCGATGCCGTTGGCATCCCGCAGCCTATCCAGCGCCTGCTGCAGATCCTGGGGGTATGGCGATTGCACGGTCCTCCACGACCCATCCGGGTGCGGGAACCCCAGCTCCACGGCATGCAGCCATTGGCGGTTGAGGCCTAGCCGTTCGGAGAGCTTCGGATCGCTACCGTACATCGGATCCCCGCACAGCGGGTGATGCAGGGCGGAGAAATGCACGCGGATCTGGTGTGTACGACCGGTCTGCAGTTTGACCTCCAGCAAGCTGGCTTGGCGGTGGGCCTCCAGCGTGTCGTAGTGGGTAATCGCGTGCTTGCCATCCTCGCGCACGCTGAAGCGCCAACCTGCGGAGGGGTGGCGTCCGATGGGGGCATCGATGGTGCCGGAGGTCGGGTCGGGGTGCCCTTGCACCAGTGCGTGATAGGTCTTGGAGACCTCGCGATCCCGGAAGGCGTTCTTCAGCACGCTGTAGGCACGCTCGCTGGCTGCCACAATCATCACGCCGGAGGTGCCGACGTCTAGCCGCTGCACGATTCCCTTGCGCTCTGGCGGACCGGAAGTAGAAATGCGGAAGCCCGCAGCCGCCAGACCGGAGGTCACCGTCGGGCCATCCCAGCCGACGGTGGGGTGGGCAGCCACGCCGACGGGCTTGTCCACCGCGATGACGTCCTCGTCGGAGTACAGGATCTCCATCCCCTCCACATGCCGGGCCGGTTCGGCGGCCAGATCCCGAGGCGGGGCGGGAAGGGTCACGTCCAGCCATGCGCCCGCAATGAGCCGATCGGACTTCCCCACCGGCGACTGGTCCTGCAGAATGTCGCCATCGGCGGCCAGCTCCGCAACTGCGGTACGGCTGAGTCCCAGCAACTTGGACAGTCCTGCGTCCACCCGCATTCCCGCCAGGCCATCCGGCACCGGCATCACTCGGTTTTCCCGGGTCATCGGTTCTCCTCCCCCTCGCTCACCTCGCTGGTATCGCTGGTATCGCTAGTATCGCTGGCCTCACTGGACTCGCTAGCCCGCTCGGCGCGCACATGATTCGCCGGCTCGATGAAGAATGCGTAGATCACGTAACACGCCACTCCGACGGTGATGGCGGCGTCAGCAACATTAAAAATGGCGAAGCTACCGAAAGACAGAAAGTCCACAACGTGGCCGTGCATACCTCCCGGCTCGCGAAAAACACGGTCGATCAGGTTGCCCGCTGCGCCGCCCCCGATCAGGCCAATCGGCAGCGCACCTGCCAAGTAGCGTGTGCGCAGAGCCAGAACGATACAGGCCAGGAAGGCGATCAGCTGGAAGCAGGAAAAGAAGATGGTGGCGCTGGTTCCCATCGAAAACGCCGCACCCGGATTGCGCACCAGGTACAGGCGGAAGAATTCGCCGATAACGGGGTAGGCCCGCTGTGGCTCGAGGTTCTCGACGACCGCCCATTTCGTGATCTGGTCGACGGCGATGATCCCAAACATCAGGGTCAAGGCTGCGATAGATGCGCGTTTCGAAGTCACGGTTAAGTAGTCTAATGTCCGCCTGTTACGCTGTGAACTTGTGGGTAATTCTAGGAAGTCCGCGCTAGCCGTGTGCAGCGCCATTGGCCTGGCCTTTGCGGCCGTTGGTTGCTCCGATACCGAGGAGCCGCAATCTAAGCCAGCCGACGTGGCTGTGCCAGGTGTAAAGATCGAAGTGCTGAGCCGTGGCGCCACCCCGCAGGAACCCCTCGTGTGGTTCTCCCAAGGGGGCAGCCAAGAGGTTTCCTTCGACGCCACCCAGGGCTTTGAACAGCACACGAAGGGGAATGACAAAAATAGTCCCGATGTTGCGGAGCTGGATTACGACGAGGTGACGATGCACCTGCCGCTGTCCGCCGAGGCTTCCACCGATGGCAAGGGCCGCCAGAGCACCGTGACCGTGGGCAAGCCATCCGGCACGAATGAGGACAAGAACGACGACATCGCCACGGCCGAGGGCTTTAAGGTGTCCTCCGAGCAAGACGTCGACGGCCGGGTGACCTCGCGCAGCTACAGCGCCCCCGATAGCGCCAGCCAGACCGCCCGCGCCAGCGTGGAATCCGCGCTGAACCAGATGAATGACTTCCCCATCGTCTTCCCCACTCCGGCAGTCGGTGTGGGCGCGAAGTGGACAGTGTCCAACCGCGTCGATGGTGATATATCGATGAAGCAGGACATCACCTACACCCTGCTGGAGCGCCAGGGTCAGTCTGTCTCCTTGAAGGTAGAGGTTCAGCGCCTGCCTGCTGTGTCCACTCTGGCGCAGACCGATTTGAAGGTGCTGTCTGTGAACACGGAGTCCACCGGGCAGATCGCACTGGACCTCAACAAGGTACTGCCTACCCGCGGGCACATTAACGTGAAAACAAAGATCATCTACGGGCAGGACAAGTCCCCGGTACATGTGGTGCAAACCACGACCTCGAAGTCCAAGTGGAGCCCAAAACAATAAAAGCGGCCCCCGGTGTGGGAGCCGCTAGTTAAGGGTAGAGCTTAAAGCTCATTACACATCGGCGGAACCTGGTCCGGCAAAACATTTTCTACCAGGGTGCAGGCCCATCCCTGATCCAGCTTCCACTTACCGCCCTCGTTAACGAACTCCACGTCGCTGACCACGTGCGGTTCCTGGTTCGGCACGGTCAGCTTCACGGTGGCGTTGACGTTGCCCGGATTCAGGCTCGGCAGTACGGGCTCGACGACCTCGAGGGTCGCGCCGGACTCGGTGCGGGACTTCGTCAGGGCGTCAAAAAGCTCCGGTGCCTGCTCGCCGTTGACAACCGTATCGGTCTTCTGGTCCGTCGGCACCTTGGGGTCCACAGCGCGGTTCAGCACGGCAGCCAGCTGCTCTACGGTCGGGGTTTTGCTATCCCCCGCACCTTCGGACTGGGCGGCGTTGGGCTTAGCGGAGCTGGAGGTCGAGGAGTTATCGGAGGAATCCTCATCGCCACCACAGGCAGACAGGGTTAGGCCAGCGGCCAGCATGGCGGAGATAGCCGTTGCGCGGGTAAAGATCTTGGTGCTGCGAGAGTGGCGCTGGGTAGAACGCACGAGAATGCTCCTTCGATGGTTGGACAATGTAATGCTACTGATCGTGTGCAATTAGCCGAGTAAGAAAATAGTGCTCTGTGGCACACTGCCGTAGACAGCTGTGCACATGGAGTACACATCCCAAGAAATTTGGGGAACCAGGTTCCGACTATACAAGCCATACTGTTGCAGATGTTATTCGTGTGATTTGCGCCAAAACGCACGAACCGTCGACCAGGGATGGACATGACAGAAGCAGTCTCCCCCATGCGTTGGCATACACGACTATTCCGTGGCGCTCATGTGCTGCCGAGCAAACTGACTGAGCAGCGCCAGTACTGCTACGCTCGCCGCGGAAATGCAGAGAACGGTTGGTGTCGCATCTGCGGAAACCAGTAAAGCCCCGAAGATTGCCCCCAGTGCGGACCCCAAGTAATTGGCGGAAGCATTCGCAGCCACAGCTGTAGCCCCGTCGGCCGGATTCGCCTGAAGCAAGATGTGTTGCTGAGGTGCGAGCGAGGCCCACCCGCACATTCCCCAGAGAAACAGGCTAGCGACCAAAATCCACGCGGTTTGGTCTTGCGTCATGCCGAGCAGCGCGAAAGTGAGGCCTCCGAGTATAACCATGCTTAGTTGCAACGGGGCACGCCGGTCTAACAGTCTGCCTACGCCTAGCGCTCCCACCGCACCCCCAATGCCCCAGACCCAGATCGCAAGCGTCTGGTGAGACGCCAAGCTCCCTGAGGACAAAATCACAGTCATGTAGGTGTAAAGCCCCAGAGAAGCGACACCTGTCAGAAGAGTTACGGTCACCGTAACTATATTTTTGGGTCGCGCGATCGAGAGCAACCGTTCACGAGCGCCCGAAGCAGGAATAGCAGGCAGGTCGCGGCCCCGCAGAAAAGTTCCCGCCAGCGCCGCGCCTCCGATAGCTGCGATCAGCAGGATGGCGGCTCGCCATCCCCAGTACTGCGCTAGTGCCAGACCTGCTGGGACTCCAAATACGGTGCCAACTGCCAAACCCGCAAGGACTAGCGCCAGTGCACGTCCACGACGTACTTCCCCTGCAATCTCTGCCGCGACCGCGGACGACAGCGGTGAGTACACACCCGCTGCTGCGCCAGCCACCACTCGGGAGCCTAAGAAGAACTCAACAGTCGGCGAGAACGCCGTGGCTAGGTTTGCCACAGTGAAGATAAGCAGGGACACGATCAGGCTCTGTCGTGACCGCCTTCCCGCGCGTCCAGCTAACAAGGGGCCTGCTATCGCATATGAGCCGGTGAAGGCCGCTACTCCCAGGCCGACAGTAGCTTCGCGTGCGTCTAGAGATGAGGCGATAGTAGGAAGGAGACCGGCGACAACATATGCGTCCAGCCCGAGCGCGACACTGCCCACCACGAAGGGCCAGAGCCGCCCCATCATTCCTGTACCTCTGTAGGGACAGCATTGGCCACCACTGCTGAAAGCACTCCAGGGAACAAGCGATCGAGATCCTCCCTCCTCAACCGGATCAGACATGCACGCCCCTCCCCCCGGGTCCATGTCACCCCTGCCTCCCGCAACATGCGGGTGTGGTACGTCAGCGTCGACCGGGGCAAGTCGTCCGCGAGCTCGAGACTGTCGTGCTCGAGCCCGTCAGCCAGACGACGAATCATCTCGAGACGCGTGGGATCGCTCAAGGCTGCCAGCACCCTGGCCAGGGTAATTTCATCAGGCTCCGGGTGGTGGTACTTGCGAGGGGACATGGAACCTCCTTCAATCGTGCAGCAATACCTGCATAATAATCATGCAAGTATTCCTGCACAACTCCGTCCTATTCGCCGAAACTCCATCAACATCTTCGATCAACGCGACTAAGCGTCACGTACATTGGTCACATGACTTCCACCCCCTCGCGGAACTGCCTGCAGATCCCCGTCCTCGGCACCGGCGGCACCATCAGCTGCACCCACTCCCCCGAAGGCGACCTTGTTCCAACCCTGACCTGTGCAGACATTGTCAGGCAGGCTCACGTTCCGCAGGGGTTCGAGGCCCTGCCACACGACATCATGAGCATCGACTCCAGCTCCATCACCCTCCCCCAGATCGACCAGCTCGTCGCCCACATCGCACGCTTCTACTCCCCCACTCCGGCGGGCATCGTGGTGTTGCACGGCACGGACACGATGGAGGAATCCGCCCTGGCCGCCGCCTGTGCCCTTGAGCTGCCCTGCCCTGTGGTGTTTACGGGCGCCCAGCGCCCGGGTGATGACGCCGCACCGGACGGCCCGGCCAACCTTTCCCGCGCGTTCGCCGCGCTTGCCTCCGGTGAGCTCTCCCCGGATGTCCACATCGTTTTCGGGGATGCCATCCTGCCCGCCCGCGGGGCGTACAAGGCGCACACAACGGCAGAGACCGCCTTCCGCAACGCGCTGGCCGACTCCGGTCAAGAGGCACCTTCACCCGGCTCAGAAGGAACGGGATCCGGCTCGGCAGAAACAGAGCCCGACCCCACCAGCGCCCCCGCCCCGCCGCAAATCGCGGGCCTGAACGTGCCGATAGTCACCACCTTTGCCGGCGATGACGGGCTGCTCATCCGCGCGCTGCGGGAGCGGGACGGCGCCGGTTCAGATCGCGACGGCGCGGTGCCGGATCGCGACGGCGCGGTCCACGGCCTGGTGCTGGCTGCCATGGGCTCCGGCAACATCCCCACCGCGGTCGCGGCAGAGCTGTCCGCCTGGCGCGCCGATCGCAGTGCCCAGGCAGGCGAGCTTCCCGTGGTCGTGTGCAGCCGCGTGCCCACCGGAGGGGTTTCCTTCGTCTACGGCGGCAGTGGCGGCGGGGCACAGCTCGCCCGCGACGGCCTCCGCAGCGGCGGGGCGCTGCGCCCCAGCCAGGCGCGGATCGAACTGCTCTACGAAATCGCCCGCGGCCGCTAGCGCCCCGTGCCCCGCTCTCGCTAGGCTCACTCCTCCACCAGCCCGTCCAGATCCCAGCCCAAGCTGTCCAATGGATCCGCGGGGCTTAGGTCCTCGTCGTCAATCCGGAAGGTGCGGGTCTTCCCCGGGCCGGTCGCGGCGGTCTCGAAACGCACGCTGACCACCCCGTTGCCGGCCCCTTGGACCCACCCGTGCCCATATTCCACGTGCGAAACATCCTGGGTGGCGCGCCAACGGGGCTGGGCCGTGGTGGCGTCATGAGTAAAGACAGAAAGACCCGAATCGGCCTCGTTACCAGCGACGATGGGCACCGGCGGGCCGTCGAGTTCGGGGAACAACAGCTCCTGGCGATCGGCCACCAGGCCGGAGACGCTCACGCCGACCAGGCGAAAAGCGCCGGCCTCCTCCGGGCGCGGCAACAGGCGCTGGGCTAGGGCGAAGATCTTGTCGAAGTCCTCCGTCGGCGCGGGCAGCCCGGCGGACTTGGTGTGCAGCTGGAAGTCGGTGGTGCGGGTCTTGACGGTAACGGTGCGGGCTGCGCGGCCGTCCTTTAGCAGACGTCGGTGCATCGCCAGCGCGGTCTCGTGCAGCACACGCATGGCCTCCGTGGTGGTGCGCGCGTCCACCTGCAGAGTCTTTTCGGCGCTGACCTGTTTGGCGGGCGCACGGGGAGCAACGGGGCGCGGATCATCCCCGGCGGCCATGCGCTGCACCTCCGCGCCGACGGACCCCAAAGCCCCGCGAATATCGGCGGCATCTGCCGCTACGAACTGGCCGATCGTATCGATACCCATGGTGTGCAGCTTCCCCTGTGCCACTTTGCCGATCCCCCACACGTCGCCAACGGGCCGATCGGCAAAGACTTCCATTCGGGACTCCGGCGGCACAACGAACACCCCATGGGGCTTGGCCAGATCGCTGGCCATCTTCGCATCCAGCTTGGTGGCGGCCATGCCGACAGATGCTGGCAGGCCGGTCTCTTCTTCCACCGTGGCCTGCAGCTTTTCGGCCCACTCGCGGGCCTCTTCGGCGCTGGTCAACCCCTGTGGCTCGGCGAAGCCCTCGTCCACGGAGAGCTGCTCCACCACGCCCGCGTGCGCCCGGATGACCTGGAAGATGCGCCGCGAAGCAGCGGTATAGACCTCCTTGCGCGGCAGCACCACCACCGCGCGGTGGTTGCACAGGCGCACGGCCTGGCTCATCGGCATTGCAGAACGCGCACCGTAGGCACGGGCTTCGTAAGAGGCACCGGCCACCACCCCGCGGCCGCCCAGCCCGCCGACCAGCACGGGCCGGTCGCGCAGGGTCGGTCGGGTGAGCTGCTCGACGGAGGCGAAAAACGCATCCATGTCGATGTGAGCCACCCAGCGCATGTTCCTACCCTGCGGGTCTAACCGCCTTTTCTTTAGGACGCCACCGCGATGTCCGCCGAGCAGCCGTCGGCAACGTCGTGGCTGAGCTGCTCGCCGACGACAATCTTCACGTCCGTGGCCAGCACTTCCTTGGCGATCGCATCCGCGTGGGTGCGAGCCCACTCTTCCTTGTCCGCAGGAACGGAAAGGGTCAGGTGGATTCGGTCGGTGACCTGCAGGTCGGCAGCCTTACGGGCCTCCTGCAGGCCGCGGACGCGGTCGGCTGCCCAGCCTTCGGCCTCCAGCTCCGGGGTGGTCTGGGTATCCAGCACCACCAGGCCGTCCTGACCGGAGACCTCGGCGGTGTGGTCCGGGTCGGCGGCAACGAGCTTGCGGGTGAATTCGCCATCCTGCAGCTCGATGCCATCAGCGGTGACCGCACCGGCGCCGTCGACGGTGTAGTTGCCGGACTTCACAGCCTTGATCACGCGCTGGACATCCTTGCCCAGGCGCGGGCCGGCCGCGCGGGCGTTGACGACAACTTCGAAGCGGCCGACCTTGTCCACGTCCGCAGTCAGCTCGACCTCCTTGACGTTCACTTCGTCGGCGATGATCTGGGTGAAGTCCTCCAGGGCGTCGGCATTCGGCAGCGCGACGGTCAGCTTCGGCAGCGGCAGGCGGTTGCGCAGCTTGTGCGCCTTGCGCAGGGAGCTCGTCGCGGAGCTCACGGCGCGCACGGCGTCCATAGCCGCCACCAGTTCGGCATCCGCAGGCAGATCGGCGGCGTTCGGGAAATCCGCCAGGTGTACGGAGCGCTCGCCGGTCAGGCCGCGCCAGATCACCTCTGTGGTCATCGGCAGCAGTGGCGCGGCGGCACGGCTCAGAGTCTCCAGCACGGTGTACAGGGTGTTGAAGGCCTCTGGGTGAACCGTGTCGCCCGCCCAGAAGCGGTCGCGGGAACGGCGCACGTACCAGTTGGTCAGTGCGTCGCAGAACCAGCGGATCTCATCGCACGCGGTGGCGATATCGGTGTTATCCAGTGCATCGGATACCGCCTGCACCGTGCCATGCAACTTCGCCAGGATGTAGCGGTCCAGCACGTTGGTGGACGACGTATCGTACCGCGCGGGCTGGGAGGCATACAGTCGCAGGAAGGAGTACGCATTCCACATCGGCAGCATCGCCTGGCGTACGCCTTCGCGGATGCCCTGCTCGGTGACGATCAGGTTGCCGCCGCGCAAGATCGGCGAGCTCATAAGGAACCACCGCATAGCGTCGGAGCCGTCGCGGTCGAAAACCTCGTTGACGTTCGGGTAGTTGCCCTTGGACTTACTCATCTTCAGCCCGTCGTCGCCCAGCACGATGCCGTGGGCTACGACCTTCTTGAACGCCGGGCGATCGAACAGCGCGGTGGACAAAACGTGCATGGTGTAGAACCAACCGCGAGTCTGGCCGGAGTACTCCACGATGAAGTCCGCCGGAGAGTGGCTATCGAACCACTCCTTGTTCTCGAACGGGTAGTGCTTCTGCGCGAACGGCATAGAGCCGGACTCGAACCAGCAGTCCAGCACCTCCGGCACGCGGCGCATGGTGGACTTGCCCGTCGGGTCATCCGGGTTCGGGCGGGTCAGCTCATCAATGTCCGGGCGGTGCAGCGAGGCCGGCTTGCGGCCGAAGTCGCGCTCCAGTTCCTCCAGGGAGCCGTAGACATCCATGCGCGGGAACTCCTCGGAGTCGGAGACCCACACCGGGATCGGCGCGCCCCAGTAGCGGTTGCGGGAGATATTCCAATCGCGCGCGCCCTCCAGCCACTTGCCGAACTGACCGTCGCGGATATGGGAAGGCGCCCACTCGATCTGCTCGTGGTTCAGCTCCACCATGCGGTCGCGGAACTTCGTCACGGCGACGAACCAAGACGGCAGCGCCATGTAGATCAGCGGCTCGCCGGAGCGCCAGGAGTGCGGGTAGGAGTGCTCGATCGTCTGGTGGCGCAGCACGCGGCCCGCAGCCTTCAAATCCTTGATGATGGCCTTGTTCGCGTCGAAGACCAGCTGACCCTGATACTCGGGCGCCAGGGAGGTGAACTTGCCGTCCATGTCCACCGGAATCTCCAGGTCGATACCCGCAGCCTCGCAGGTAAACATATCGTCCTCACCGAAGGCCGGCGCCTGGTGAACCACGCCCGTACCGTCGGCGGTAGTGACGTAGTCGGCGCACAGCACACGGAAGGCACCCGCCTTAAACTCGCTGCCCGGGTTCCCCTCGCCGCCGTCGACCTTCTCACCCGCGCGCTCGGCGAAGTATCCGAACAGCGGCTCGTAGGTCATGCCCTCCAGCTGCGCACCGGTGAACGTACCCAGCACCTCGGCCTTCTCGCCGAGCTCCTTGGCATACGCACCGCGCAGGTCGTCGGCCAGCACCACGGTCGCACCGTGCATGCCCTCTGCTCCGTCGGCTCCTGCGGCGTCATCCCCAATCCGCACCGCGGCGTAGACAACCTCCGGGTTAACGGCCAGAGCAAGGTTCGCCGGCGTGGTCCACGGGGTGGTCGTCCAGCCAATAAACGCAGCATCGGCCAGCTCCGGGTGCTGCACAAGAGTCTCGACGGAGGCCGTGCCCTCGGTCGCACCGGTGATCGGGAAAGTCACCGTGATGGTTGGATCCTGGCGCATCTTGTATGAATCGTCCAGGCGGGTTTCCTGGTTCGACAGCGGCGTGTGCTCTGCCCAGGAGTACGGCAGCACGCGGAAACCCTGGTAGATCAGGCCCTTGTCGTAGAGGGTCTTGAAGGCCCACATGACGGACTCCATAAATCCCGGATCCATCGTCTTGTAGCCATTGTCGAAGTCCACCCAGCGTGCCTGGCGGGTGACGTATTCTTTCCATTCATCCGTGTAGCGCAGCACGGAGGTCGCGCAGTAGTCGTTGAACGAGCGCATGCCCATCTCTTCGATACCGGCGCGATCCTTGATGCCCAGCTGCTTTTCCGCCTCTAGCTCGGCGGGCAGTCCGTGGCAGTCCCAGCCGAAAACTCGGGCGACCTTCTTGCCCTGCATGGTCTGGTAGCGCGGAACGATGTCCTTGACATAGCCCGTCAGCAGGTGGCCGTAGTGCGGGAGGCCGTTGGCGAACGGCGGGCCGTCGTAAAAGACGTATTCTTCGGCGTTGTCGCGGGCAGCGACCGATTCGTTAAAGGTGCCGTCTTTCGCCCAGTACTTCAGTACGTTTTCTTCGAGAGCGGGGAATGCAGTCGAGCCGCCGTTGGACATATCGACGCGCGGGTAAGCGCCGCCTGCGGGAGTTGCTTCAGCCATGGTGGTTCCTAATTCTGTCGTTCGCTGTTGTCTTTGGTCTTTTTCTTTATGACGCCCACCGGCGTGAACCGGCGAACGTGCCATTAAAACAACAGGGACGCATGGGCATTAAAGCCCAGCGCGGTACCACCCTGATTGACGAGCCCGCTTTAGCCAAAGCTTTGCGCAGGGGGCTCGCCCACTTCTTCACTTACGGCTGTGACGTGCCGCGATTCCGCCCGGGTCTAGTGAGATGCGCTGCGCGCATCCGTTCTTCCGGGAACGCTCCCCGGTGATGGCCGGATCGTTGCGTGGTTGGGGCTATTAAATTGTCAATCGCCTTTAACCCTACACGCTGCGCATATGGGGTGGCGGCGTGGGGTGCTCGTGGGGTACTCAAAGCATTAGCGCTTGCGGTGGCGAACCAGGTCGAAGATGAACAGCGCCACGCCTACTGCTGCCACAGCCACGCAGACCCACGCCCAGGAGGTGGATCCGACGGCCAGGCTGACAACGAGCGCCACAAAACCGACGACCGCCAGGAGGATCGCTGCGAAAAGCATCGTCTGTGTATCCTCCTAGCGGTCGTCGGTGCGGTTAGAGCCGGTGGGCTCTGGAACTGCTTACTTGTTGTCGCCCTCGACCTCGATGGAACCTGCGGGGGCTGCGGTGCCGCGGCTGTTCAGCTCTTCCAGCTGAGACTCCAGGAAGGTCTTCAGGCGGGTGCGGTACTCGCGCTCGTAGGTGCGCAGCTCTTCGATGCGTGCCTCGAGGGTAGCCTGCTGCTTCTTTACCGTGTTCATGATCTCGGTGTGCTTGCGCTCTGCGTCCTCCTGCAGGGCGTTTGCCTTCTCCTGTGCGGAGCGGATCTGCGCCTGGGACTGCGCAGTAGCGTCGGAGATCATGACCTCGGACTTCTGCTTTGCATCTGCCAGCTGTGCGTTGGACTTCTCCTCGGCGTCCGCCAGCATCTTCTCGGAGCGGGTCTTCGCGTCGGACAGCTGAGCCTCGGAACGCTGCTTGGCGTCTGCCAGAGTGTTCTTGGAGCTGTTGTCCGCGTCGTCGATGGTCTTCTTAGCGGTAGCGCGAGCCTCCTCCAGCATGCTGGAGGACTCTGCCTTGGCATCGCCGGTCAGGCGATCTGCCATCTCCTGTGCCAGAGACAGGACGCGAGCGGCCTGCATGTGGGTCTCGGCGGTAGCAACGCCGGACTTGCCGTCGCCGGAAGCGACAGCACCCTGGGATGCGAAACCGGAAGCCTGGGCCGGAGCCTGCATCTTTGCATCCTCGGCAGCCTTCTCTGCCTTCGCAGCGCGCTCCTCGGCAGCCTTCAGCTTGGCCTCGTAGTCCGCCTTGATCTTCTTCTCAATCTCATCAGCGTTGACCTGGGAAGCAGCTGCACCCTGTGGCTGTGCGGTTCCCTGCTGAGCCTGTGCCTCTGCACGGGCATCCTTGCGAGCCTGCTCCAGCTTGGTGGAGTACTCGGACTCGAACTTGCGGCGCAGATCAGCCTCGATCTCGCGACGCAGGGCAGCTTCATCCACCTTGGTGGCGCCTGCGGCACCCGCTACGCCGGCAGCGCCGGCGCCAGCGGAGCCGGACTCCAGCTGGTCTACCTTCAGCTTGAGGTCGGAGTTCTCGTCCTGCAGTTCCGCAAGAGTGTCCTCCACGAGGTCCAGGAACTGGTCGACCTCGTCCTCGTTGTAACCACGCTTGCCGATCGGCGGCTTGCTAAAAGCTACGTTGTGCACATCAGCCGGAGTGAGTGGCATAGGTTGTCCCTTTCCCTTTCGGATTGCCTCAAAGTGCTAGAAGGCGTTCGCAACAGTGATGAACTATTGATGGTTTATGAAACAGATACAAAGCATACCAGCATCTGTTGTATCAGTCTCAACTTTAGCTCTAGATTAACACCTTAACCGCTGCTCAACTTCACTCAACTTGAGTCGACCGTAATCACATCAGCCTCACAGTTATCACCCCACGCACCTCACCCCCTGCTATTACCCCCATATGACACTTTCTAACTCTCTTTAGCAGAGCACGTAACGCTCCACACTCCCCCGCGTTGTAACAAGTGACCGAAAGGGGAAAGCCGCCGCCAGCCAAGACCCACATTCTCGACCAGCAGCGGCTTTCGT
Organism: Corynebacterium sp. HMSC058E07; assembly: GCF_001809885.1. Classification (NCBI taxonomy): domain Bacteria; kingdom Bacillati; phylum Actinomycetota; class Actinomycetes; order Mycobacteriales; family Corynebacteriaceae; genus Corynebacterium; species Corynebacterium sp. HMSC058E07. The sequence continues at coordinate 88,481 of NZ_KV799271.1, forward strand.
CACTACACACGACATCTCCGCAGCCTCACTCACTTACCGCGAAGATGTCTTTAATGATAAAGATATGAACGGACATTCACAAGCTTTTGAGCTATGTCCGTTCTTTGCCTCCCCCATTCACTACCCCCCTACCCTTTTGTTCCCCAAAAGTACCACCCCATAAAAGGTGGCTCACTAGTGAATAAGTGCTGCCAGTACTCTACTGAGAATTTGCAGTCCGAAGAACAGCACCAGCACCGAAACATCCAGTCCCACTCCCCCGAGCTGAATAGGTGGAATCAGCTTCCTTAGCGCCTTGACCGGCGGATCCGTTACGACAAACAGCGGTTCGGCGAGGATGCTGAACCATCGCTGCGGCCGCCAATTGCGGGAAAAGGACTGAATCATTTCGATGATGATGCGCAGAATCAAAATCAGCACATAAAAGCGAATCAGCCACAGCAGAACAATGAGAATTTCGTTCACTTAAGAGGTCTCTCCCCAACAGAGTTCGGATGTCGGTCTAGGGGCGCTTGAAGGGTCTCTCGCAAGGGGCTAGAGCGACTCAGCAATCGCATCCAGCTGATCCTGCGCCAGGGTTACGCCCTTTGGCAGCAGAATGAAGTTACGCACGCCCTTCAGCTTCTTCAGCTGTGCGTCCAGTCCACGGCTCAGACCAGCAGCGAAGTCCAGCACGCGCTTGGCCTCACCCTTTTCCATGCCGCTCAGGGAGAATACGACAACCTCGCGAGCCTTCAGGTTATCTACCAGCTCACTGGCCTGCGTGTAGGAGCTCAGGGTGAAAGACACGAAAGCCGAGGGCGTCTTTTCCTCCGCCGGCGCTTCAGCGTAGGAGTCAGCGGAAGAAGAGTAGCGAGAACCGCGCGACGAGTAACGATCCTCGCGATCAGAGTATTCGGAGCGACGGTAGCGATCCTCACGGTCAGCACCCAGACGATCCCGGTCGGCGCGGGAGCGGTAGGAAGGCTCGTGTGCGTCACGGTCAGCCTCGCGACCGCGTTCCCGGGAGCTGTAGCCGTCGCTGTAGTAATCCGTTTCGTAGGATTCCACGGAATCAAAACCGAAGAAGCGCTTGGTCTTGTCCATAAAGTTGTCTGCCATTGCTCTAAAGGAACCTTCCGTTGCTTAATTAATTAGTGTAGTTCTGTTGGCTATGTGCTTTAAAGTACTGGTCGCGCGCCCATAATATCCGTACCGACACGCACCAGCGTGGAGCCTTCCGCGATGGCAATCTCCAGGTCACCGCTCATTCCAGCGGAGTAAACCGGCGCACCGAGAACCCGGTCAGAGATGCGCTCAACGAGCTGTCGCCCGCGAGCGAACACGGCTGCCGGATCGACCCCTAGTGGCGGCACCGTCATGAGCCCTCGCAGCTCCAAGTTAGCGGCTTCCGCGGCGGCATCGGCCAGCTGGTCGATATCGGCTTCCACCGCCCCGCCACGCTGCGGGTCACCGTCGGCGCTGAACTGCAGCAGCACCGGCAAGGCACTATCCCGGTCGCCGCGTTCAAGCGCCAACCCAGCACCTCTGTCCAGCGCGTTGAGGAGCTTCAGCGAATCCACGGTGTGCACGGCGGCTGCCCACCGCGCCACGGAATTCGCCTTCTTCGTTTGCACTTGCCCCACCATGTGGAACTGCAGTCCTGTCTCCGCCAGTTGCGCGTGTTTGTCGCGCGCTTCTTGTTCGCGGTTCTCGCCGACGGCGGTGACGCCCAGCCGTGTCAAAACCCTAAGGTCCTCGGCAACGTGGAACTTGGTGATCGGCAGCAGGTCTGCTCCCCCAGCTACCGCGATACGCTGACGCACGCGGGCTAGGTTCCGGGCGATCTCCTGGCCACGCAGCCCGAGGTCTGTCGACCCGCCAGGCAGCTCGTCCGGCGCACGGTGCTCGCTCGTCTGCTCAGTCATGGCATCCACACTACGCCAGCCTGGCGACCCGTCGTCCCCTCCCGGCGATAGGAGAAGAAGCGATCGGAGTTCTCCGGCGCAATGGTACAGCGGGGATCCGCGTCGATGCTGCGCACCCCAAGGGAAAGTAGTTGGCGGGTCAGACCAGCACGGATGTCCAACCCTGTGGTGCCCTGAGCGGTGGTGGTAGCCGAGCCGGGGAGTTTAGCCTCCACGTCAGTCGCCATAGCCTGCGGCACCTCGTAGTTCTCGCCGCTGGCGGCGGCGCCGAGCAGTGCGTGAATATTGCTGGGCACTGCCCCCAGCTCCTCCATGCGGGCAACCGTGCGGCGCACAATTCCATTGCGTGCGCCCATGCGGCCAGCGTGTACCGCGGCCACCACGCCCGCATCCTCATCGGACAGCAAAACCGGAACGCAGTCGGCGGTGAGGACGATCAGGGCTGTGCCCCGCATGGTGGTGACGAGGGCGTCAGTAGCCTCAATCACCGCAGATTCGCCAGACGTGAGGTGGTCGGCGGTGACCTCCGTGACGTTCGGCGAGTGGATCTGCTCCATGAACACCAGGCGCTCCACGCCCAACCCCAAAACATCGGCCAGACGCTGGCGGTTATGAGCCACAGCAGCCGGGTCGTCGCCCACATGGTCGCCCAAGTTGAACGACGCATAGGGGCCGGTGGAAGCCCCACCGTTGCGGTCGGTGAATACCTTGCGCACCCGCGGGTGCTGGTCCTGGGTCACGGATAGCTCCTAACTGGCGGAGGGACTTTAATTGAAGTCCGGCAGATCCAGGTCGTCCTCATCCTCCGACAGATCCACACCGGCGTGGGTGGGGTTCTGCGGCTCCTGCGCCGCGGAGGTAAACAGGCCACCGGACTGGGTGGACTGGGTGGACGGAGCCTGCTGCGGGACGGTACCGCGACGCTGCGCGAAGCTGGTCTGCGCACCTGCCTGCGGGGTGGCCGGGTCAATGGTTGCCTGCGGCTCCGGCTGTGCCGGGGAAGCCTGACCAGCCTGCGGAGCCTCCTGGCCGCCGAATAGGTTCGTCGGCTGGGCAGCGCCGGCTGCAGCTCCAGCGGTTGCGTTGGCACCTTCCGGCGCGCGGTGTGCACCGGCGCGCTCGTTGACGGACGAGGCGGACGGGGAATCATCGAAGCCGGTGGCAATGACGGTCACGCGGACTTCGTCGCCCAGCTGATCATCGATGATGGTGCCGAAGATCAGGTTGACGTCTTCGTCGGCCTTCTCCTCCACCAGATCAGCAGCCTGGGAGACCTCCAACAGGCCCAGGTCGGAGCCGCCGGCGAAGGACAGCAGCACGCCCTTCGCGCCTTCCATGGTGCTTTCCAGCAGCGGGGAGTTGATGGCTGCCTGGGTGGCCTTGACGGCGCGCTGGTCGCCGCGGGCGGTGCCGATACCCATCAGGGCGGAGCCCGCGTCGGTCATTACGGAGCGCACGTCGGCGAAGTCCACGTTGATCACACCGGGGGTAGTGATCAGCTTGGTGATGCCCTCCACACCGCTGAGCAGCACGTCGTCGGCCTTGCGGAAAGCCTCCATCATGGACAGCTGCTCTTCGGACATCTTCAGCAGCGAATCGTTGGGGATAACAATCAGCGTGTCGCAAACCTCGCGCAGGGCCTCGATGCCCTCCATGGCCTGCTTGCTACGGCGGCGACCCTCAAAGCCGAAAGGACGGGTAACCACGCCGACGGTCAGAGCATTCTGCTTCTTGGCGATGTTCGCAACGACCGGAGCAGCGCCGGTACCGGTGCCGCCACCCTCGCCAGCGGTGACGAATACCATGTCAGCGCCGGCCAGGATCTCCTCGATCTGATCCTTGTGATCCTCGGCGGACTTGCGCCCCACCTCGGGGTTAGCACCTGCACCCAGGCCACGGGTTTCTTCGCGGCCGATGTCCAGCTTGATGTCCGCATCAGTGAGCATCAGTGCCTGCGCGTCGGTGTTGATCGCGATGAACTCCACGCCCTGCAGCTTCTCGTCGATCATGCGGTTGACGGCGTTCACTCCGCCGCCGCCGACGCCGACCACCTTGATCTCGGCGAGGTGGTTTCCAGGATTCGTCATGTGCGTTTTTCCGCCTTCCTAAAGTTTTCGTGCTTTGAGATTTACCGGTTTGCTGTTGCCGTCCATCTTCCTAGCCGTCAAGCATTTAGCGGCGCACATTTTTGGTGGCGTGTCGTATCCTTAAAGTTCAACTTAAAGCTTAAGCTGGGGTTTCGCCCCTATTTCACGGTGGGCATTGCGGGGTTGGAGACGTTCCAATTCCCCTCGCGCCCCAGCACAATACGGGTCGCTTCCGCCTTCTCGTCGGCCCTCTCGGAAGATCCCCAATACACGGCCTGATTAGGGAAAAACAGCTTGATGCTATCCGCCGATTCGGCCTCGATTCCCTCCAGCTTGCCCCGCAGATCATCGGACAGAGCAGTGATCACCTGCGTCGCCGATTGGATAGCTCGCGCATCATCAGCCTTAGTTTTCTTGAACTCCAAAGCCCCCTCGGGCTTCACACCCGTCAGGAAAATCTGACCATTCTCATCCACCACGTGGGGCGTGTCCCCGTCCATGACATAGCCGATCGCTTTGTGCTCCGTGACGTCGATGGTCACCGTCGTAGGCCAGGAACGCTTCACCGTCACCTTCTCGACCCACGGCACCTTGGATACGCTCTGCGCCGCACCAGCAATGTCCAGTCGCAACATGTTATCGCCCGCGTTGATGGTGCTCGCTGTACGGATGGCCTCCGCATCTGCGTTGGTGGTGCCCTGCACGTCGATCTGCGAAACCCTCAGAATCGGCGCCGCATACACCACCACGCCCAGCAACACGACCAGGGCTACCAGCCCGGCGACCAGCCACTGCAGCCGCTTCCTCCGGGGGTTGCGCCCCTTGTCAGCGCTGCGCTTGTTGGTGGCGCTGCGTTTGTTGGTCTTTATTCTTGACGCCCCGCTCATCCGCGGTCACCACTATCCAGCTGCAACAAGATCTCGTCGGCCAGCATCGTCACGGTACCCGCGCCGATGGTCAGCACCATGTCGCCGGGCTGCGCCAGGTTGGCGACAACCCCGGCCACAGCGGAGAAATCGGGCTCGAATACCCATTCGGTAGCACTGTCGATCTTGTTGCCGATAATGCGGGAATCCACGCCCTCCACGGGCTCTTCGCGGGCCCCGAAGATATCCAGCAGAACCACCTGATCGGCCAACGACAACGCCTCGGCAAACTCGGCCGCAAAGTTGATTGTGCGGGAGTACAGGTGCGGCTGAAATACGGCGACGATGCGCCCGCCTCGGGCCTGCACACGCTGGCGTGCGGCGGACAGCACAGCCGCGACCTCGGTCGGGTGGTGGGCGTAGTCGTCGTAGACCTCGACCTCCCGGCGGGTGCCGTGGTACTCGAAGCGTCGACGTACCCCGTCGAAACCGCCAATTCCCTCGATGACCTTTTCCACGTCCGCGCCCAGCAGCACGCTACCTAGCGCCGCGGCCGTGGCGTTAAGCACCATATGCGTACCCGGGATGGCTACACGCAGGAAGTACGTACCCGCACCCTGTCCCACGGCCTGGTTCACGGCCTCAGTCAGGTGCAGGGTGGAAACGGTGCCCTCGGCGGTGACCTCCGTGCTATCGATGATGGCTGCTGGGGGCACGGAAGAGTGGGCGTCACATCCCTCGGCAGTGCCATAACCAACAACGGTGAACGGCTGGGCCTCGCCGCGCGCCGCGGCGGCCACAAGCCCCTCCGCAAGAGCAGCGGAACCCGGATCGTCCAGGCAGGCCACCAGATAGCCACCGGGAACGATGCAGTGGGCGAAATTCTCGAAGACCTCGCGGTAGGCCGCCTCCGTCTTGAAGTAATCCAGGTGGTCGGGCTCGATGTTCGTGACCACAGCGACCTCGGGCGAGTAGGACAGGAAGGAGCCGTCAGACTCGTCGGCCTCGGCGACGAAGATCTCGCCGGTGCCGTGGTGGGCATTCGTGCCCGCTCGGTTCAGCTGGCCGCCGATCGCGAACGACGGATCCTGGTGCGCAGCCTGCAGCGCCGCGACGGCCATCGAAGTGGTCGAGGTCTTGCCGTGGGTACCGGCCAGCAGGAATGCGCGCCGGTCCTGCATCAACAGCGCCAGAACGTCGGAGCGGCGAATCACTGGAATGCCTGCCTCGCGAGCCGCGACAAGCTCCGGGTTGTCCTGCGGAATCGCAGCGAAGGAGGTCACGACCACCGACGGCAGCTCCCCCGACAGGCGCAGGTTATCCGCGGAGTGCCCCACCTGGATCGCCGCTCCGGCAGTGCGCAACGCCATGATGCTGCGCGATTCCTTCATGTCGGAACCGCTGACCTGGTAGCCGCGGTCCAGCAGAATGCGGGCAATGCCGGACATGCCGGCGCCGCCGATACCCACCATGTGCACGCGGGTGAGGTCCGTGGTCTGGGGCTGCTCGCTCATCGGGGAAGTAGGTGCCTTTCTAGAGGACGGAGGGGGTAGGTGCTAGCACGAGTGCTCGGGCTCGGTATTGGGCTCGGTATTGGGCTCGGTATTGGGCTCGGACAGCTCAGCTATTTGGATTCTGCTGCGGCGATGATCTTGTCGGCGATCTTTTGCGCTGCATCGCGGTGGCCAGCTGCCAGGGTGGCTAGGCTGGCGGCCTGCCAGCGGGTCTCATCGCGCAACAGTGGGATGACTTCCTGCGCCACGCGGTGCTCGGTCAGCTCCGCGTCCTTGATGATCACACCGCCACCAGCGTGAGTAATGGGACGCACGTTGAGTTCCTGCTCACCATTGCCGTGCGGCAGCGGCACGTAGATGCCGGGAAGGCCCACCGCGGAAACCTCGGCGACGGTCATCGCGCCGGATCGGCAGAGGATCGCATCCGCGGCCGCCAGCGCCAGATCCATTCGCTCGATGTACGGAACCGCTACGTACGGGGGTGTGCCTTCCTGCACTTCCTGCGGAAGCTCCACCTGGTTCTTCTTGCCATAGGCGTGCAGTACTCCGATGTTGGCATCCTGCAGTGTCTTGGCTGCATTCACCACGGCCTCGTTGATGCTGCGCGCGCCCTGGGAACCACCGGTGACCAACAGCAGTGGCGCGTCGGGGTCCACACCGAAGAATTCGCGGGCCTCGCTGCGCAGGGCGGCGCGATCCAGGTTCAGTACCGCGTCGCGCACCGGAATTCCGACAACCTCGGCCTCCAGGCCCGAATCTTCAACAGCCGCCAGCCCTGTTCCGCCCAGCTTCACGCCCAGCTTGTTGGCAACGCCCGCCCGGGCGTTGGCCTCGTGGACAAAGAACGGGATCTTCAGGGCGCGTGCGGCCAGGTAGGCCGGGGCGGAAACGTAGCCGCCGAAGCCGATGACCACATCCGCCTCTACCTCACGCAGTACCCGCTTGGTGGCCTTCAGGGCCTTCCCCAGTCGCATCGGCAACGTGATCAGGTCTTTGTTTACCTTGCGCGGAACCGGCACCGGTGGGATCAGCTCCAGATCAAAACCACGTGCTGGGACGAGTGTGCTCTCCAACCCGCGGGTCGTGCCCAGGGCGGTGATGCGCGCGTCTGGGCGCTGCGCACGAACCGCCTCTGCCACGGCCATAGCTGGTTCAATGTGGCCGGCGGTGCCGCCGCCTGCCACGACAACTGATAGCTTCCGGTCGGCTTGTGGCTGCGAGGTCAAGGGCTAGCGCCTCCTGTGTCGATCGTCGATAGTTCTGCGGGTTTTGCGGGCTCGTCTCTGCCCCGCATCGTCCGCCCGCTGACGGCTCCGCGGGATGGGCTTGGGCGTTGCCGTCGGGGGAAGATTCTGCCTTCGTACCCCATCGTAGCCACGCAGGCGCGACTCGCCGCCGACGCGGCGGATAGACTCCTCCACCCGGTCGCGTTCGCGGCGCACGTCTTGGCTGCCCCGGCTACCTCCCGGCTGCGGTCTGGTCACCGGCGTGCCATAGCTATAGGCGGTCTCGCGCCGCTGCGTACGGCGCTGTTCACCAGCCTTGTAGCCCTGTGGTTCCGGCAGCAACAGAATGCGGTCGATCAATGGGCGACCTTCGTGTTGCATCGAGGACACTGTCTCCGGCTCATTGCGCGCACAGTTGCACAACAGCCCCATGGAAAGCAGGGTGATGATTGCCGAGGAACCACCGGCGGAGATGAGGGGCAGCTGAATACCCGTCACCGGCAGCAGGCCCACGACGTAGCCCATGTTGAAGAACGCCTGAACGGAGATACCGATCGTCAGGGTGGCCGCTAGCAGGCGCAGGAATGGATCCGCCTGCGCCATCGCAGTGCGAATGCCGAACCAACCAAGCATGCCGAAAAGGAACACAACAAATACAGCGCCGAACATGCCGAGCTCTTCGCCGACGATGGCGAAGATAAAGTCGTTCTTCGCCTCGGGAAGGTAGAACCACTTCGCGCGGGACTGCCCCAGCCCTGCGCCGAACAGCCCACCATCGGACAGGGAAAGGATGCCCTGGTGCGACTGGTAAGCCGCGCCCTGGGTAGTGGTTTCCCCGAAGTTCAGAGTCAGGGCGTCTTTCCACGTCGTAATTCGGGCACCACGGAAGCTTGCCTGCGTGATCGCAAAAGCACCAAACAGGCCGACCACAGCCAGCAGGGCGAAGAAAACCTTGCGATCCACGCCGGCGAAGAACATCAGCGCGGCGACAACGATGCCGACGGAGAACATCATGCCCAGGTCCTTCTGGGCCATCACGAGGATCAGAATCACGGCGCTGACGGCGATGAATGCGCCGAGCCCGGTGTTGAGCCTCTGCGTGGCTCGCGCGCGGTAGGACACTGTCGCAGCGCCCCACACGGCCAGGGCCATCTTTGCCACCTCGGAAGGCTGCACACCGATCGGGCCGATGCGGATCCACGAGTTCGAGCCAACCTCATCCGCACCGACACCCACGCCGGGGATCAGTACCGCGAGCAGCATTCCCACGGCGATCACCAGCAGCCACGGGGAGTACTTCCTGATCGTCTGTGGTCGCATCCGCAGTGCGAACCACATGACAATCAAGCCGATGAACACCACAACGGCTTGCTTGATGAACTCGCTGAACACGCTCGCGCCGTTGGCGTAGGAGGTCACCATGGACGACGACAGAACCATCACCAGGCCAAGTCCGGTGAGGCACACCGTAACGCCCAGCAGAACCTTGTAGTTCAGCTGTGGGGTGGCCAATTGTGCAGTGAACTTGCGTTGCAGCGAGCCCAATCCCCGCTCGTCCCGCTCCTCGGTCGTCTGGGGCTCCTTTGCCCCGGGAATGCTCTGTCGTCGGTTCGAACTGGATTCCGGTAAAGCCATGATGTTTCCGTTACCCCCTTTCCTCTTTAGGCATCGGATTCGGCTTCAGCATATGCCACCGCATACTGGGCGAATAGGTCGCCACGCTGGCTCATGCCGGTGTACATGTCTAGTGATGCCGCCGCGGGCGCTAGAACCACACTATCGCCCGGTTCTGCCAGCTCATGGGCGGCGCGCGCGACGGCACGCATCGCTTCTTCTGGATCGGTGGCGTCAATAACAGTGACCGGAAGATCGGGCAGCTGGCGCGACACCTCCGCGACGAGCTCCGCCCGATCCACGCCGAGGGCCACCACTGCCTTCAGACCACCGCCGATCGCGCGGATCAGCCCATCGACCGCCGCGCCCTTCAATTGCCCGCCGGCCACCCAGATCACGTTGCGTTGGCCGCGCAGGGCGGCCTCTGCGGCGTGCGGATTCGTTGCCTTGGAGTTGTCGATCCAGGTCACGCCACCGTGGTCCAGCACCACCTGCCCTCGGTGCGCTTGCACTTGGAATCCGGCCAGCGCACTGGCAATCGCTTCGGGAGCCACGCCCAGCGCCCGGGCCATCGCCGCACTCGCTGCGGCATCGGCCAAGCCCGCCGGTCCGGGTGGGCTAATCCCCTGCGCCGGGGCCAGGTCCACAATCTGGTTCGGTTCGCCGTCGCTGCCGTAGATGACCTCGACCAGTCGCCCATCGCGCACGCCGGTGGCGCGCTCAAGGGTCGATGTTGTTTTTTCTAGTGACGCCACCTCCTCCGGATCGTGAATCGTGTAGGCACTGCGCGCTGCCACGTGGCGGGCGCGTGCGGTGGCCAGCACGTCGGCGTCATCCACAGCCAGGACTGGCCACTCGGCGGTCAAGGCCTGCGCCTTGTCGACACAGTAGTTTTCGTAGCTTCCGTGCCAATCCAAGTGATCCTCGGCGAGGTTCAGAATGCAGCCGACAGAGGGTGCAAACATGGGCGCCCAGTGCAGCTGGAAGCTGGAGACCTCCGCGACGAAAATGTCCGCGCGGGGTTCGCCACGGTGCTGTGCCGCCAGGGCTGCCGAGGGGGCGATACCGATGTTCCCGACCGCCAAGGCTGAGCGTCCGTCGGCCACCAGCATGGAGGTCAGCATGGCGGTGGTCGTGGTCTTTCCGTTCGTGCCGGTGATGGCCAACCAGGTACGGGGCTCGCCGAAGGCTCCGGCTTGGTCGGCCAGCCAGGCCGCGGCGATGTCGCCGATCACGGGGATGCCCAGCTCGGCGGCGCGGACCAGCAGCGGTGACTCTGGCTTCCAGCCGGGAGAGGTAATGACCAACTGGGGTGCCAAGTGGCCGAGGCTATCGACGGCCTCAGCGACCCCCAGCAGGCGCAGCTCGGTCTCGCCGCCGTCGGCGATGTGGCTCAGAGCCTGGGTATTGTCGTCGGCCACCACGACCGTGCGGGCGCCCAGGGCGCAGAGCATGGAGATCACGCCCCGGCCGGCCACGCCTGCGCCCGCGACCAGAACTGTCTGGGTACGCATGGTGTGTAGGGCGTCTGTGGGCTGGAGTGCGTGTGTGGCTTCCACGGCTTTAGGTCCTTAGGTAGAGCAATTCGGGTGGTTCAATTGTGTGAGTTCGGGTCTCGTTCATTCGAGGGAAGACCGCCAGCCATCGCTACCAGCTAGCGCTGCTGAGCCATTCGGTATAGAACAGTCCCAGACCGGACATTGCGGCAACGCCGGCGAGCAGCCAGAAGCGAATAACGACAGTCGTTTCCGCCCAGCCCTTGTTCTCGAAGTGGTGGTGGATCGGCGCCATGCGGAACACGCGCTTGCCGGTGGTCTTAAAGGAGACCACCTGGATGACGACGGAAGCTGCCTCGATGACGAAGATGATGCCGATCAGGATCATCAGCAGCTCGGTCTGAGTCGTGATGGACAAGCCCGCCACCAGGCCGCCGAGGGCCAAGGAACCGGTATCGCCCATGAAGATCTTCGCCGGGGCCGCGTTCCACCACAGGAAACCGAGGCAGGCGCCTAGGCCAGCAGACGCCAGCATGGACAGGTCCAGCGGATCGCGGACGGCGTAGCACGCGGCCTCGGCACTGACGGAGCAAGAATTACGGAACTGCCAGAAAGTGATCAGCACGTAGGTACCCATGACCAGGGCGGTCACTCCACCGGCCAGGCCATCCAGGCCGTCGGTCAAGTTCACCGCGTTCGACCATGCGGAAATCACCAGGTAAATAAACACCAGGAAGATGATCGTGCCGATGACAGCCGGCCCGATGGCGATGTCGAAGGTGGCCATGTCGCGGATTGCCGACAGGTGGGTGGAACCCGGAGTAAGGCCACGGGAATTCGGGAACTGCAGGATCAGCAGGCCGAAAATGATTGCGGTGGCCAGCTGGCCGACCAGCTTCGCCTTCGCATTGAGGCCCAAGTTCCGGCCTTTAACCAGCTTGATGTAGTCGTCGGCAAAGCCCAGGCCGCCCAGGGCCAGTGTCAGCCCCAGCACCAGCCAGCCGCTCACGCCCGGCCCTGCGCCGGTGGTCATCAGCCCCACCAACACGGCCACCAGGTAGCCGAAGACAATTCCAGCGAGCACGGCGATGCCACCCATTGTCGGGGTGCCGCGCTTCTTAAAGTGCGACTTCGGTCCTTCCTCCCGAATCTCCTGGCCCAAGCCCTCGGCGGAGAACCAGCGGATCAGTACCGGTGTCAGCCCAATGGACACGACAAAGGCAACCGCACCCGCGATAAAGATTTGCAACATGGGTCTTTTAAACTCCTTGGTCCTCGCCGATCAGCAGCCCCTCTGCCACGGCCCATAGCCCGTCCGAATACGATGCCTTGATCAGCACCACATCCTGCGGGTTCAAACTCATATCCAGATAGTTCACGGCACCGTCAATGTTCTCGACGATGTGCGTATCCACGCCGCTTTCCCGGGCCTCGGTGGCCAACGCGTGCTGGTTCACCCCATTGCCCACGATCACCGCGTGGTCAATCCGCCGCTGTGCCAGCACCCGACCGAGTTCCTCGTGTTCCTCGCTCGCGTCCTCGCCCAGCTCACCCATCTGTCCCAGCACTGCCCAGCTTTCGGCGCCACGGCGCCCCTTGGCGGTATACGCCAGGGCGTCGATTCCCGCGCGCATCGATTCCGGGTTGGCGTTGTAGGAATCGTTGATGATGGTCACCCCGTCGGAAGCGCGGGTGCGCACGTCCATGCGGTTCACGCTGGCGGCGACGTGAGAGCTCAGCGAGGCCGCCACCGTGGCGGCGTCAATACCCAACTCGATCCCGACCGCCGCGGCGGCGAGGGCATTGGATACCTGGTGGGCACCAAACACCGACAGCTCCACCCGCACCGGTTCGCCCTTCGGGTGGTGCAGCATAAAGCTGGCGCGGGCGACGGCATCCAGCTGAATATCGCTGGCGTAGTAGTCCGCCGGCACGCCAGCGGCACCCGTCGCGCCTTCGGTGGAGAAGCGCACGACGCGGGCGGAGGTGCGCTTGTCCATCGCCGCGACCTTATCGTCGTCAGCATTCAGCACGGCCAGGCCACCGTCGGCAGCCTGCGGCAGCGCCTCAACCAGCTCGCCCTTCGCCTGAGCGATGGCCTGGCGGGAGCCGAACTCCCCCAGGTGCGCACTACCGACATTCAGCACCACGCCCACCCGCGGCGGGGTGACGGTCGTCAGGTGCTGGATGTGGCCGACCCCGCGGGCAGACATTTCGCTGACCAGGAAGCGGGTATCGCGGCCGGCGCGCAGCGCGGTGTACGGCAGGCCGATCTCGTTGTTGAAGCTACCCGGGGGCGCCACGGTCTCCCCTGCCTCCCGCAGCACGGCGCCGATCAGGTCCTTCGTGGAGGTCTTTCCGGCCGAACCGGTCACACCGATGACCGCCATGCCCTCTTCGGCGGCTAGTACGTCGGTGTTGTAGCGCGCCAGCTTGTCGACGGCGGCCAGCACTGCGGCACCGTGGCCTTCCGCATCGAACTCGAAGGCCGTCGCGTTGGAGGTCTGCTCGTTGGTCAGCACTGGCTCCGCTAGCAGGGCGGGCTGGTCGACCTTTCGGCCCACTACCAGCAGGGCGGCACCGTTCTGCAGTGCGGAGTCGGCGAAGTCGTGGCCGTCAGCGCGGGCTCCGGGCAGGGCCATGAAGATCGAGCCCGGGGTGATCTTGCGCGAGTCGAACTCTACCGGGCCGGTCACCACGGTCTGCGGGTTCGCCCCGTTAATCAGCGCCCCGCCCGTCACCTCGGCGATCTGTGCGTTCGTTAGTTCAATCATCGCTGCTCACTGCCTTCATGGTTTCTTCCTGCCGCGACCTGCTTCTGCAACGCTGCCGCCATTACCTCTACATCGTCGAATGGGTGCATGGTGCCGGCCACGAGCTGGCCTTTCTCATGCCCCTTGCCCGCCACCACGATCGCGTCGCCAGGCTGGGCCCAGTTCACCGCCGCGGCGATGGCCTGCGCTCGGTCTGGCACGATCTCGCACACGGTGTCTGGGTCTTGTTGTTCTTTCTTTGTGACGCCCTCACGCGCCCCCGCGTAAATGGCCTCCCTGATCGTTGCAGGGTCCTCGTCACGGGGGTTGTCATCCGTCACGAACACGGCATCGGCCAGTTCACCGGCGATCCGTCCCATGATCGGGCGTTTGTCGTGGTCTCGGTTGCCACCGGCGCCCAGTACGATGCCGATGCGGGAGTTCGGATCCGGGAGGTAATCGTGCAGGCTGCTCAGTACCGCCTGGACGGCTCCCGGCTTGTGCGCGTAGTCGACCATGGCCAGGAAGTCCTGGCCTTCCTCGACCAGCTGCATACGGCCGGGAACCTGCACGTCGGCAAGCGCCTTGACCGCCGGGCTGTCGGCACCCAGGACTTCGCCGGTAACGGCTTCGATGCATGCCAGGGCGACCAGGCTGTTCGCCTGGTTGAACGCTCCGGCCATGCCGATGCTGTAGTCGAGTTCCCGCGGGGCAGCACCCCCGGCGATCGTCAGCCGAATGTGCTGGCGGCCGCTGGGCGTGACCTCGGTGGAAGCAATGGACCACGTCGGCGCGTCTCCTGGTTCCTCGCTTCCCTGCGGGTACAGCGCCACGGTCGGCGAGTATTCCCGCGCGATATCGCGCATCCGAACACCCCATTCGTCCTCGCAGCAGATCACTGCCGTGCCCGGCTGCTGGCCGTCTTCAGCACGTTCGAACAGCAGCGCCTTGGCCTGGAAGTAGTCCTCCATCGTCGGGTGGAAGTCCAGGTGGTCTTGGCTCAAGTTCGTAAAAGCCGCCACGTCGAAGTGGATCCCGCGCACGCGCCCGAGCTCCAGCGCGTGGCTGGAGACCTCCATCACCAGATGCGTCGCACCCTCGGCCACCATACGTGCGAGCAAAGCCTGCAGCGTGGGGGCCTCCGGGGTGGTCAGGGACGTCGGAATCGGGTTGCCGTTAATACGGGTACCGGTGGTGCCGATGAGCCCCACCTTCTTCCCGGAATCCAGCAGCGCCTTTTCCACCAGGTAGCTGGTGGTGGTCTTGCCCGATGTGCCGGTGATGCCGATGGTCTTTAGCTGGCGTGCCGGGTGGCCGTAGATCTCTGCAGCCACCGGCCCCATCCATTCGCGAACGTCGTCGACGACGATGCACGGTAGCAGCGTAGGGGCGTCATCAATAATGCGCTGTCCTGCGGCATCAGTAAGTACCGCAGCAGCCTGGCTATCCGCAGCGAAGGTCGCACCGTGTGCCTTCGCGCCGGGAACAGCACAGAACAAGCCGCCGGGCTCTACGTCCTGGGACCCGATCGCGGCCATGGAAACCTCCACGCCCTGCCACGGGCCGGTGAGGGTTCCCCCGCAGATCTCGGCTAGACGTTCCAAAGATGTCATCTGTTTGCCTCCAGCATCAGCTTCGGCCCTGCCTTCTCAGACAGCGGCACATTGTAATGGTCCAGCATCCACGACATGATGTCGTGGAACAGAGGCGCCGCCGTGCCGCCCGCACCACCATCCGTGCCGCGCTGCGGGTTATCCAGCATGATCCCCACCACGAAGCGTGGCTTATCGGAAGGGGCGATACCTGCAAAGGTAATCCAATACGAGGAGTTTGAATAGGCGCCTGTGTTCGGGTCGATCTGCTGCGCGGTACCCGTCTTGCCGGAGACTTGGTAGCCCTTGATCGCCGCCGGGGCGCCAGTTCCCTGCTGCACGCCTGTCTCGTCCGACTGGGTCACAGCCCGGAACATGTCCACCGTGGTGCGGGCGGTTTCGGGAGATACGACCTGGGTTTCCTTCGCCGGCTCTGCCCCTAGCTCTGTGCCGTCGGCGCTGGTGATCTTTTTGATCAGCCGTGGCTCTACGCGCACGCCGTCGTTCGCCAGGGCCTGGTAGATGCTGCTCATCTGCAGCAGACTCATGGACATACCCTGGCCAATCGGCAGGTTGGCGAACGTGCCACCAGACCATTGATTGCGCTCCGGCATGTAACCCGCCACCTCGTAGGGCAGGCCGACGCCCGCAGCCTGGCCAATGCCAAACTTGCGGAAGTAGTCGTACATCTTGTCCTCACCTACGCGCTGAGCGAGCATCAGGGTGCCAACGTTAGAGGACTTACCGAACACACCAGTGGTGGTGTACGGAACCTCGCCGTGGTCCCACGCATCCTTCACGGTCACGCCAGCCATGTCGATGGTGCCGGGTACCTTAAGGACTTCGTCGGGGGTGGTCTTGCCCTCCTGGATGGCCGCGGCAGCGGTCATGATCTTGGCCACGGAACCGGGCTCGAAGGAATCCGCCGTTGCGCGGTCGCCGAAGACCTTCTTGCGCTTCAGCTGCTTTTCGATGTCCCCGTTCGGGTCGATGGTGTCGCTGGAACCCATGGCGATGATTTCACCAGTCTTGGAATCCAAGACGACGGCAGAGGCGGACTTGGCGCCGGATTTCTCGCGGGCCTGCTGAAGCGCTTGCTGCACATAGGTCTGCGCATCCAGGTCAATGGTCAGCTGGTAGGAATCGCCGTTGACGGCCGGGTGCACATCGCGGGTGGATCCCGGGATCAGGTAGCCGTCGCCTGCAATATCCACAGTGCGGGAGCCGTTGATGCCCTGCAGACGAGCATCCTGCGACAGTTCCAGGCCGAACTGTCCCTGGTTATCTGTACTGATCTTGCCAATCATGTTCTGGCCGACGGCGCCATTGGGATATTGGCGCAGGTCTTGGCGCTCGGCAGTGATCTCCGGGAACTCCTCGGCCACTTTCTCGGCAATGTCCGGGTCGACGTTGCGGACCAGCACCTCGTAGTCGTTGTTGCTGGTCAGCTTGTCACGGATATCGTCTTCTTTGATGTCGTCGCCCTCTTTATTGATCATCTCGGGAAGGCGCTTGACGATATCTTCGATGCGCTGCTTGGGCTCCGGCACACCTTCGGGGTCTAGTTCATGACGCTCCTGCATGAACTTCTCGAGCTTCTTCGGGTGCACCGACAGGCTGCGCGCGTCCATGGTGTACGCAAGAGTCTGGCCGTTGCGATCCGTGATTCCTCCGCGCAGAGCGGGCTCGGTAATGACGGAGGTTCGCTGCAGCTGGGCCTGGGTAGCCAGCGTCGGGCTGGCTACCAGTTGCACCCATGCCAGACGCAGAATGAGGGACAGAGACGTCAGGAAAACGACGAGGAGGACAAGGCGAACTCGCTTGCTAAATCGAGCACCGGAGGTATCGAGGATCAACCACGAGTTACCGTCCACCGTCCGCGCGGAACGGCGATCGTTGGCTTTCGACACGTGGTTGTCCTCCTTTCAATTCACTCTTGGCTATTGTCCCCACAAATACGAAAACAAGCCGGGGTTCGCCCCGGCGTGTCTGAAGTTTTCGTTGTGCTCGGGATCCTGACTGGGGCTTGCCGTATTACCTAGCCGGCGCCGGTGCCGGAGGTGCTGCGGGAACCGGAGCGGCCGGAGCCTGTCCAGCCGGTGCCGGAGCTGGGGCTGGTGCCGCCGGCGCTGGAGCTGGTGCAGTACCTGGGCGACCAGCCGGAGCACCGGCCTGACCGCCGGAGTACGGCAGGCCACCAGAGTTCTGTGCATTCCCCGGAGCGCTTGCGTTGACGTCCGGCGCACGATCACCGGCTACGACCGGGTTATTCGGGTGCAGCCCCTCGACGCGGTTGGTCTTTTCCGGATCACTAGTAGCGCCCCGTCGCTTGGCGTTGCCGTTGACATCCACGACTTCCTTGCCACCCTCAGCCTCGGCCGGGCGACGCTCCTTAATCTTTCCGCCCTGGTCCTCCAGGATGCCTGCCTGCTTGGGCGACACCATGCCCATCTCGCTAGCTTCCTTCGCAATATTTGCGGAGGACTTCGCGTTAGCTACATCGCGGTTGAGGCTTTCGATCTGGTTTTCCAGGGTGGTGCTACGCTTCTGCGCTTCGGCGATCTGGAAGGACTGCTTCGTCGTCACACCGGACAGGGCCATCACGGAGATCACACCCACGACGAAAACTGCAACCGCGAATACGATACGACGGGTGAGCTGCGGGTTGCCGCGTTCCAGGGCGATAATGCGACGTCCGCGAACCGACACCTGCTGGCGCGAGCCCGTACGGCTACCACCGAAGCGACGGCTGTGGTCGCCGCGACCGATACGTCCGATGCGCTCAGTGCTGTCGGTACGGTTCGGACGATCGGCACGCGTGCCGCTCCAGTCGCTGTGGTTGCGGCGAGTGGGCTCGGTCAGCCCCTCGGCAAAACGAGAAGCAGAGCGGGAGGTAGAGCGTTCCGGGCGGGTACCGGTGGCGGCGCGGTCGGTGTGTGGGCGGCGAGTGCGGATGGTGCCTGGTGCGGTCATGTTTTCCTTCCGAAGTTTCGGAGGTCCGGGTTTGTTTCTATCAGTGCGGTGTAGGTGTTTTGCTTAGCTAACTGGGCGTGTCCAGGGGAAATGTTGTTTTCCCTCTGTCGCTGACCCTGCTGAAGGCTCTGACTCTGACGGGGGCTGCGCGGGAGTTTCTTTCGATCTCCGCGTCGCTGGCCTTCTCTGCTCCGCGAGTGCGGAGTTCGAATTCGGCCTCCATGTCAGGGAGCTCCATCGGCAGCCCCGCCGGAGTCTTTGATGTGCTGAGCTGCACCAATGCCTTCTTGACGATCTTGTCTTCCAGCGATTGGTAGCTCATGAACACACCCATCGCGCCGACGTGCATCCAGCGCGAAATCTCCGGAATTAGGTTCTCCAGCGATTCCAGCTCGGCGTTTACTTCGATTCGTAACGCCTGGAAGGTTCGCTTTGCCGGGTGACCACCAGTGCGGCGAGAAGCCGCTGGGATGGTGGCGTAGAGCAATTCGACCAAACGGCCAGAGTTCTCGAACGGCTGCTTGTCACGTTCGCGCACAACAGCACTAGCGATCTTCCCGGCAAACCTCTCGTCCCCGTAGGTCTTGAGAATGCGTGCGATCTCGCCGTGGCTGTAGGTATTCAGGATCTCCGCTGCGGTCAGCGGGCTGCTGGGATCCATGCGCATATCCAGCGGGGCGTCCACCGCGTAGGCGAAGCCACGTTCCGGCTGGTCCAGCTGCATGGAGGACACCCCGAGGTCGAACAGGAATCCGGAGATCCCGTGTTCCCGCATACTCTCGGGAAGCACGCCCTGCCCCATCAGATCTTCGAGCGCTTCAGTAACTCCGTCGAAGCGGGTCTGGTAGGACACGAAGCGGTCGCCATAGCCAGCCAGCCGCTCGTTCGCCTCCGCCAGCGCATTGGGGTCGCGATCCAATCCGACGACGATTGCGTGGGGAAAGGCGTCCAGAAAAGCTTCGCTGTGACCACCGGCGCCGAGGGTTCCATCGACGATGACGGGACGCTCGGGCGCGTTATCGCTGTTCACGCCCTGCCCTACCAGTTCGACCATTCGGTCGCGCATGACAGGTACGTGGCCGTGCTGCGCGTCGCTATTCGCTGCGTCCTGCGTCAATGTTTCCCTCCTTTCCAATGGCGTTGCTTCTGGGAATATCCAGGTTTATCTGGGGTGCTATGTAGTTCATGTGTCACATAGATACGTATGTGACTCAAAAGTTAAAAGAGTGCGAACAGGGCCTCACCTGCGTGGGTGCGGGCTTGACATCGGGGAAGTACGTCAAGATTCCGCGTCGTCCACGCAGGTAAGGGCCTGCGCACACTCTGTTGTTCACTATGAAGTTGTCAGGTTCATTACCGCTGGTCGCTACTTCCTAGAGGAAGGAAGCCAGCACCTCGTCGTCGCCGTCCGAGAAGTCCTCTTCATGCTCCGCGCTGTAGCTCTCCCAGCTCTCGGCGTCCCAGATCTCTATGAAGTCGACGTTGCCGATAACAACGCACTCCTTTTGCAGCCCCGCATAGTTCCTATGCAGTGCCGAGACCGAGATCCTGCCCTGCGAATCCAGCGCTTGCTCGTCAGCACTGGCAGCCAGGTTGCGGACAAACGCACGCGCCTTCGGGTTCGTGCGCGAAGCTTCGGCGGCCTTCTTGGCGCGAACCAGAAACTCCGCTTTGGGATATACAGCCAGGCTGCGATCCTGCCCCTTGACAACCATGAGGCCGTCCGTGAGCTCTTCCCGAAACTTCGCCGGAAGGGTCAAGCGCCCCTTGTCGTCGAGCTTCGGCGTAAAGGTGCCGAAAAACATGTCATCGGCCCCTTTCTTCTGAAGTTCCTCGCGTTCCTTGCTGCCGTACCGTTTTGCGCGCGAGCCGGTTTGTAGCTCCGACCAGCGGTTTCCCTATGAAGTTAGCGATCGTTGGCAGTTTTGCGCTCCAACGATCCCCACTTTACCCCACTTCCCCCCACAAACTCCACAACACGAAGTCTTTTGCATGTCTTTTCTTTATTTTCTTCACAACAGCAACGCTCAGTCCGGCGGCGCCTCGCCTGTTTATCTTAATGACGCCACCGCCTCCCCACCCAACACCCCAGCCATCGCTTAGCCATTCCCCCAGGCAGTAAGCAATTATTCTCCTCTCATTAACACTCATCCACCCTCTACACCCACCCGTCAACCAACAGAGTGGGGTGAAGTGGGGGAAGATTGCGTACAGGTGGTGAATGCGTCCACCATTCGACACAAAGAAAACCACCGTCCCTTGATGCAAGGAACGGTGGTTTGTCCGGTTTTAGTTGTCGTTGGTTATCGCTCGAAGCGGCGACGGAAGCTATCTTCCATCTTATCGCCTAGACCCCCAGAACCCCTACCTCCGGAAGCTCGCCGAGCTGCGCTCTTCGCCGACTTTCCAGACTTGGAGCGCTTGATGGCAGCTGCCTCGTGATCCTCATTCGGCTGAAACGCCAGCAGTCCCCCGCCAAACATAATGAGGAATCCAAGTACGCTCAGCGCCACGAACCACAGCGACAGCTGAGCGGCGGCAATTCCACCAACCATCACCGTCAGCCCCAGAACGATGAGCGCGACGGAACGAATGTTGAAGTTCAACGTCCGGTTATCGCTGGTGGAAGCCTGCTTCGCCAGGCGCGGATCTTCAGCGATCAGCGCCTGCTCGATCTCCGCGAGCATCCTCTGCTCCTGCTCCGATAGAGCCATCGCGACCTCCCATTTCTTTGCGGCTACTTTTGACAACGCTCGGCACTGAGAAATAGTTCCATCCCGCGCGCTTCACCCGCAGTTTCACTTCACCCACCCTACATCAGCCTGCGGTTTTCAAACAACGATTAGGCTCCTCAACGATTACACAGACCTAAGCAACCTTCGGCAGGTAGTCGACGACACTGCGGGCAACGTCCACCAACTCACAAGCGTCGCGATAGATCGTCCCGCGAGAATCGGGCGCGATCCCCTGGCTAAGCCCCAACCCCGCCCGGCTAGCTACCCGCGCATGCTTTTCAAAGACCTCTGACCACTCGTCCAAATCTGGACGCAGCACCCGGAGCTTCGCCCAGGCACTCCCGCTAGGGCGACGCTTGCGCGATGCCATCTCCCATTCAATCAGCGCCCCGGCGGCTCGCAACCCTGCCCGGTAGGCGTAAACAATTGCCTCCGATTCCCTGAGCTCCGCACGCGAAAGCTCCAACTGGCGCTCCGCATCATCCAAGAAGCCGCGCGGGCTCACGGTGCGCCGCGCGCGCCCCGTCCGCCCTACCTGCCGTGCTTGATCTACTTGCCGTGTTCGACCTACTTGCATTGGCCTTTCCTTCCTCATTGAGCAGCCCCCTTCTTCGGCCTCGTTGTTTTCAGTCATCACCATAGGAGGCACCCCGGACAAGCTCTCGATACTTCCCAGCATTTAATCGAACACATGTTTTAATTCGCTATATAGACCTAAGCCCTCCCCGCAGATGGCACTATGGAGGCCATGCGCGTATCCGTCCTCCCCGCCAACAACCGTCAATTCATCGCGCGCCTCGACGAGCTCATCGATATTCACCTCGCAGCAATGAGCTATCCCCAGGAAACCCACCCCCAGCGCAAGTCGTTGTGGTTTTACAATGCCTCCCAGCCCGACTTCACCTGCAGCATGGCACTACTGCACCAGGCGGACTCCACCCCGAACCCAGATGACAGCCGCCAGCGCTGCGTGGGAATCGGCTTTACCTTCCGCGGCTCCCCCAGTACCTGGTGGTACCGCCAAGTCGCACGGGGACTAGCTCTCGCCGGACACCCGCGCGCGGATGTCTCCCGCATTCTCCACGCCTACGCAGAGCTTTCCGAGATACATGTTCTGCCACCGGCGCAGGGTGAGGGCGTCGGTACCAAAATCCTGAACAACCTGCTGCAGCGAACACCACAGAACACAGTGATGCTCTCCACGCCAGAGGTGGAGGGCGAGGCGAACGCAGCCTGGCAGCTTTATCGCAAGGCTGGTTTCACCGATGTACTGCGGAACTTCAAGTTCCCCGCAGACCCCCGCCCGTTCGGCATTCTGCAGTGGACGCGGGCCGGACTCTAGCGCACCATGTCGTGACCAAGCCCCGGCCCCCACGCCGGCGCCATTCCCAGGTTGTGCAAGACCTCCTGGGTGGCTCGCACGTTATTCATCGTCATAAAGTGCAGGTCGGGCACGCCTTCGGCGATCAGGCGCTCGGCCATCTCGGTCGTCACTTCAATTCCAACCTCGCGGATAGCGTCGCGGTTGGCCACCTCGTCGCCAGCTGCGGCATCCAACAGGCGCCTCTCCAGCTGCGGCGGCAGCGCTGCTCCCGCGAGCTCCATCTGGCGGCGCACGCTACGCAACGACGTGATCGGCATCAGCCCCGGAATGATCGGCTTCAGGCCGTGCTCCGGATCAGCCTTGGCCAGGCGATCCCGCAGCCGCAGGTAGTGGTCCACATCGAAGAACATCTGGGTAATGGAGTACTGCGCCCCGGCGCGCAACTTCGCCAGGGTGTACTCCGTATCCATCTCCAGCGACCCGGTGCGGTAGTGGCCTTCGGGAAAGCTGGCAATGCCGATATCGAAGTCATCGCATTCCGGCATGTCGCGGATCATTTCGATCAACTCGCTGGCGTAGTTCAGGCCGCCGGGCGTGGCCACCCACTCGGCGTTCGGATCACCTGGCGGGTCGCCGCGCAGCGCAAGCAGGTTCGTCAGCCCCAGGGAGGCGTAGGTTCGCAGCATCGCCTGCAGCTCTTCCTTGGTGTGCTGCACCAACGTCATGTGCACCAGGGTGGTCAGCGGCTTAGTCCCTAGTCGCTTTGCCACTCGCAGGGTTCGTTCGCGGGTGCTGCCGCCGGCGCCGTAGGTCACGGAGGCAAAGCTCACCCCGAGGTCGTGGAAGGCTTCGGCGGCGTTCCACAGTCGTTCCTCGGCGGCATCGTCGCGCGGTGGCATGAATTCGACAGAGAAGGGTACGCGCCCCGGCGTGAAGAGGGATAGAGACTGGGATACGGCAACCTGCCTGCGGATACTAGCCATACCCAAACATCATATAGACAGAGCTGTCCATTTCAAGGTTTTCGGATTTTCCACCACGTTTCCCTGCATGTAACCCACCCCCACACGCCATAGCTCTATTCTTCGCCCACGGCCCTCGACCCCTTAGAATAGAGAGCCATGAGTACCGATGAGCAGGCATCCCACCCTTGGAACCTCGAGTCCCCACTGTCCGCTGTTCCCGCCGCCGTCGATACGCATCTGCAAAGGTATCTGCAGCAATCCCAACAGGAGTTCTCTCACATCAACCCCCTCGTTGACGGCGCCATCGCGGTTCTACGCGACTTCATCGTTAACGGCGGCAAGCGCGTGCGCCCGACCTTCGCTTGGGCAGGTATCCGCGCAGCACTCGAAGGCGGCGGCGGGTCGCTGGATGCTCTTTGTGGGATTGGTATGGACGCCCCGTCCTCCGCCCCCGCAGAACCCAGCGCACACTCGACATCAGTGCTTAACGCTCTATCGTCCTTCGAGTTCATCCAGGCCTGCGCCCTGATCCACGATGACATCATCGACCGCTCCGATACCCGGCGCAGCTTCCCCACCGCCCACCGCACTTTCGAGTCCCGCCACCGCGAACGCGGCTGGCTGGGTTCCTCCCAACACTATGGGGTCAGCCAGGCGATTCTCATCGGCGACTTGGCTTTCGCCTGGGCAGATGACCTTTACAACGGTTCGGGGCTCAGCATCAACGCGCTGCACCGTGCCCGCCCAGCCTGGCGCGCCATGCGCACCGAGGTCATCGCGGGGCAGATACTGGACATTGCCGTCGAGGCGAACGGCAGCGAGGACGTCGCAGATTCCTTTGCCGTGATCAAGTACAAGACGGCCTCTTACACTGTCGCGCGCCCCCTGCACATCGGCGCTGCACTGGCGGGCGCGGGCGGGCGCACCGTAACCATGCTGCGGAACGTGGGGCAGGATATCGGCGAGGCCTTCCAGCTGCGCGACGATCAGCTGGGCGTGTTCGGCGACCCGGAGGTCACCGGCAAGCCGTCCGGCGATGACCTGCGCACGGGCAAGCGCACCACGCTCATCAACGAAGCCCTGCGTCGGGGCGACGCCGCCCAGGCGACCGCCCTGCGCAAGGGGCTGGGCAAGGGCGAGGAATCCACAGAGGCTGACATCGAACGCCTGCGCGACATCATCCACGACACGGGCGCACAGGCTGAGGTGGAGAAACTGATCGAGGCGCGCACGCAACGGGCGATCGAGTCTCTGCGCGCGGGCGGTTTGGGCGCAGACATCACCACGGAACTCACTCAGCTGGCGGAAAAACTAACGCACCGGAGGTTTTAAATGAAGCTATCTACCCGCTCTGCCGACGGTCGCCGTCACCTGAGCCTGCCGAGCCCCTTGGTGCCCATGACGCGCCCCACGCTTCGCCGTCGCCTGCCCGGCAATGGCGAGCGCGTGGTCGTGATCGGCGCGGGGCTGGCTGGCCTCTCCGCCGCATTGCGCCTGCGTTCCGCGGGACGCGATGTGACCGTCATCGAGGCCGCCAGCGAGGTCGGCGGCCGCTGCCGTAGCGAGGTGCTGACCAGCGCCCATGGCGACTTCGTTGCCGACACAGGCGCCACGGTGCTGACCATGCCGGGACTGGTCGAGTCGGCAGTTGCTTCCGTCGGCTTCGACCTGCGCACCGATACGGCGGTGCAGCAGCTGGGATTGGATCGCCCGTGGGCTCCCCGGCGCCTGGCGCCGGCCTACCACGCGCAATTCGCCAGTGGCCAGCACGTAGAGGTCTTCGCTGACCGCGACGCTATGGTCGCGGAGATTCGCCGCTTCGCTTCCGCCAAGGGGCTGGATCGCGCGGCGACGGACAAGCTGGTGGCCGGTTACCTCACCCACCGCCAGTGGTCGCAGGACGTGTTCAGCGCTAGCTTCGAGAACTTCCTGGCCGCGGACTTTGACGGGGCGCTGGACTTGCTGTCCACGCCCGCTGCGGCGTCCGACCTCAGCCACCTTGGCTCCCTCGGCGCCTTCGGCAGCCTCGGCAAGACCGCCGCCCGGCACCTGCCCGACCCAGACCTCCAGCGACTGTTTACATTCCAGGCACTTTACGCGGGCGTGGCGCCGAAGGACGCACGTGCGGTGTACACCGTTATTTCCCACATGGATACGACCATGGGCGTGTTCTACCCGGGATTCTCTATGAGCGAGGTGCCGGAGGTCATGGCCGCGGCGCTGCGGGCTGCCGGTGGACGCATCATTACCTCCGACGCAGTTGAGCGCGTGGATTTCTCTGAGGACCTCATCACCGGAGTGCACACCCGCTCGGGCGAACACATCGCCTGCGACGCTGTCGTGGCAACACCCGACCTGCCGGTGGTGGGCAGCTTGTTGACGCGCTCCGGTCGCGCCAGCTCGCTGGTTTCCCGTTCCTTCGCCCGCCGCATGTGGCGCAAGGTTGCGCCGCTGCGCTGGTCGCCCTCGGCCGTAGTCATTCACGGCACCATTCCGACCGACGTATCCGGTGTGTGGGAATCCCAGCGCCACCACACCATCAGCTTTGGAGAGGCCTGGGACGATACCTTCCGCGAGATCACGGCTACCCGCGGGCGCGGCAGCCTCATGAGCGACCCCTCGCTGCTGCTGACCCGCCCGGCGCGGACGGTTCCGGAACGCGCTGCCGGAAGCGATGATGTGCAGCCGGTCGGCACTGCCTATGAGCCGTTGAGCATTCTTGCGCCCGCCCCCAACCTGCGCTCGGCGGATATCGATTGGGACAACGTAACCGCTCCCTACGTCCAGGAGCTCCTGGGTGTGCTGGAACAGCGCGGGTACACCGGCATCGCAGAACACTTCTGTGCTGCCAAGGTGGAAACCCCAGCAACGTGGCACAGTGACCACAGCTTCGGTGCCGGCACCCCCTTCGCCCTGGCGCATTCTTTCACCCAAACCGGGCCGTTCCGTCCCCGCAACGCCCGGGCGTTCGGAGTGGATAACCTGGTGCTCGCCGGATCGTCGACGACCCCCGGCGTCGGCGTGCCGACCGTGATTCTTTCCGGAGCGCTTGCCGCCCGGCGCATCACCGGCGGTGGTGTGTTGTGACGGCCGCGGAGGGCTTTCTAAACAAGGCCCGATCCCGCCTGCAGGCGATCAGCTATAGCCGTGCCGTGTGGTTGGGGCTTATCGGCAGTGTCTTGTTGACGCTGACTTCCCATTGCGTCGGCGCTGTCCGTTCCCGCGGAGGAATCATGCAGGAGCTAGGTCTTAGCTCCTTCACTTTCGGCCATGCTGCTGGAATGCTGACGGTCGTGATGTGGCTGGCGCTTCTGGCGATGATCCTCAGCTGGATCGTCATCGGCAGGCACGTTTTTGTTCACGGCCAGCCCCTTCGCCGGTCTGCGGTTGCGGCGTGGATTGGGCCGCTTGTTTTGGCTGGCCCTTTGATGTCCCGGGACATTTACTCCTACCTAATGCAGGGAACCCTGGCCCGCGATGGATTCAACGCTTACGAGGTTGGCGCTGCCGCCAACCCCGGCCCCCTGCTTTTCGAGGTCAGCGCCGATTGGCGAAACACGACCACACCCTATGGCCCACTGCACATGGGTCTCGGCAAGGCAATCACGTCCATCACCGGCGATAGCATTACTTCCGGCATCCTTGCCTTCAAGCTTCTTTCCATCGCATCGGTGCTGGTCATGGCTTGGGCAGTGGCTAGGTTGGCATCCCACTTGGGGGTCCGCCCGGATGTGGCGGTGTGGCTTGGGGTTTTCAACCCCCTGAGCGTGCTGCACCTTGTCGGCGGAATGCACACCGAAAACCTGATGATGGCTTTGATCCTGCTGGGCTGCCTGTGCGCCGTGCGGGTTCAACCGGTAGCTGGCGGCCTGGCGGCTGCGGCGCTGATCGGCGCAGCGGCTGCGCTGAAAGCCACGGCGTTTATCGCCCTTCCCTTCACTGTGTGGATCATGGTGGCGCGCGTGGCAGGCCCACTTCCGCCTAGTGAAGGTAAGCGCCGGTGGCTGCAGCTCCGCGATACCTGGCGTCGCTTCGGCGCCCTGGTGTGGACGGGTCTGGCAAGTGCTGCGACCTGCGTTGGAGTCCTGGCCCTCATCACCGTTGCCACCAACCAAACCTGGGGCTGGGTCACGGAGGTCACGGGCAACTCGAAGGTCATCAATCCCCTCGCCCTGCCATCGTTCATTGCATCTTCTTTGGAACCACCGCTTTCGCGCTTCAACGACGATCTGACCTTCAACGTGTTGGTGGAGGCAATCCGCCCCGTCAGCAGCGCCCTCATGCTGCTGGGTCTGGTGGTCGCGTGGTGGCTGTTCCGCCACGACGTGCGCACCGCCTTCGCCGGCATGGCTGTGGCCTACGCCGTTACGTGCGTGCTCAATACAGTGACACTTCCCTGGTACTACACCGCGCCCCTGGCGCTAGTTGCACTAGCCAACCAGTCGCCGAGGTTGATCTACCTGACCAGCGTGTTCTGCATGTGGGTGGCTTTCATGTTCGACGGTGGCGGCAACAACCGCCTCTACGCCCTGTGGTGGGTTATCGCCATCGCTGCGGTATTCGCCTGGGTAGCCCACGCCTGCCTGGACTACTCCCCCACACTGCCCTGGCGGACTACAAAATCGCCATCGCCTGAGCCCTGCGCATCACCTCGCGGGCAAGGTGCCCGTGCAGGGCATCCACCGGTCGCCCCGGCAGAGAATCATCTTCAGTAAACAGGTAATCCAGAATCTCCGTATCGGAATACCCGCCATCGCTCAGCAAAGCGATGGCTCCGGGAACAAACCGGTTTAGCTGTCCATCGTCATCCAAGAATCGGCTGGGTACGTACCGCACGCCGTCGACCACTACGGCCAGCAGCTGCTTCTTGCCCAGCATGTCCATCACCCGGGTGACCACCAGGTTCATCCGTTCTGCAATGTCGGGGAGGGGCAAGACCTCTTCGCCTGCGGGAACCCCGCCCACTACCTCGTCGAGGATCTTTCCCTGGCTTGCGTCCGCGGACTGCATGGATGCGTCGTGGTTGTTTGCGTGCTTGTTTTGGTTGCTCACGGTGGCCACTGTAGCGCGTGGGCGTCAAGAAGAGTCAATAGCATTCGGCAACATTCAGCAACATTCGGCAACGGTCGACCGGAAACAAATAGGGGCGCGCGTAACTCTAAACGTATAATGACACGAGTACCACTAGAATAATTGCGCAACATTGCATACCAATTCTCCCAAGATAACCCTGTAGAAGAACCCAAACGACCGCAAAGAAACCGAGGCTGAGAATAGACGTGAGCGAGCTTTACCCGGGAGACCTGCTGGAGGGGCGCTACCGCATCGGCGCCCAAATCGCCCGCGGTGGCATGTCCACCGTCTACGCAGCGATTGATACCCGCCTGGATCGCGAAGTCGCCGTCAAGGTGATGGATCCCGCGCTCGCCCAAGAACCAGCCTTCCGCACCCGCTTCGAACGCGAAGCGCGCGCCGTGGCGAAGCTTAGCGACCCCACCCTGGTTAACGTCTTTGACCAGGGTGTAGACGAAGACTACGTGTTTCTGGTCATGGAGCTGGTCGAGGGTGGATCGCTGCGCGAACTCCTCAAGGAACGCGGCCCCATGCCACCGCACGCGGCCGTTGCGGTGATGAAGCCGGTGCTGGGCGCGCTGGCTCTGGCTCATTCGAAGGGAATGATTCACCGTGACATCAAACCCGACAACGTACTGATCAGCGACGACCACCGCGTGAAGCTAGCGGATTTTGGGTTGGTGCGTGCAATCAACACCGCCATGGGTGAGCAGTCGGAAACGACCACTGCCGTCAATGGGCAGGTCATCGGCACCGTCGGCTACCTCTCCCCTGAACAGGTCCGCGGTGAAAACCTGACGCAGGCCAGCGACGTGTACTCCGCGGGCATCCTACTTTTTGAGCTTCTGACCGGCCGCACCCCGTTTAAGGGCGGCACCGCCGTGGAAACGGCAATGGCTCGCATCAATCGACCTGTACCGGCACCAAGCACCCTAATGCCTGATGTGCCGCCGGAGATCGACGAACTGGTGCTTCGAGCCTGCCACCGCGACCCCCGCCAGCGCTTCCAGGACGGCACCGAGTTCCTGGACGCTGTCGAGCGCACCGCCGAGGAGCTGGATATCCCGGAGTTCCAGGTTCCTGCGCCCACCGACTCTGCCGTTCGCAGCGCGCTGGCGGGTACGGACTTTGGCGAGCGCACGCCATGGAACGACGAATCCATGGCGACCCGCGCCGTTACGCTGCCAGAGCAGGATCATGCGCAACCCGGTTCTCGCTACAGCGCCCGTCTAGACTCCCGTCACACGACCGAGACTCGCTACGACCAGCCCGGTCGTCCGGGCTACGCCGAGCGCCCGGACGCCATGTCTCCGCGCCCGGGACCCCCGGGACCCCCGGGACCCCCAGCACACCCGGCACATCCACCGCGCGCGGCGCGGCCCGTTCGCAAGCTCACCAACAAATCCCCCCTGGCAACGGTCATCTGGATCCTGGTGCTCCTCGCACTGGTCGTCGGGATTGCACTAGGCGGATGGTGGTTTACCTCTGGCCGCTACGGCGAGATTCCCACCGTCCTGGGCATGGATAAAGCAACCGCCCAGGCGACGATTGAGGAAGCCGGGTTCAGCTCCACGTTGGACGAGCGCTACGACAACGACGCGGAGAAGAACACGGTGATGGGTACCGATCCCGCGAAGGGGCACCGCGCCGTCCGGGGCTCCGAGGTCGCCGTGCTGCTGTCGCTAGGCAAGCCGACGGTGCCTGATCCAGGGAAGAATTCGAGCCTGCAGTACTACACCAAAAAATTGTCCGACCGCACCCTCAAGGTGAAGAAGGGCGACGACGTCTATTCCGAGGACGTAGCAAAAGGGCACGTCGCGGAGGTAAAGCCCGCCGCTGGATCCGAGGTGCAGACCGGATCGACCATCGTGGTGCACATGAGCAAGGGCAAGCCGCCAGTCACCGTGCCGGACGTGCAGGGGCTTTCTATGGATGACGCCCGTAAGGCTCTGCGCGATGCAGGGTTGAACCCGGTCGATGGCGATCCCGTGGAGGACTCCTCCGAGAAATCCGGGCACGTAGCGGAACAGTCGCCCAAGGCGGGCGAGCAGGTGGATCCGGAAAAGAACAAGGACGTGGAAATTCGCGAGTCCACGTCCCAGCGCGTGCCGTGGGTATTCGGCCTGACTGCTGAAAGGGCGAAGGAAAAGCTGGAGGATTCCGGCTTTGAGGTCAAGATCAAGGGGAACCCCCAGGGCTTCGTTATCAGCCAGTCCCCCGGGCCCGGTTCCCGCAGCCACCGAGGGGCCACGGTCACCCTGACCACAATCTAGTTGCGCAGCATCTCCGCCACGAGGAACGCCAGCTCCAGCGACTGCTGGGTGTTCAGGCGCGGGTCGACGGTGGTGGCGTAGCGCTCCGGCAAGTCCAGATCCGAGATGGACTGGCCGCCGCCGACGACCTCGGTGACGTCCTCACCGGTCAGCTCCACATGGATACCGCCCGGGTGCGAGCCGATCTTGCGGTGCACCTCGAAGAAGCCCTGCACCTCGTCGATGATGCGATCGAAGTCGCGGGTCTTGTAGCCGTTGCTGGAGGTGTAGGTGTTGCCGTGCATCGGGTCGCACTGCCAGATGACCTTGTGCCCGGTCGCCTCCACGGCCTCCACGATGGGAGGCAGAACCGTCCGGATCTTGTCGTAACCCATGCGGGTGATCAGAGTCAGTCGGCCCGGCTTGTTATCCGGATCCAGCTGGCGGACGTAAGCGACGGCCTCCTCCGGCGTGGTGGTCGGGCCGATCTTCACGCCCACCGGGTTGGCGATCAGGGAGGCGAAGCGGATGTGCGCGTCATCGATCCCGCGGGTGCGCTCACCGATCCACACCTGGTGTGCGGACAGGTTGTACAGTGCGTCGTTACCCTCTTCGTCATGAGCCAGGCGCAGCATTGCGCGCTCGTAGTCCATGACCAGGGCCTCGTGGGAGGCAAAAATGTCGGCAGAACGCAGGGTTTCCGAAGTCACGCCGCAGGCGGACATGAACTCCAGGCCGCGGTCGATCTCCGTCGCCAGGGCCTCGTAGCGGGCACCTGCTGGGGAGGTTGCGACGAACTCGCGATTCCACTCGTGCAGCTTGTAAAGGTCCGCCGTGCCGGAGTTCGTCAGGGCACGCACCAGGTTCATCGCCGCCGAGGAGTTAGCGTAGGCGCGCACCATGCGGGATGGGTCGTGGGCGCGGGCCTCCTCCGTGGCCTCTACGCCGTTAACCAGGTCACCGCGGTAGTTCAGCAAACCATTAGAGTCGCGGTCCGCGGAGCGTGGCTTGGCGTACTGGCCGGCGATACGGCCCATCTTCACCACGGGAGTGGAGGCACCGTAGGTCAGCACAACCGCCATCTGCAGCAGGGTCTTAACGTTGCCCCGCAGGTGCGGTTCGGTGTTGGTCTCAAAGGTCTCGGCACAATCGCCACCCTGCAGCAGGAATGCCTTACCCAAGGCGACGTCTGCCAGCTGCTTCTTCAGCTTCTTAATCTCGGGCGCCACCACAATCGGCGGTACGGATTCCAGGATCTTCCGCACCCGCCCGGCGTGCTCCGGATCCCAGCTGGGCTGTTGCTTCGCGTCGCGGGACAGCGCATCTTCTAATTTCTCCGCAATCTTCGCAGGAAGCGGAGGCAGATCGGGCAGTTCGTCTAGCGGTGCATCAATTGTCCAAGCCATAGAGAAAGCATACTGTACCGGGACAGCGCTGTCGGCATTCAGGCCTTTTTCAGGCTGTGCGGTAGCCGACCCCCGCAGATGGGGGTGACGCTGCGGTTAACGGCGGTTAACGTTGGCGGTCAACGTAGCCCGCGCAGCGCTTCCATGGAAAGGCGATACTTCACGGCGTTGAAACGGGCGTCCGCAAGAGCATCGTGAGCGTTGCTCGGGCTTTCGGGCAACCGCGGTCGACCGGCCATCTCCCACAGCTGCTTCAGCTCGTGGGTGAAGCGTGGCAAGTCGGCGGGCAAGCCCGTCATGTCGCCCCACAGTTGCGCCAGAGCCACATGATCGTACGCCCCGACCCAGGCCCACAGTTCGGGGCGCTCCACGGGCTTTCCGCGGGCCTTCGTTGCCCGCTCGGGCACTAGGAACTCATGCAGTTTGGTGCGGATCGTCGCCCTATCCATCCACGCTTTATCGGAACGCGGCGGCAGTTGCGGTAGCACGTTCTTCTGCACCCACTGCCCCGCCCGGTGCGCGTTGAATTCTGTGGAGACCGCGTAGAACTCCCGGCCGTCTTCGGCCACCACGCCGATGGAGATCAGATCGATCGTGGTGCCGTCCTCGATGAATTCAGTGTCGTAGAAGTAGCGCACGGTAATCCAGTCTAGAGCCCCTCACCCACGGCTAGGCCGACAGGGTTCGTTCGCCCCCGGACTTAACGCTGTAGCGGGATTGTTGCTCTTTTTCTTTGGGACGCCGCAGTGGCGGCGGGAACAGCACCCACCGCAAGTAAGGCGTTTTCCCGATGGCATAGCCCACGGCAGAGGCGACCACGCACGCACCAATGGCCCACCACAGCTGGCCGGCCAGGGTGCCAAGGAAGGACAGCGACTCCGGGTGCGCTTCCGCCAAGGAGACTGCGGCTCCGTCCAGCAGGAACAGACCCAGCGGGTGGAAGACGTAGACCTGCAGCGTGTTGCGACCGACGAAGAGGAATACGCGGCGCACGTAGGGAATGGCGCAGATCCAGACAGCCACAACGATGGCGAAAGGCAGCGCGGCCAGCGAGCGCAGCAGATCCGTGCCCAGGGTGATGGCGGCAACGGTAGGCGTCCAATCGCTAAAGACGGTCTTCGACAGGCCACGCATCAGGTATTCAGAGCCGAAGAACATCGCGGCACTGCCCACCACGACCCATGGGCGGAAGGCCACGCTGGCCAGTCGGAAGAAGATGTCCCGGTAGTGCAGCCCAATAAAATACATCGGCACGAATGCCAGTACGTGGCGGAAGAAGATGTCCTCGCCGCCGCCCAGGAAGGCACCGATGATCAGTGGGAGGCAGGAAATCAGGGTTGCCAGCCACGGCGGCTGCTTGCGCAGAAGCCAGGCGAAGATGTTGTAGAGCATCAACGCGTACAGGAACCACAGGCCCACGTTGCCGAACAGCATGGCCTTGATAAGGGCGCGCATCGAGTATTCCCCGTCGATGCTCATGCGGGTCAGCGCGTGGAAGGGGTTAAACACCAGGTATGGCACCAGCAGGAACCACAGGCGACGGTAGAACAGGTCGCCGAAGGAGCGTTCCAAAATGCGGTGGGAAAACAAGCCGGAGACCAGGAAGAACAGCGGCATACGCAGCGGGTCGAGGAAGCTGGAGAGCTCACCCAGGGTCGTATCCTCTCCCCCTGGGATTCCAGTGACCACGTGCATAATGCACACGCCGATAATGGACAGCCCCTTGGCGGCGTCTGCCCAGTCAACTCTTTGCTTCACAGCTAGCGACTGCGCCCGGCGCGGATCCTTCCGCTCGGCCGCCCTGGCTAGGGAAGGCTCCTCATCTGTTTTCGCCATAATTCTTACTAGAAGATCAGTTTTCTACCCGCTACGTCAACCTTCGAAGCGATCGGGGCGTGTCGGAAAAGGCCTGGGTAAAACCCGGGTAGTGCTCGGGTAGCGCCCGGGTAGCATTCAAGTAGCGACTGATCAGCCCTAGTTACGGGGCTCCGATCCCGGCGGGTAGCCCTTGCCTTCCTCCAGGGATTTCTTCACATCCGCGGCATAGAAATCCTTCACATACTCCTGGCCGGAAAGCTCGTGCAGGGCTTCCATGATCGCGTCGGTCAGCGCCCTGGCCTGGGCGTAGTCGTCGCCCGCATCACGGAAATCTTCGGGATCGATCGGGTCACCGACATACACGCCGCAGCGCGCCGGACGGGGGATCCACGTGCCGATGGGGTTTGCCTTGTTCGTGTTAATCATCGCCACCGGGTACACCTTCACCCCAGATTCCAGGGCGATGCGGGCCAGTCCGGTCTTGCCACGGTACAGGCGCCCGTCCGGCGAGCGGGTTCCTTCTGGATACATGCCCAACAGGTCGCCGCGCTCCAGCACCTTCAGTGCGGTTGCCAAGGCCGCGTTCTGGGATTCCTTGTCCTGGCGGTCAATCGGCACCTGGCCGACGGAGGTGAAGAAGAACTTCTGAATGCCACCGACCAGGCCGGGGGTGGTGAAGTACTCCTTCTTGGCCAGGAACGTCAGCTGTCGTTTGGATACCAGCGGCAGGTAAAAGGAGTCCATCACTGCCAGGTGGTTGGAGGCCAGGATGCCCTCGCCCTCCTTGGGAAGCTTTTCCAGCCCCTTGGTGAACGGGCGGTTATATACACGCAGCCACGGGCCGATCAGGATGTACTTAAAGAACCAATACGCCTTGTTCTGCATGCTTTTTAAAACCTACCGTTACTCTTTTTTCCCTCTTTAGGCGGCGCTTCCTAGGTGCTTGCGCGCCAGTAGTGCCACGCCGATCATACCGGCATCGCCACCCAACTGCGCAGTTTTCACCCGCGCGACTGGTCGGTGACCAGCCCCGACAATGTCGTAGTTCAGCATGGATTCGGCCTGGTCCAGGAACAGATCCGCGTCTGCGCTGACTCCCCCGCCGATGACAATCAGCTCCGGATCCAGCACGTCCTGTACCAGCGACAGACCCCGGCCGAGCCACAGTCCCATGTCCTCGACGGCGGCACGCGCCAGCTGGTCGCCTTCGCGGGCAAGGCGCACTACCGCCCGGCCAGAGATCTCCTCCGGGTGCTGTGCGAACTCGCGAGTAATGGCGGAATCCGGGAACTCGCCCGTCGCAATCAGATCCTGTGCCGTCAGCGCCAGCGCCGAACCGGAACAATAGCGTTCCAAGCATCCCTGCTTTCCGCAGGGGCAGGCCCGCCCGCCGGGCATGACGGTCAGGTGCCCGAACTCCGGGGCGGTTCCGAATGCCCCGCGGTAGATTTCGCCCTCGACCATCACTGCCCCGCCGATGCCTGTGCCCAGCGCAAAGAGCACCCACGTGCCCGCTCCCTGCGCAGCTCCCAGGTGGTACTCCCCCAACGCGGCGGAGTTCGCATCGTGCTCCAGCTCCACCGGCAGCCCCAGGCGTGTGCTCAGCCGCTGGGTCACCTTGGTGTTCCTCCACGGCAGGTGCGGGGCGAAGCGCACCGTATCGCGCTGCGAGTTAATGAACCCGGCGACTGCCAAGCCGACCGCCCCGATCCCCTCGTTGCGGCGCTGCAGGCAGCCCACGGCGTGTACCAGCGCGGCTTCCAAGGCGTGCACGTTGGATGGGGTGGGCAGCTTTTCAATGTCCAGAATCTTCCCGTCGGCGTCCACCACGGCAGCGCGCAGGTTGGTACCGCCGATGTCCACGCCTACGGTCAAGCTCCCAGTCACGCGACGATCCACCCTTCCGAACATTCTTTCTGTACCGATTAACCCCCTCATTCTAGCCAGCCCGGCGCCCCATAAAAATCGTGCGGAACGTCCCCCACCGCCCAGTCGGCGTTCTAGGCGAAGCTATGGCGCGGCGGAATCCCGCCCTCACCTGCCATTACCGCACGGCACTGATACCCCAGGACCTGCCAGGTCCAACGTTCATTCACGTGCTTCCGCGCTGCGGTCGCCAGGCGCTGGCGCGTAGGGGCGTCACCAAGTAACACAGAGATACGACCGGCAACGTCATCCAGGTCCCGCGAGTCCACGACCACGCCCGTCCGACCGTCCATCACGGTCTCCGGGGCGCCGCCGCCATTCCCCGCGATCGTGGCCACGCCGGCGGCCTGCGCCTCGAGGAACACAATGCCTAGCCCCTCCACCGACAAGCCGCCCAGCTGAGTGCGCACCGGCAGCGCGAAAACATCGCCGACGGTGAAGTGCCCCGGTAGCTCTTCTGCCTCAACGGCACCGGTAAAGGTCGTATTCTTTGTGACGCCCAACCGCCGCGCCAGTTCCTCCAACTTCGCGCGGTACGTACCGGGTCCGACGATCAGCAGATGCGCATCCGAATGCTCGCGCAAAATGGCGGGCATGGCCTTGACCAGCGTGTCCTGGCCCTTGCGCGGAACCAACCGGGAAACCGCGACGATAACCTTCTTGTCCTCCAGCCCATAGCGGGCGCGCAGTGCGTCACGGACGGCCGGATTCGGGTGGAACACGTCGGTATCCACGCCACCGGGCATGGGCTCCCAAGCCACGGAGGGACCAAAGGCGCTGGCCATGCGGTTGCGGGCGTAGTGCGAGACATAGGTAAGGCAGTCCACCGTCCGGCCGATCCGACCCAGCACCTGGCGGGTGCCGGGGAACATCGACCAGCCGACCTCGTGGCCGTGGGTGGAAGCGACGATGCGGCGTGCGCCCGCGGCACGGGCAGCTTCGGCCATAAGTGCCAGCGGAGCGGCAGCGCCGAACCAGACAGTGTGGATCTCGTGTTCGCGGATCAGCTGCTGCATCCGCCGGACAGTGGCGGGAGTGGGCAACATGACCTTGCGGGGCCAACGGACGACCGTGTAATCCTGCTGAGAGTCGAACTCCCGAGCGTTGGTGGCATGCTGCGTGGACGCGAACACGACCACGTTGTTGGGGTCCAGTGTGGTGAGGTAGTCACGAACGTACGTCTGAATCCCGCCGAAGGTAGGCGGAAAGTCATTGGTGACAACGAGGACGCGCGGGTGGCGGTGCTGGACTTCGCTAGGCATACGATAAATGATATCGGCGCCAGTTCTACTTCTACTAGTAGCGGGCAGCACCCTGGACAGGCATGGAGTTCAGCGGAACCACCTGGACGGGGATGCCGTAGTCGGGAGCGTGGACCACCTTGCCGTCGCCGATGTACATGCCAACGTGGGTCACGCCCGGGTAGTAGCCGACGATATCGCCCGGCTGCAGGTCATTGATAGACACGGACTGCCCACCGGCAATCTGTGCGGAGGAGGTACGCGGGATCGTCTTACCCTGCTGCTGGTATGCCCAGTACATCAGTCCAGAACAATCGAAGGCACTGGGGCCGGTAGCGCCCCAAGAGTACGGAGAACCGATCTTGGATAGCGCTGCGGCAACCACACCGGTTGCGTTGACTGGCGCGCCGGAATCACCCTTACCCTTCAGGCCGCCGAGGAACGCCTCTACGTCGACGTCGATCGGGCCGTTGCGGTCGGCCCAGCGTCGGCGATCCTCCGGGCTGAGGCCGTCGACGACCTTCATGACCTTGTCTTTGAGCTTATCGAGCTGCTTGTTACGGTCCTCCAGGTCCGACTTGCGGTCGTTGAGGGTGCGCAGCTGGAAATCGGCGGTTGCCTTAGAGCGGCTGGCCTTGTTCTTCTCCTTAGCCGCATCCTTCAGCTTGCGGGTCAGGTTGTCGACAGCATCGGTGCGTTGGTTGCCGATCGTGGCCAGGTAAGAGGAGCGCTCGACGGCAGCCTGTGGCCCCTGGGAGCCGACGAAAGCGGATACCGGGTCAACGGTCGCGCCGCGGTACATAGCCTGGGAAACTCCGGTGACGTTCGCACGGGAGGACTTCACGTCAACGGCGAGCTTATCCGCGCGCTTCTTGGCATCATCAGCGGTCTTGTTAGCCCGCCCCAGGTTGCCCTCGGCCTGCTTGATGTCGATCTTCAGCTGCTCGACCTCGTCCGAGGTCTCGGAGGCAAGATTGGAGATCTTCTTCACGTGGTTCAGCAGCCCGTCGACGTCCTTCGGAATAGGAGCGTCGAGCAGACGGCGAACCTCTTCAGCCTTCTTGTCGCCCTTGTCGCCCTGATTCTGCGCCTCTTGCTGGTTGTTGCGAGCATCCTGCGGGTCAGCGCCGGCTTGCGGGACGCTGGCACCCACTGCGAGGGACAGAAGAGCTGCGGTAGCGGCCTTGGTAAGCGCGCGGGAACCGACGAAGCGATCGCGAGAAGAGGAAGACATCACATTCACGACTGGACTTTCTTTAATTCTGAAGGAGTAAGGACCACTGGACGGGCCAACGGCGTAGATCACCGTTTGGTAACGGTAGATATTCTGCCACATGAGAGGGCAAAAGTGGGACTCATACCCAAACGGCACGAGCCCCACCTTTTCACATATTTACCAGCTGTAACTTAAGCCCCAGAAGAACCTTCCAGGCTATTGACATGCTGGGGTGGCGTCACCAAAAAAAATTTAGAAACGAACCGCGTTGTAGACCGGCATCATGTGCAGGTTATCGATGCGCACCGGGTTGCCAGAGTTCAGCGCGTGGACGATCTTGCCACCACCGATGTAGATAGCAACGTGAGAAGCGCCACCGTAGTAGGAGATCACGTCGCCCGGCCGCAGAGCGTTCAGGGAAACCTTCTTGCCTGCGGCAGCCTGCGCGGAAGAGGTGCGCGGGATGTTCTTGCCAACCTGGCGGTGCGCCCAAGAGGTCAGGCCGGAGCAGTCGAAAGCGTTCGGGCCAGCAGCACCCCAGGAGTACGGAGCGCCGATCTTGGACTTAGCGATGTCAGCAATACGCTGGCCGATGGAGGAGCTGGCCGGCTTCGGCGCCGAGGCCGGCTTAGCTGCCGGTGCACCCTTTGCGGCCGGAGCCTTGTCACCGGTGGTCAGGTTAGCCTGCTTGAAGTAAGGCTTGATGGCCGGCAGCATGTGGTCCGGAATCTCGACGGTTACGCCGGACGGCTTGTGGGTAACCGGAGCAGCCTGGGCTGCAGCGGGGTTCAGTACAGCGGCGCCCACACCGACGGCGGCGATCATTGCTGCGTTGCGGGATGCGTTGTTCTTCTTCAGGCTGTGCTTGCCCATATTGATCCTCAATTACCTTTCAGTCCGTTGTCTGGGGATGTATCCCCTCGCCCGGTAGCTATTGCCGCTACCGCGGTGCGGTGAGTGTTCTGTTGTAGTTCAACCCTTGGCGATCCAAGTTCCTTGTTTGGGCTCACCGCTAAGGTCTCGAAAAGATTACGAAATGGTTGCAAGCAATGTCTAGCTAATCGCCAAATTTTCTTGATTTCCGTCGTTAACGTGCGGTTGTTATCAATCCGATACTTTACGAACCTTCAACACGAGCGTGAAAGTTATCAAAGCTTTATAATTCGCTGACCTGGGATTTCTTTCCACCACCCAGAAGAGTCATGTATCCCCTTCCCCTTACCCTTCTCTCAGAAACCACTTTATGTGACCTTAGTCACATCCCACGGTTTTTGGCCTATTTTTGACGCCCCTACGCCCCAACAAGGTGACGGATCAACCCACCTGTCGCGCTCCCCGCTAGACTGATTCTTCGTGTCTCCTTCCCCTTTAGAGCAGAACTCACCGCTGCAGAGCCCACCCCAGCACCACTCCCCCCAACACGCTCTGCCTCAGCGCAGTTTGCCCCAGCAGCCCCGCACACCGGAACACGCAGATCCGGGAAGGCTGCGTGTGGATCTGCAGCGCACCCTCTCAGACTGCATCGTCATCGACTTGGAAACTACGGGATTGCGCCCACAACAGGCCCGCATCATCGAGATTGCCGCGCTACGGGTTGCAGACGGCGAGATCACAGATCGCTTCGCCACCCTCCTCAACCCCCACCAGGACGTACCAGAGGAAGTCACAGACCTCACCGGCATTTCGGCCGGCCTACTCGCCGATCAGCCGACGTTTGCGGAGGTTCTGCCCGATCTCATGCACTTCCTGCGCCCCAACTCCCCCACGGGTGCAACTCTCCCCGCCCATGCAGCCACGCCACGCCTTGTCGGCCATAATGTGTCCTTCGACTTCTCCTTTATCCAACACGAGATTCTGCGGGCACAGCTGGCGCCGCAGACTCAACACAGGGACACAGGCATGGAACCAACCGACATAGATTCTGTGCCTCCTTATACTCCCCGCCTAGTGTGCACCGCGGAAGCCTCCCGTGCGTTGATCCCCCGAGAGTCCGTTGGACGGTATCGATTGGGGAACGTGGCGTCATACCTAAAAGTCCCCCACCGCCCGCTACATCGTGCAATGAACGATGCCCTGGCGACCTATGGCGTTCTGCGCGCCTTGACTGAGCAATAAAAATCCCGCCCACCTTGGAAGGTGGACGGGATCTCTACGAGCCTTTGTGAGAGCAGTTGAGTTAGCTCTTAACGAGGGCTACTTGTCGAGCTCCTCGTGGCGACGACGGTTCTCCTCGTTCAGACGCTCGAACATTTCCTTCTGCTCGGCGTGGTTTTCCTTCTCGATACGCTCTGCCTTCTCGGCAATCTCCGGGGAATCCGGGGAGAAGAATCCACCGCGACCCGGGTGGCCAGCGGCGCCCAGCTCGTTCATGGTCTTCGGAACGTAAGCACCCTGGTACTCCAGCGGGATCGGGTGGCCGTGCTCGTCGACCGGACCCAGCGGCTGGTGAACCTCGATGAAGCCACCGGAAGGCAGCTGGCGGATCGTACCGGTCTCGATACCGTGCTCCAGAACCTCACGGTCGGAGCGCTGCAGGGAGACGCACAGGTGGTACGTGATGAAGTACGCGATCGGCGGCAGCAACACCAGGCCAATGCGACCCAGCCACGTCATCAGGTTCAGGGAGATCGTGAAGTGCATGGCCAGCAGGTCGTTACCACCCGAGATGGTGAGCAGTACGTAGAAGACCAGAGCCATCACGCCGATAGCGGTGCGGACCGGAACGTCGCGCGGGCGCTGCAGCAGGTTGTGGTGGGCGTCATCGCCCGTCATCTTCTGCTCGATCCACGGGTAGGTGAACAGCAGGACAACCAGCAGACCCAGCAGCAGTGCTACCCAGAACACAGCCGGGATGGTGTAGTTACCCAGGTAGAGCTCCCAGGCAGGCATGACACGTGCAGCACCGTCAGTCCACAGCATGTAGATATCCGGCTGGGAACCAGCGGAAACCTGCGACGGGTTGTACGGGCCCAGGTTCCAAATTGCGTTGATCTGGAACAGGCCGGCCAGCAGAGCGATAACACCGAAGGTGATCAGGCCGAAGGAAGCGGCCTTCAGACCGAACACCGGCAAAATACGAACGCCGACAACGTTGTTCTCGGTACGACCCGGTCCAGGGAACTGGGTGTGCTTCTGGTACCAAACCAGTGCCAGGTGAGCAGCGATCAGAGCCAGCAGGATGCCTGGGATCAGCAGAACGTGGGCGATGTACAGGCGAGGAATGATGATCTCACCCGGGAAGTCGCCAGCGAACATGATCCAGTGCAGCCAGGTACCGATGATCGGCAGGCCAACCATGATGGCGGACATAATGCGCAGACCGACACCGGACAGCAGGTCGTCCGGCAGGGAGTAGCCCATGAAGCCCTCGGCCACGGACAGCAGCAGCAGGACACAACCGATTACCCAGTTGGCCTCACGCGGCTTGCGGAACGCACCCGTGAAGAAGATGCGCAGCATGTGCACCATGATCGACACGGCGAACAGCAGCGCAGCCCAGTGGTGGACCTGGCGGATAAACAGGCCACCGCGAACCTCAAAGGAGAGGTTCAGAGCAGTCTTGTAAGCGGCGGACATTTCCACGCCGTTGAGCGGTGCGTAGGCACCGTCGTAGATCACCTTCGACATGGAGGGATCGAAGAACAGCGTCAGGTAGACACCGGACAGGATCAGGATAATAAAGGAGTACAGCGCGATCTCACCGAGCATGAAAGACCAGTGAGTCGGGAATACCTTGTTGATTTGCGGGCGGATCAGGCCGGAGGCAGTGTACCGCTCGTCGATGTTGTTGGCCGCTTTAGCAGCGCGGCTCTGTTGCTTAGTGGTCATGAACGACGCTCCCAGAATGCCGGGCCGACAGGCTCGATGAAGTTACGGTCGGCGTACATGTATCCCTCTTCGTCGACCGAGATCGACAGCTCCGGCAGTGCGCGGGCTGCCGGTCCGAAGATCGGCTTACCGTGCTGCAGTGCATCGAACTGAGACTGGTGGCACGGGCAGAGGATGCGGTTAGTTTGCTGCTCATACAGGGACGTAGGGCAACCAATGTGGGTACAGATCTTCGAGTAAGC
Organism: Corynebacterium sp. HMSC058E07; assembly: GCF_001809885.1. Taxonomy (NCBI): domain Bacteria; kingdom Bacillati; phylum Actinomycetota; class Actinomycetes; order Mycobacteriales; family Corynebacteriaceae; genus Corynebacterium; species Corynebacterium sp. HMSC058E07. Next base: position 130,535 of record NZ_KV799271.1, read on the forward strand.
GAAGTAGTCACCGTAGTGGAAGTCCTCCTGGCCCTCGCGCAGGATTGCCTTCTCGGCATCTGCGGAACGCAGGCGAATCAGCATCACGGCGTTACGCGGGCCGTGGATGGAGTGCATGTGCTCCTCGTAGACGTCGCGGTTCTTGTCGAACTTGTCGCCGTCGTTGACCATATCCTCGGTCATGGGGAACACGGTCTCCATCGAGGCCGGATCCAGGTCCTCCGGACGCATGCGGATCAGTCGGGAAACACCCTGGGTGCTGTAGTGCCCATCGTGCTCCTCGGCGATCGCGCCGGTGTCGCGGCCCAGGTAGACCTTCTCGCCCTGCTCCGCCAGCGTCCAGCCGGTGGTCCACAGGGTACCGTCGCCCTGGATGCCCATTGCCTTGGCCTTCCAAGGATTCTTAACAATGCCGCCCAGCGGCAGAGCGATCGTCAGACCAGCCAGGACAGCACCAGTGCCAGCCAGACCAGCGATAACCGGACGACGGCCCAGCGTCGAGGTCTTCCAGGAATCGTTCAGCAGAGCGACCAGCGTGCGGCGGTCAACTTCCTCGGACGGACCATCGTGACGGGTCTGAACCGAGATCTCTTCCGGAACGAAGCTCTTGGTGTATGCAACGATGGCAGCACCCAGCAGGGTGATGCTCAGGCCGGAGGTGAGGCCCAGCAGCGGGGTGTAGATGGAGTAGAGCCAAACACCATCTTCAGCCAGGTGCTTGTACTCCCACGGCCAGAACAGGTAGATACCGATGAAAGCGATCGCGAACAGTACCGACAGGGCCAGCATGATGGTGACCTTGCGGCTCGCGCGCTTCTCAGCGGGATCGTTGGCGATCGGGAAGCGCTCCTTGCGGTAGGCAACCGTCACACCGTCGAGCTCAGTACCCAGGCGGGCCAGCTCGTCATCATTCATCTTCGACAGCTCTTCGTGGCTGTACTTCTTGGCGTTCTCACTCATGACCGCGATCCAATCCACATAGCGAAGGCAACGAGAACCACGATGCCAACAAACCACATCAGCATGCCCTCAGTCACCGGGCCGATGCCACCCAGTCCGAAGCCACCCGGGTTCGGGGTCTCCTTGGCGGACTTGATGAAGGCGATGATGTCCTTCTTCTCGTCAGCAGTCAGCTGGCGATCGGAGAACTTCGGCATGTTCTGCGGGCCGGTCAGCATAGCTTGGTAAATCTCCTGCTCGTTAGCCGGAGCCAGAGCTGGTGCGTACTTACCACTCGACAGTGCGCCACCCTTACCGGTGAAGTTGTGGCAGGATGCACAGTTCAGGCGGAACAGGTCAGAACCACGGGCTACGTCGGCCGGGTCGATCTTGCCATCCTGGTTGTTGGAGCCACGCAGGGACTCCATAGCGATCTCACCGTTGGAGTCGCGGACGATGCCCGGGCCGCCACCGTTGGCGTTGACGTAAGCTGCAAGCGCCAAAGCCTGCTGCTCGGAGTAGCGCGGCTGCTTACGCTTGGCCTGCGCCTCGTTACGCAGCATTGGCATGCGGCCGGAGTGTACCTGGAAGTACACAGCGCCCTCGCCAACACCGATCAGGGAAGGACCGCGGTCCTTCACACCCTGCAGGTTTGCACCGTGGCAGGTGATACATGCAACTTCGTAAAGTTCCTTACCCTGCTTAGCCAGATCCTCGGAGCTCTTCTCAGCTACGGCATTCTGGGCGTCAGGGGTCAATGCGTTAGCCAGGAAGCCCGCACCGGTGAGTGCGAACAACAAAGCCAACGCGCCGGCGAAGGCCTTGCGGACCTTCCGGCGGCGGCGTGCCTTGGCGGCACCGCCCTTCGAACCACTGGGGGCCTGCCCCGTGGTTGCGTTGGTGGAGTTGATATCCATCTTGTTCCCTTATTTGTTAGTCAATGGAATTGCGATGGGCTGTAGGCCGACTCTCTTCAGAAGGAAGAACCGGCCTGGCCGGCCTACTGAATGAAGTAAATCGTGATCCACAGGCCGATCCACACCACGTCCACGAAGTGCCAGTAGTAAGACACAACGACGGCGGCGGTGGCCTGTGCCGGGGTGAACTTCGACTTCGCGGTCCTCAACAGAACCACAACGAAGGCCAGAACACCGGCGAGCACGTGCGCGCCGTGGAAGCCTGTCGTGATGTAGAAGACCGATCCGTAGACGGAGCCACCGATCGTGGTTCCGTGCTCAACCAAGTGGATGTACTCGTAGATCTGGCCAACCAGGAAGATCGTTCCCAGAAGCGCCGAAAGTGCATACCACTTGCGGAGTGCGAAGACGTCACCCCTCTCCGCTGCGAATACGCCCCACTGAGCAGTGAACGAAGAACTGATCAGAATGACCGTAATTGCTGCCGCGAACGGCACGTTCAGCTCCGTGGGCTCGGACGGCCAATTGCCGCCAGAGTTGGCCTTGGACACGAAGTACATCGCGAACAGGCCAGCGAAAAACATCAATTCCTGAGACAGGAACACAATCGTGCCGACACTGACCATATTGGGTCGGTTCAGTGTCGCAACACGATGTGGTGCTGCCATACCTGGGTTTTCAACTGCGCTCGTCACGCCTAACAGTATGGCCGTTTGAAGCCCGATAGTCGATTCACTCGAGCGGTTTTCTGGAAGGAATCTGTAAATCCGCAGGTGAAACCTTGGATAGGCCTGAAAGTCCACCCCGTTAGGGGTTAGCGGGAACTTTTCCATGCACCCATCCGACGGCCTACATAACGACAGGTCAATACACACTTTCGTCAAGAGCAGACACGCTCGCTACCCTCTGATGGGGCTAACCCTGGCCTCCCCCGGCACCCCCAACGGGAACCGCCTGATCACCCGCCAAAAGCTCCCCGCACTCCCCTCGAGCCTAATAGACTGGTTAGTACGCTTAGAATCTTCTAACCAGAGAGGTACCCCAATAGCAATGTCCCCCGCTACCCCACAGCCCGCACAACCGGGCGGATTGTCCCCCGAACAGCTGCCTCCCAGCTACTTCACCTGGCCCGGCGTGTTGGGGCGCTTGGGTAACGGACAGGAGCTCAGTGAATCGCAGGTGCGCTGGGCCATGAACGAGATCATGGACGGCAAAGCCACCGAAGCACAGATCGCAGCGTTTATCTTCGGCATCCGAGTCCGGGGCATCACCGCTGCGGAACTCGCTGCCGCCGCGGAGACGATGACTAGTTTCGCCACCCCCGTGGACTTCAGCGATGTTCCCAACTGCGTGGACATCGTCGGTACCGGCGGCGACGGCCACCACACCGTCAACATCTCCACGATGGCCTCCTTCGTTGTCAGCGCTGCCGGCGTTCCGGTGGTTAAGCACGGCAACCGCGCTGCCAGCTCCAAGTGCGGCGGCGCAGACATGCTGGAGGCTCTGGGGCTCGACATCGAGCGCTCCCCCGAGGCCATCCGCGAGGACGCTCACACCACCGGCTTTGCGTTCATGTTCGCCAAGACCTACCACCCCGCCATGCGCTTCGCCGGCCCCGTTCGCAGCCAGTTGGGCGCGCCCACCATCTTCAACCTGCTGGGACCCATGACGAACCCGGCCTACCCCAAGTACGGCCTCATTGGCTGCGCCTTCAAGGAGTTCATGCCCATCATGGGCGGTGCCTTCGCCCATCGTGGTAGTCGCGTACTCGTGGTGCGCGGCATGGACGGAATGGACGAAATCTCTGTCTGCACGCCCACTGAGGTTGTAACTGTGGACGCCCGCGGCCGCACCGGTGAGGAAATCATTAACCCTCGCAGCGTCGGCCTCGACTTCTATGAGGACGGCAGCCTCGCGGGCGGCGACGCGAACTACAACGCGGACGTTGCTGTGCGCCTCATGAAGGGCGAGATCGAGGGGGCGATCAAGGATGCTGTCTTGATTAACGCGGCTGGCGCCCTGACAGCCGTCCAGGGCTGGGAGGAGGAAGGTTTCCAGGCGGCCCTCGCCGCCCAGGTAGAGGTCGCCCGTGAGGCTCTGGAATCCGGTGCCGCCTTGCGCCAGATGGAAAGGATTGTTGGGCGTGAGTTTTAGTCGGCGCGCCTGAAGGGGCGTCGATAAGAAAGACAAAAAGAACTCCCCCTCCCGCAGCAACCAGAGTGGTTAGCGGGAGGGGGAGCTTTTAGTGAAGTGTGAAGTTTTAGTGCTTCTCCGGCGGCAGGCCGTACTGCAGGTTCAGCATCGTGGTTGCCCAGATCAGCATGGCTGCGCCGAAGACGACCAGCCACAGGTGCCACCAAGCCAGGCCGGCGCCCATCACGACGATGGAGACGGTCATCCAGAAAGGCCAGATGGAGCTTGCGGAGAAGAAGCCCAGCACGCCAGCGCCGTCCTCGATCTCCGCCTCTTCCCAGTCATCCGGACCGATGTCGGTCTTGTTGGCGGTCAGGTGGAGGTAACCGCCGAGCATGAAGGCCAGCAGGGTGGCCATGACCAGGCCGGTGCCACCAGCCCACTCAACGCCCATGACGTTGCCCGTATCTTTCACGGAGGAGGTGACGATGAAGTAGAACACCGTGACCACAACGAAGAAGGTGCCGATACCGTAGAAAAGCTTTGCACCAGAGTTCATTTGCTTATCTCTCTTCCTTACTTAGCCTTGCGCCCCGCTTCTTACGCGGCGTTGTGGTCCTTGTAGTTCTCGTTCGGGGTACGAGTACCGGTGCGGTTGGACTCGAACGGGTGGGTGGAGGTTGCGTACGGCTCCTCGCCGATGGACTTCAGAGCCTCGGAGTTCGGGGCATCCGGGTTGTCCTGGCGGAACTTCATGTACTGCTCGAACTTCTCCGGGGAAACAACGCGCAGCTCGAAGTTCATCATTGCGTGGTAGGTACCGCACATCTCAGCACAGCGGCCAACGAATGCGCCTTCCTTGTCGATGGACTCGACCTGGAAGCGACGCTCAGAGCGGTTAGCCTCCGGGTGCGGGTAGGCATCGCGCTTGAACAGGAACTCCGGGATCCAGAAGGAGTGAACAACGTCGGCGGAGGCCAGGTTGAACTCGATCGGGGTGCCGGAAGGAACAACCAGAACCGGGATCTCCTGGGTGGTGCCCAGGGTCTCGATCTTGTTGAACTTCAGGAAGCTGTAGTCATCCTTGGCGCGACCGTGGATCGGGCCCGGAACCTGGTGGCCGTGCTCGTCGAGCTTCTCGGCCGGCTTCTTGGAATCCTCGGCGCGAGCCTGAGCTTCCTTGTCGATGCCGTTGTACTCCTTGCCACCGTTCAGCTCTGCAGCAACCTTCTCGTAACCGAACTTCCAGTTCCACTGGTATGCGGTGACGTCAACGGTAACCTTCGGATCCTTGTCCAGAGCCGTTGCGCGGTCCTGTGCCTGCACGTTGAAGAAGAACAGGCCACAAACGATCAGAACCGGCAGGGTGGTCAGCACCAGCTCCAGCGGAACGTTGTAGCCGGTCTGGCGCGGGAACTCGTCCTCGCCGCGCTTCGCAGCCTTCTTCGCGCTAGAGCGACCCATGTTCACGAACAACAGAACCCACATGATGATGCCGATGATCCAGGCGACGACCCAGACCCACACCCAAAGGTTGCCCATTTCCTTGGACTCGGGGGTAATGCCCTTCGGCCAGCCCATACGAAGCAGTTCGAAGAACTTGTTATCCGGCGGGGCGACAGTACAGCCAGTCAGCACCAGGCCAGCAAGACCCAGTACACCGGCGAGGCCAATACGGCGAGTCATACCGTGCTTATTTCGCTGTTCCACGCGAGTTTGCCTTCCTCATTCACACGTCACTTGAGTTCCAGATCCTCCGCACCTAACGCGCGCCTGCAGTTCGCGCGCGATAGGTAGACCTAGAACCACTTCACTTAAAGAACCTTAGACCATTGACAGGACAATGCCACCATCACGAAACGTGATATTCCCTTTTCGGGGTTGGCAACCGCCCCGATTGCCCCCACACGGGTTAGGCGGGAGCCCGCGCAGCGCGAGACTCCCGCCTAAGAATCGGCTTAAAGGGCGTGTCTTTCAGGCGCCCGTGGTGTTCGGTTTAGAGCTTGTTGATCTCGATCACTCCGGCTCCACCGATGTTGCGCAGGTTGGCGCGGGCAAGGTTCACCATGCGGCCAACGCCACCCTCAAACACGGTGCGGGTCGCGGAGCGAGAGAAGCCCATCATCATTTCCCACGTGATGTTCGGCGGCAGGCTCAGGGCGTTCGGGTCGGTCACAACATCGACCAGCACCGGACCGTCATAAGCCAGCGCCTCCTTGATGCCGCTTTCGACGTCCTGCGGATCCTCGATACGGATCGTCTTAATGCCGATAGCGTCACCGATCTTGGCGAAGTTCACGTGCTCGTGATCCGTCTCGTGCTCCGGTAGGCCGGCAACCATCATCTCCAGCTTCACCATGCCCAACGAGGAGTTGTTAAAGACCATGATCTTGACCGGCAGGTCATGCAGCTTCGCCGTCAGCAGTTCACCCATGAGCATGCCCAGGCCACCGTCGCCGGAGAAGGAAATCACCTGGCGGTTTCGGTCTGCAGCCTGCGCGCCCAGTGCCTGCGGCAGCGCGTTGGCCATGGTCCCGTGGCGGAAAGAGCCGATCTCCTCGCGCTTGCCGTTCGGAGTGATGTAGCGGGCGGCCCACACGTTGCACATACCGGTATCGACGGTGAAGATCGCATCCTCGGCCGCCAGACGGTCGATGGTGTCCGCCACGTATTCAGGGTGGATTGGCTTAGACTTGCCAGCCTTCTTTGTGTAGGCATCCACCACGTGGTTCAGCGCGCGGGCGTGGTTGCGTAGCTGCTTATCCAGGAAGCTACGGTCGGTCTTTTCCTCGATGTGCGGCAGGATCGTATCGATAACCGCGCCGACGTCACCGACGACCGGGTAGTTGATCGTGGTGCGGCGCCCAATGTGGGAGCCGTCGATGTCGACCTGTGCCACGTTGCCGGTGGGCAGGAAGTCGTTGTACGGGAAGTCGGTACCCAGCAGGATCAGCAGGTCGGCATCGTACATAGCCTCGCGCGCCGCGCCGTACCCCAGCAGGCCGGACATACCGACGTCGAACGGATTGTCGTACTGAATGTGCATCTTGCCGCCGAAAGCGTGGCCGATCGGGGACTTGATCTTCTCTGCCAGCTTGAGCACTTGTTCACGAGAATTTTTGACGCCCTCACCGCAGAACAAAGTGACGGTCTTAGCATCGTTGATGGCCTTGGCCAGGCGGGCTGCTTCCTCGGCATCCGGGTACATCACGGGGCGGCCCTTGGCGTACACCGAGTCAATGAAGCCCTCCTCCTCGATCGCCTGGGAAGATACGTCACCCGGGATAACCAGCACGCTCACGCCGTTGCCAGCCAGAGTGGACTGGATAGCGTTGTGCAGAACCTTCGGCCCCTGGGCGGCAGAGTTAACCATCTCGCAGTAGCCGGAGCACTCCTGGAAGATCTGCTCCGGGTGGGTTTCCTGGAAGAACTGAGTGCCGATCTGCACGCTGGGGATGTGCGAGGCGATGGCCAGGACCTTCGCGCCGTTGCGGTGCGAATCGTAGAGTCCCTGGATCAGGTGGGTGTTACCCGGGCCACACGATGCGGCGCATACGGCAAGCTCGCCGGTGACGAGGGATTCGGCTCCGGCGGCAAACGCCGCAGCTTCCTCGTTGCGCACGTGAATCCATTCAATGGAGGACTGGCGAACCTCGTCGACGACTGGGTTAAGGCTATCGCCCACCAGCCCGAAGATTCGTTTAACGCCCTGCTTTTCGAGAGTCTTTACCAGCTGTGATGCGAAGTTTTTTGCCATGTACCCGAGGCTACGCGTACCGCACCCCCAGCGCACTGATCGCTGGATATTCTCACAGAAGTCAAATTATGTAACGCATATCACTAAACGACTAAACGGTTGATTCCCCGCCGTGGCAACTAGCCCACCTCTACCCCACCCGCGTAAAGTCGGAACGCATGTGTGGATTGCTTGGAATCATTGCGGCTAATGGTGCCGCAGAGAACTTCGTTGATGCCGTGGAAAATGCGCTGCCCTGCATGCACCACCGTGGCCCAGACGATAGCGGCACGTGGCACGACCAGGATGTTGTGTTCGGCTTCAACCGCCTCTCCATTATCGACCTGGAGCACTCCCACCAGCCATTGCAGTGGGGCCCCGAGGATGAACCGAACCGCTACGCCCTGACATTCAACGGCGAGATCTACAACTACGTCGAGCTGCGCGAAGAGCTCAAAGCGGCCGGCTACTCCTTTAATACCGAGGGCGACGGCGAGCCCATCGTCGTTGGTTTCCACCACTGGGGCGCCGATGTGGTGAACCACCTGCGTGGCATGTTCGGCTTTGCCGTGTGGGATTCAAAGGAAAAGAAGCTCTTCCTGGCCCGCGACCAGTTCGGCATCAAGCCGATGTACATCGCCACCACCGAGGCGGGCACCGTCTTTGCGTCGGAAAAGAAGTGCATCCTGTCTATGGCCGAGGACCTGGGTCTGAACCTGGATCTGGATATCCGCGCGGTGGCGCACTACACCGACCTGCAGTATGTCCCAGAGCCGGAAAGCTTGCACAAGCACATCCGTCGCCTGGAATCCGGCAGCTATGGCTTTGTCACCCCGGGCGGAAAGGTCGAGGAGACCCGCTGGTTCGAGCCTCGCTTCCCCGTGAAGAAGGTCGCTGCTGGCGACGAGGAAGCCGTGTTCCAGCGCATCGCCGATGCCCTGGAGGATTCCGTGGCCAAGCACATGCGCGCAGACGTCACGGTCGGCTCCTTCCTCTCCGGCGGCATTGATTCCACCGCCATTGCAGCACTGGCCAAGCGCCACAACCCGGATCTGCTGACTTTCACCACCGGTTTCGAGCGGGAGGGCTACTCCGAGGTCGACGTCGCCGCGGAATCCGCCGCCGCCATCGGCGCCGAGCACATCGTCAAGGTGGTCAGCCCCGAGGAGTACGCCGAGGCGATTCCGAAGATCATCTGGTACCTGGACGATCCGGTGGCCGACCCTTCCCTGGTTCCGCTGTACTTCGTGGCGCAGGAGGCCCGCAAGCACGTGAAGGTTGTGCTCTCCGGCGAGGGCGCCGATGAGCTCTTCGGCGGCTACACCATCTACAAAGAGCCGCTGAGCCTGGCGCCTTTCGACAAGATCCCCTCCCCGCTGAAGCGCGTGCTGGCCAGCGTGGGCAACGCACTTCCCGAGGGTATGCGCGGAAAGTCCCTACTCCAGCGCGGCACCATGCCGATGGAGGATCGCTACTACGGCAACGCCCGTTCCTTTAACTACCAGCAGCTGGAACGCGTCCTGCGCGAGATCCGCCCCGAGTGGGATCACCGCGAAGTCACCGCACCGATCTACGCGAAGTCCAAGGACATGGACCCGGTTGCCCGGATGCAGCACCTGGATCTGTTCACCTGGATGCGCGGCGACATTCTGGTCAAGGCCGACAAGATCAACATGGCAAACTCCCTGGAGCTGCGCGTGCCGTTCCTGGATAAGGTCGTCTTCGAGGTGGCGGAATCCCTCCCCCACGAGCTCAAGATTTCCCACGGCACGACCAAGTACGCGCTGCGCAAGGCGATGGAGCGCATCGTGCCCCCGCACGTGCTGCACCGCAAGAAGCTGGGCTTCCCGGTTCCGATGCGCCACTGGCTGGCCGGCGATGAGCTCTACGGCTGGGCCAAGGAGAACATCGAGGCCTCGCAGACCGACCACATCTTCAACAAGGCAGAGGTCCTGAAGATGCTGGACGAACACCGCGTGGCGATGAATACCGGCTCCGGCCCGGACCACTCCCGCCGACTGTGGACCGTCATCGCCTTCATGGTCTGGCACGGCATCTTCGTCGAAGATCGCATCGATCCGCAGATCGACCAGCGCCAGTACCCGGTCAACCTGTAAAGCCCCCAAAAACGCCCCCAAGGGAGTTCATCCCTAGGGAGCGTCAGTAATTAAAGGGCTAGAGCCGCTGGCGCTGCTTAGCTGACGGGCTGCTTAGCTGAAGGAATCGCCACAAGCGCAAGAACCCGAAGCATTCGGGTTATCGATGGTGAAGCCCTGGGACTCGATGGTGTCAGCGAAGTCGATCTTCGCGCCCATCAGGTACGGGGAGGACATGCGGTCCACGACCAGCTTCACGCCCTCGTACTCGTCCACCAGATCGCCATCCAGGGAACGATCATCGAAAAACAGCTGGTAACGCAGGCCTGCGCAACCACCCGGCTGCACGGCGATGCGCAGGGAAAGATCGTCGCGGCCTTCCTGTGCCAGCAGGGCACTGGCCTTCTGCTGAGCGGCCTCGGTCAGCTCCACACCGGTGACCTTCTCTGGAGCAGTCATGTTGGTCCTCCTCAATAAACGACCGAATCTTAGAATTGGCTTTGCTCACAAGTTACGCCTCATTGTTCCACAACGCCACTGCCGTCTCGTGTTATTCCCAGCAATCAAAAATTGGGTTTTGTTCCCCTGCCCTCCTGCTCTAGCCTGTTACATGTGAAAATGCCATGGAAGAAGCAGGAAAAGGCCGCCGACCCAGCCGGGGATCAGGTCTCGCCACAGGATGCCGATACGACGACTGAGGTAGACAGCGACGCAGACGGTGGCGTCACCAACGACAAGACCTCCAAGGCATTTACGCCGAAGAAGGGCAAGGCCACCCCGAAGCGCAACGAACAAGAGCGCAAGCACGGCGTCCGCCGCAGCGCCTACACCGCACCCCAAACCCCGGGCGAGGCTCGCAAGCAGCGCAAGGAACTCAAGGCTTCCATGTCCAAGGAAGAATACAAGGCCATGAAGCAGCGCCAGAAGGACGAGGCGAACCGCGAACGCCGCCGGGCCAACCAGCGCATGATGGCCGGCGACGAGGACTACCTGATGGATCGCGATAAGGGCGAGGTCAAGCGTTTCGTCCGCGACTGGGTCGATTCCCACCGCTACATGATGAACTTCTTCCTGCCGCTGGCTCTGCTGGTGATCGTCATCATGATCTTCGGCATGTCCAACCCGAGCGTGGCCAACCTAGCCTCCATCGTGATGATGTTCGTGTTCCTGATCATGATCGGCGAGGGTCTGTGGCTGGGCCGTCGGATCAATGGCCTGGTCAACGAACGTTTCCCGAACAACCAGCACGGCAAGTTCAGCCTGGGCATGTACGCGTTCACCCGCGCGACGATGATCCGCCGCCTGCGCACCCCGGCACCACAGAAGCAGATCGGCGACAGCGTATAGTCTTGTCCCCATGGCACCTTCGACTTCCGCCCCTACCTTCCCACCCATCGTCCCGCCGGACGAGGCCGCGCGCAGTCGCGCTACAGAGCTTCGTTCGAGCGCGCCCACCAGCGCGGGAATCCCGGCTGGTTCCATGGGGACGTTGGAGGATGTAGCCGCGTGGATCGCCGCCTGCCAGGGAGCCGCCCCCGCCCAGCCGCTGGATGCGGCACGTCTGATTATCGTCGCCAGTGAGCACGGGGTGGCCACGGCGCACCCGGAGGTTTCTGCCCTGCCCGCCGACTTCACCGCGCAGGTCCGCCAGGAACTGGCCCGCGCACAGGCCCCTGTTGTGGATGCCTGTCGGGCCGCGCGGGTTTCTCTTTCTATTGTGGACGCCACATTGGGCAAGCCCTCCGGCCCCATCGATACTGCAGACGCTCTGACCCCGGAAGAGTACGACAAGCACCTGGCGCGCGGCATGCGATTCGCCGACGAAGAGGCGGACAAGGGCACAGCAGTGCTGCTGCTGGGGGATTTAGGCCGCGGGCTGAGCACCGTCGCCGCCGCGGTGATTGGCAGCGTGTGCAGCGTGGAGCCGGTGAAGATCATCGGCCGGGGCTCCGGCATCGGCGACGAAGCGTGGAAAACGAAGGTGTCCGTCATCCGCGATGCCATGTTCCGCGTGCGCGACGACAAGGCGGTGGCCTCGCGTGTGCTGCAGCAGATCGGTTCTGCGGATCTGGTGGTGATGGCGGGGATTCTGGCGCAGTCCGCGGTGCGCCGCACGCCGGTGATTTTCGACGGCGTGGGGGCAGCCGCGGCGGCGCTGTGCGCGCAGATGCTGGCGCCGGGAGCGGCTGCGTGGTGGTTGGCTGGGTCCGCGGGGACGGAGCCGGCAACCCAGACCGCGCTCAATGCGCTAGGGCTGGATCCACTATTGGATCTGCACCTCGGCACCGGCCAAGGGCTCGGTGCCGTGCTGGCGCTGCCGATGGTTCGCTACGCGGTGGCAGCCTGCTCCACCAGCGTGTAGAGCCAGCCGTGCTCATCGGCAACGCGACCGTTCTGAATGCCGGTTAGCTGCTCGCGCAGGCGCATGGTCACCGGGCCGGTCTTTCCACCGTTGACCTGGAATTCACCAGTTTCGTCCTTGACGGTGCCGACTGGGGTGACCACAGCGGCGGTGCCACAGGCGAAGGCCTCGGTCATGGCTCCGGACTTCGCGGCTTCCTTCCACTCGTCGGTGGAGATGCGGCGCTCCTCCACCTTGTAGCCCAGGTCGCGCGCCAGTTCCAGCAGCGACAGGCGGGTGATGCCCGGCAGCAGCGAACCGGACAGCTCCGGGGTGACCAGCGTAACGCCGGTCTCCTCATTGCCGAAGACGAACGCCAGGTTCATGCCACCCATTTCCTCGATGTACTTGTGCTCGGTCGCGTCGAGCCAGACAACCTGGTCGCAGCCTTCCTTCTGCGCAGCTGCCTGGGCTGCCAGGGAGGCCGCGTAGTTGCCCGCGAACTTCGCCGCGCCGGTTCCGCCGGGAGCCGCGCGGGTGTATTCGGTGGATAGCCACACGCTCACCGGGTTGATGCCGCCGGAGAAGTAGGCGCCTGCCGGGGAGGCGATCACAAAGTAGGTGTAGCTGCTTGCCGGGTGCACGCCCAGACCGATTTCGCGGGAGATCATGAAGGGGCGCAGGTACAGAGACTCCTCGCCGCCACCCTGCGGAACCCAGCGTTGGTCGATGTCCACGATCTGGCTCAGGGACTCCAGGAACAGCTCCTCCGGCAGCTCCGGCATCGCCATGCGGACAGCGGAGGCCTGGAAGCGGCGGGCGTTCTGTTCCGGGCGGAAGGTGACGATTCTGCCGTCTTCACCGCGGTATGCCTTCAGGCCTTCGAAGATCGCCTGACCGTAGTGAAACACGCTGGAGGCTGGATCCATCTGCACCTGCTGGTAAGGCTCCACGCGGGCGTTGTGCCAGCCCTTGTCCTTCGTCCAGTCGATGGCGACCATGTGGTCGGTGAAGTGGTTTCCGAAGCCCGGCGCGGCCAGGATGTCGGCGATCTGCTGGTCGGTCGCCGGGTTCTCGTTGCGAGTCACGGTGAACTCCACCGCAGAGCCGGATTGATTCGTCTGTGGGTTAGATTCTGGGGTGCTTGTCATACGCCCCAGCGTACTCTGCCGCCTACTGCTCAGTGTGACGGATTTAACATTCTTTTGGAAAACTTCTGCAATTCCCCACTTCCCTAAGTCCATACCCTGGGAGAATGCCGGGCAGCCCGAATCGCCGTTCGCCGGGCAATCGATTCTGGGTAGAGTAAACAGCAGCGAATTAAGACTCTTAACAGAACTAATGCAGAACTAATAAGGAGTATTCGACCCCATCATGACCGCCAATTCTTCGACTCCCCAGTTCGCTTCCTTCGGCGCCGACATCGCCGGCCTACCTTCCCGCGGATACATCCCGCAGATGTCGCTGGTGCACACCGAGTCCGCGCTCGAATCCACTTCTGCGGAGACCCCGTCGGCCATCGATACGCTGGTCATACCGGTCTTCGAGGGTGAATCTGGGCTGGAACTCACTGGTGCTCCTATTGACGCCCTCACGTCTGAACAGCAGTTGGAAATGTGGAAGCTGCTGATCTCCGTCGGCGCGAAAGGCACGGCGGGAGAGGTCACAGTGGTACCTAATCTGCCAGTGAGTTCGCGCAGCGACGTCGTCTCCACCGGAAACCTGTCCGCGAAGGTGCAGGAATCCACCCAGGATCCGGAGACCGCCGACGGTGTCGTCGACGCGGGCGCTGGATCGCGCGGCCCGGAGAAGATCCTGGCAATCGGTATGGGGCCGGCCGATGAGGTGTCCGCTGAGGACGTCCGAGTGGCCGCCGGCGTGGCGTCCAGAAACATTAAAAAGCCCATCCGCGACAACAGCGACGACAAGGGCGAGAATACGGGGCGCGGCGCGCGTGTGGTGAGCGCCCTGGGTCTGCTGGGTGCCGAGGCAGCGCTGGTGGGGCACGCGCTGGGTGCATATGAATACCGTGGGCTGAAGACCTCCGAGGCAGCGCCCGCGATCGAGTCCATCGAGGTGCTGACGGGTGAGGATCCGGCGGACACGCTGGAACACTCCCTGGCTACGGTGCGGGCGGTGGCGCTGGCGCGCGACCTGGTGAACACTCCGTCGAACGTGCTGTACCCCGAAAGCTACGCGGCGATCATTGCCGAGGCGGCGAAGCACACGGACATTGAGGTCGAGGTGCTGGACGAGGCCGCGCTGGAAGAGCAAGGCTTCGGTGGCATTCTGGGCGTGGGACAGGGATCCGCGCGCGGGCCGCGCCTGGTGCGCCTGGACTACAACCCGGACAAGACGGCCAACGACTCTCCGCGAGTAGCTCTGGTGGGCAAGGGAATTACTTTCGATACCGGCGGAATTTCCCTGAAGCCGCCGGCGAAGATGTGGAACATGATTTCCGACATGGGCGGCTCCGCGGCCGTTGTCGCCGCCGTGATCGCCGCCGCTGAGCTGAACATTCCGGTGCACGTCACCGCCACTGTTCCGCTGGCGGAGAACATGCCGGGCGGGGAGGCTACCCGACCGGGCGATGTGCTGCGCCACTACGGCGGCACCACCACCGAGGTGTGGAATACAGACGCCGAGGGGCGCCTGGTGCTGGCCGACGCGATCGTGCGCGCGTGCGAGGATAAGCCGGATTACCTGATCGAGACCGCTACCCTGACCGGCGCGCAGCTGGTGGCACTGGGCGACCGCACGCCGGGCATCATGGGTTCGATGGATTTCCGCGACCGCGTGGCGATGATTTCCCAGCGCGTGGGCGATGCCGGCTGGCCGATGCCTCTGCCTGCGGAGCTGGGCGAGGCGCTGCAGTCCGATGTGGCGGATATCAAGAACATTTCGGCCTCCCGCTGGGGTGGCATGTCCGTGGCGGGGCACTACCTTAAGAAGTTTGTGGCAGAGGGCGTGCAGTGGGTGCACATCGATGTGGCCGGGCCGGCTTACAACGAGGGCGCGCCACATGGGTACACCCCGAAGCGGGCGACGGGCTCGCCGGTACGCACCATCATCGCGGCGCTGGAGGATATTGCGCTGAAGGGCTAGTGGCTAGCCCTCTTGCTCGGCGCGGCGCTGCTCGAATTGTGCGCGCCGTTCGCGCTGCTCTAGGCGCTTCTTGATCAGCCGGTCGCGTTCAATGCGGTCGCGCATGCGCTGTGGGTAGCCGGTCTCCTCCGCAAAGTACAGCGGGATCCCCACCGTGTGGGCTACCTTGTCGATGCCTTTCGGCCCGCCGATGCGGCGGCGCGTCCACTCCCCTTCGCTGTCGACCAGCACTACGGACATTTCGTTGACGATGGTTTCCGGCTCCACGAACCCCTCGACTCCGGTGCGGGTGCCTGCCCATTGCTGCAGGTATGCCAGGTCTTTGGGGCGAACAGTCTCCCCTGGCGCGCGTGGCGGGCGGGTGGAGCTGTTCTTGTTCCGGCCGAAGAGATTAAACACGCTAAGCGATTCTAGTGGACGCACGACCAGGGGCGAACAACGGCGCAGAGTCAAGGCGCGTAGACTTAGGTAGTATTTCAACCAAATAACCACAGCTGATTTCCGTTTAGCTTGAGGAGCTTCAAACACCATGGCGTACTCCGTCGAAATGCCCGAACTGGGCGAGTCCGTAACCGAGGGCACCGTTACTCAGTGGCTGAAGAAGGTCGGAGACAAGGTCTCCGTCGACGAGCCGTTGCTGGAGGTATCCACCGACAAGGTTGATACGGAGATCCCTTCTCCGGTAAGTGGTGTTCTGCTGAAGATCATCGCTGAGGAAGACGACACTGTGGATGTCGGCGCCGTCATCGCCGAGATCGGTGAGGAGGGCGAAGAGCCTTCTGGTTCGGACGCCGACAGCTCCAGCGACAACGATTCCAGCGACGCAGCCAAGGCTGAGTCTTCTGACGACTCCGCTGAATCTTCCTCCGATTCCGACTCCGCCGCTGCTTCCGGTTCCGCTGCTTCCGGTTCTGCTGGTTCCGGTTCCGCTGGTTCCGGTGAGGCCGAGGACGTCACCATGCCGGAGCTCGGCGAATCCGTCACCGAGGGCACCATCACCCAGTGGCTCAAGAGCGTCGGCGACAAGGTCGAGGTCGACGAGCCCCTGCTGGAGGTCTCCACCGACAAGGTCGACACCGAGATTCCCTCCCCGGTCGCAGGCACCCTGGTAGAGATCCTCGCCAACGAGGATGACACTGTCGACGTCGGCGCCGTCATCGCCCGCATCGGCGACGAAAACGCAGCCGCTTCCGGCGCCAAGTCCGACAACTCCAACAACTCCAAGTCCGGCGGCTCCGCCGAATCTTCCTCCGATTCCGACTCTTCCTCTGCTTCCGGTTCCGCTGGTTCCGGTTCCGCTGGTTCCGGTGAGGCCGAGGACGTCACCATGCCGGAGCTCGGCGAATCCGTCACCGAGGGCACCATCACCCAGTGGCTCAAGAGCGTCGGCGACAAGGTCGAGGTCGACGAGCCCCTGCTGGAGGTCTCCACCGACAAGGTCGACACCGAGATTCCCTCCCCGGTCGCAGGCACCCTGGTAGAGATCCTCGCCAACGAGGATGACACTGTCGACGTCGGCGCCGTCATCGCCCGCATCGGCGACGAAAACGCCGCCGCTTCCGGCGCCAAGTCCGACAACTCCAAGTCCGACGACTCCGACGACTCCAACAAGGCCGACGAAAAGAAGGCCGAGCCGAAGGAGGAAGAGAAGAAGGCCGAGGCTAAGCAGGCTGAAGCGAAGGCTGAAGCAAAGGCCGACGAAAAGAAGGCCGAGCCCTCCAAGCCTGCTGCAAAGCAGTCGGAGCCGGCCGAGGGCAACCTCCCCTACGTGACTCCGCTGGTACGCAAGCTGGCTGAGAAGCATGGCGTCGATTTGTCGACCGTCGAAGGAACCGGCGTCGGTGGCCGTATCCGTAAACAGGACATCCTGGCTGCAGCAGAAGGTACCTCCGCATCCGGTGCTTCCGCGAAGTCCGCTTCCCCGGCTGGCCCGCGCGCTTCCTCCTACAAGGTCGACCCGGCTAAGCAGGAGCTGCGCGGCACCACCAAGAAGGTCAGCCGCATCCGCGAAATCACCGCAAAGACCACCCTGGATTCCCTGCACGCTGCAGCTCAGCTGACCCAGGTCCACGAGGTCGACATGACCCACGTTGCTGAACTGCGCAAGGCCAACAAACAGGCCTTCGCCGACAAGCACGGCGTGAACCTGACCTACCTGCCGTTCTTCGCAAAGGCAGCGGTCGAGGCTCTGATTTCCCACCCGAACGTCAACGCATCCTACAACGCAGAGACCAAGGAAATGACCTACCACGAGCGGGTCAACCTGGGTATCGCCGTCGACACCGAGGCTGGCCTGCTGAGCCCGGTCATCCACGACGCGCAGGACATGACCCTGCCGGAGCTGGCCAAGGCCATCGTCGACATTGCCGACCGTGCGCGCAACAAGAAGCTGAAGCCGAACGACCTGTCCGGTGGCACTTTCACCATCACCAACATCGGCTCTGAGGGCGCCCTGACCGACACCCCGATTCTGGTCCCGCCGCAGGCTGCCATGATCGGCACCGGCGCTATCGTGAAGCGCCCGGTTGTGCTGAGCGAAGACGACGGCGAGGCCATCGCTATCCGCCAGATGGTCTTCCTGCCGATGACCTACGACCACCAGGTCATCGACGGTGCCGACGCAGGTCGCTTCATGTCCACCCTGCGTGACCGCCTGGAGAACTCGGACTTCACCGAGGACCTAGAGCTCTAAGTTCTAGGCTGTTAGCTGCAGCCCGCCATTAAGCGCCAGCTATTCTGGCAAAGCGTCGGCCCCGCTTCCCGCGGGGTCGGCGCTTTTGCGTTTGCTAGCCCCCGCGTAGTGGCTCCCGATGGCAGTCCAGTAGTCCCGGCCCATCTCTAGCGGCCTTCAGAACCCTCAAATGTCGTTAGAACGGGAATACGTTAAAGACAATGAGTTGCATCTATACATAAGCGCAGGTCAGAGAGTTTCACTTTTTGTGAATCCGGATTCTGTTTTGACTAATTCCCGATTCAGCGACATTTGCCACCACAGAGCAACACCTAATACCCAGAAGCCAGGACTAACGCCACCCCAGTGCCTTAAATGTCGGAAAAGTTGCAATTTGTTAATGACAAAGACTTTCAACTATATAAAAGTGCTGATCAGGGACATTTTGGGAAAGTGAACATCAGTGCAGATTTGAAGAAATGCAGCTTTTCCGACATTTAGCTGCGTTCAGCAGGCGCTGGCCGCCGGAGGCGCCAGCATCAACGTCACCACTTGACATATGCAGCACCACCAGAAACTCCAGCCCCACTCCCGGCAGAACCCGGCACCCACAGAGCCGCACCCAGCAGCACCACTGAACCACTGAAGTATCATCGCCACCATGGGATTCCAGCAAGGCAGCATCCGCAAAGCCAACACCGGCACCACAGCAGCCGACATCGACATCCGCGACCTCGGCGCCGTGGACTACGAGGACACCTGGCACCTCCAGGCGGACCTCGCCGCTCAGCGCGCCGAAGGCAAGATCCCAGACACCATCCTGCTGCTCCAGCACCCGCCGACATACACAGCCGGCAAGCGCACCGAGCCCTCCGACCGCCCCACCAACGGCCTGCCAGTTGTCGACGTTGACCGGGGAGGCCGCATCACCTGGCACGGCCCCGGCCAGCTGGTCGCCTACCCCATCATCAAGCTCGCCGACCCGGTGGACGTGGTCGACTATGTCCGCCGCCTCGAACAGGCGCTTATCCAAACTTGTGAAGATCTAGGCCTGCACGGCACCGGCCGCGTAGAGGGGCGTTCGGGCGTGTGGCTGCCTGCGGGCGTCATAAAGAATGAGCTTAAGCCCGCACGTAAGATCGCCGCGATCGGCATCCGCGTGACGCGCGGCGTGACCATGCATGGTGTGTCCTTGAACTGCAACAACACCATGGAGTACTACGACCATATTGTGCCTTGTGGGCTGGCGGATGCGGGTGTCACGACTCTTACTGAGGAGCTTGGGCGCGAGGTTACTGTTTCGGACGCCCATTCCCTGCTGGCCCGGCACCTGGTCGACGCGTTGAACGGCGACTTGCAGGTGGATTCCTGAGCCTCCGCCGGCGTAGGCTAGTCGGCATGAGTGTGACTGCAGATGGACGCCGGATGCTGCGCATCGAGGCGAAGAATGCCCAGACCCCCATCGAGTCGAAGCCGCGGTGGATCCGCACGACTGCGAAGGTCGGCCCGGAATACCGGGATATTAAGAACCGTGTGAAGGGCGCTGGCCTGCACACTGTGTGCCAGGAGGCCGGCTGTCCGAACATCAACGAGTGCTGGGAGGATCGCGAGGCGACGTTCCTCATCGGCGGCGATACCTGTTCGCGCCGCTGCGACTTCTGCCAGATTAAGTCCGGCCGCCCGTCCCCGCTGGATCGCGATGAGCCGCGCCGCGTGGCGGAGAATGTCCGCGAGATGGGGCTGCGCTACGCCACCATCACTGGCGTGACCCGCGATGACCTGGACGATGAGGGCGCGTGGCTGTACGCGGAGGTTGTGCGGAAGATCCACGAGCTAAACCCGAACACGGGTGTGGAGAATCTGACGCCCGACTTTTCCAACCGCCCGGAGCTGCTGAAGGTCGTCTTCGATTCCCAGCCGGAGGTGTTTGCGCACAACCTGGAGACCGTTCCGCGCATCTTCAAGCGCATCCGCCCGGCCTTCAAGTACGAGCGTTCCCTGGAGGTCATTCAGTCGGCGCACGACTACGGCCTGGTGACGAAGTCCAACCTGATCCTGGGCATGGGCGAAAAGAAGGAGGAAGTGCGCGCGGCTATTAAGGACTTGGCGGACGCTGGCACCGACATTCTGACGATCACCCAGTACCTGCGCCCGTCCTCCATGCACCACCCGATTGAGCGTTGGGTGAAGCCGGAGGAGTTCATGGAGCACTCCGACGCGGCCTACGAGCTGGGCATCAAGGCTGTTATGTCCGGACCGTTGGTGCGTTCCTCTTACCGCGCTGGCCGCCTGTACGCCCAGGCCAAGCAGGCCCGCGGGGAGGCTATCCCGGAGAACCTGAAGCACCTGGAGGAAACTCTGGATTCCACCACGTCGCAGGAGGCCTCTACCCTGCTGGAGCGCTACGGCGCTTCGGAGGACACGCCGGTCACCGCGTCGCGCCGCTAACGCTGACGCTGCGGCTAGTGCGCGCTGACGCTGGCCGCGCGCGGCCAGCAGCATCACGGCGGGGCACTTTCGCCCCGCCTTTATTCATGCCTTATTGTTAGTTCCATGGCGAAGGATAAAAAGGACGTAAGGGTCAAGGAAGAGAAGAAGGCTGCCAAGGCTGCGAAGAAGGAGCAGCGCAAGCAGACGCGCTCCCAGCTGTGGCAGGCCTTTAAGCTGCAAAAGGGACGGGATAAGAAGCTTATCCCGTTTATGGTTCTGGCCTTCCTGATTCCCGTTGTGCTGATGCTGCTGCTCAGCCTGGTTTTCGGCTGGTGGTGGCTGAACCTGATCGTCGGCATCATAATCGGCGTGATCGCGGCGATGTGGACATTCTCCCGTCGCTTGCAGACCGGCGTGTACGACCAGATCGAAGGCGAGGCGGGAGCCGCCGCATGGGCTCTGTCCAACATGCGTGATGGCGTAGGTATGAAGTGGATTGCGGAGGCCGGCGTGGCGTCCAATACCCACATGGACGCAGTGCACCGCGTGGTAGGCACCCCCGGCGTCGTGCTGGTCGGCGAGGGCGCACCGCACCGCCTCAAGCCGATGATGGCGCAGGAGCGTAAGAAGCTTGCGCGCATCCTGGGCAAGACCCCGATCTACGACGTGATCGTCGGCAACGACGAGGGCCAGGTGCCGGTAAAGAAGTTGCAGAACCACCTGATGCGCCTGCCGCGCAACATCAAGAAGGATGAGGTGGACGCCCTTAACTCCAGGGTCGAGTCGATCTCGCGACTAAGCAATCCGAATAACAACATGCCGAAGGGCCCCATGCCGAAGGGCGCGAAGATGTCCGGCATGAACCGCCGTGCCCGCCGCGCAGCGCAGCGCGGCAAGAAGTAACAGCGCGGCAGAACTAGCGGCTAGCGGGTGCGAATGACGGCCGTTCCCGTAGCGCGGTCGTGCATGCCGCGGCCGTCAGTGTCTTGAATAATCGGGGGGAAGAGGAAGACCGTCAGCAGGGCGCGCACTACAGAGCGCCACAGCCCCACGCGCTCGTCGGGCTGGTCGATGCGCGCCACGCCAATGCCGACGATTGCGTGCCCCGGCGACTGTGCAAAGAGCCAGACCGTCAGGATGCGCCAGACGATGAAGAAGATAATGGTGGCGGTGGCGGCATCTCCCAGGGCACTTGTCATGGAGACGACGAACCACGCCAGGGCGTAGCAGGCCAGCCAGTCGATGGCGAGGGCACCAATCCGGGGGAACAAAGTCGACAGCGAGCCCGGGCCTTCCTTGGGAAGCCCCAGCCGGGCGCCGGGGTACGGGCTGAGGTCGGCGAGGTCTTCGTTTTCGCCTGGGACTAGGGGGCCTTCGAGCCAGCTACGGGATTTACTCATGATGTTTTAGAGCCTAGCTGCCCCCAACTAGGTGGCACAATTTCGTTAAAGTTTGCCTGAGGCCGGGGCTTTTATGCGTAGGATCGATTGTGTTGCTTTTATATGTTGTCGCAACAGTTTGAGATTCCCACTGCAAGGAACGGAAGAAGATTACAGTGCCATTCAAGACCGCAGAAGAAGTCGCAAAGTACATCAAAGATAACGACGTCGAGTTCGTAGACGTTCGCTTCACCGATGTGCCCGGTGTAGAGCAGCACTTCACCATCCCTGCTTCGGAATTCGACGAGGACGCGATGGAAGAAGGCCTGGCCTTCGACGGTTCGTCCATCCGTGGTTTCACCACGATTGAAGAGTCGGACATGAACCTGCTGCCGGATCTGAACACCGCCAGGATCGATCCGTTCCGCAAGGCCAAGACGCTGAACGTTAAGTTCTTCGTCCACGATCCTTTTACCCGCGAGCCGTTCTCCCGCGACCCGCGCAACGTTGCCCGCAAGGCGGAGCAGTACCTGGCCTCCACAGGCATTGCAGATACCTGCTTCTTCGGCGCCGAGGCGGAGTTCTACCTCTTCGATTCCGTGCGTTACGAGGCAGACACTAACCGTGCTTTCTACGAGCTGGATTCCGTCGAGGGCTGGTGGAACCGCGGCGCAGAGGTTAACCCGGATGGCACCCCGAACCTGGGCTACAAGACCCGCATGAAGGGTGGCTACTTCCCTGTCGCTCCATACGACCACTACCAGGATCTGCGCGACGACATGGCCCGTAACCTGGCGAACGCTGGCTTCAAGCTGGAGCGCGCGCACCACGAGGTCGGCACCGGTGGCCAGCAGGAGATTAACTACCAGTTCAACACCCTGCTGCACGCTGCGGATGACCTGCAGTCCTTCAAGTACATCATCAAGAACACCGCATGGCAGGCCGGCAAGTCCGCGACCTTCATGCCGAAGCCACTGGCTGGCGACAACGGGTCGGGCATGCACGCCCACCAGTCGCTGTGGAAGGACGGCGAGCCGCTGTTCTACGATGAGTCCGGTTACGCCGGCCTGTCCGACATCGCCCGCTACTACATCGGTGGCATCCTGAAGCACGCTGGCGCTGTGCTGGCCTTCACGAACCCGACGCTGAACTCTTACCACCGTCTGGTTCCGGGCTTCGAGGCTCCCATCAACCTGGTGTACTCGCAGCGTAACCGCTCCGCTGCCGTGCGCATCCCGATCACGGGCTCCAACGCGAAGGCGAAGCGCATTGAGTTCCGCGCTCCGGACCCGAGCGGTAACCCGTACTTCGGCTTTGCCGCGATGATGCTGGCTGGCCTGGATGGTGTGAAGAACCGCATCGAGCCGCACGCTCCGGTCGACAAGGACCTGTACGAGCTGCCGCCGGAGGAGGCTAAGGACATTCCGCAGGCTCCGACCAGCCTGGAGGCTTCCCTGAAGGCTCTGGAGGAGGACAACGAGTTCCTGACCGAGGGCGGCGTGTTCACCGACGACCTGATCGACACCTACATCGCCTACAAGTACGACAACGAGATCGCACCTGTTCGCCTGCGCCCGACGCCGCAGGAGTTCGAGATGTACTACGACTGCTAAGGGCTGCTTTTAGCTGCTCTAGCTGTTTGACGCCGCCGGTGTCGGCAGAGACCCCATCCGTAGCCCCGAAGGCTCGCGCGGTGGGGTCTTAGCTTTTTGCGCTCGTTGCGCCCGTCAGTATGTCGGACTACTAATCCCAAAGGGCAAGAAGCCTCTTAAACAATTGGAATCAAAAACCTGCAGGGCAGTGGCGTGCATGTTTGTGCACGCCACTGACTGAAGCGTCCTGGGCTTAGTTCCGCTGC
Source organism: Corynebacterium sp. HMSC058E07 (assembly GCF_001809885.1). NCBI lineage: Bacteria > Bacillati > Actinomycetota > Actinomycetes > Mycobacteriales > Corynebacteriaceae > Corynebacterium > Corynebacterium sp. HMSC058E07. Next base: position 154,140 of record NZ_KV799271.1, read on the forward strand.
GAAAAAAGCCGAGGCAGTTTTGAGGATTCCGTTTGCTCGTTTCAGCTCGCGGTTTTCGCGGCGCAGACGCTTGAGCTCTTCCTCCATTGTCTCGCCGCCTGACGCGTCAGAGTCATCACGTACTGAAGCGCTGTCACGGTACCAAGCCCGCAACGTGTGGTGAGATACACCAAGGAGCTCACCAACCTCCGTGTAGGCGCGCTGCCGTGAGCAGGACTCCAGGCGGACCATTTTCGATGATCTGATGGACCGCCTTCTCCTTAAACTCAACGGAATACTTTCTAGGCGTAGTTCAATCCATCCTAAGCTGAGGTAGGAACTAACCCCAGGACGCTTCAGTTTGCGCAACTTCCGCCAATCGCCCGCTTCTACGACAGCTTTGCCCTGCTTAAGCCCGAAAGAGCGATAGTGCCACCAGTAACAACTGGGACGGTTCCCACGACCACTAAATAGAGAAACTCGGTATCAGCCGAGTACAGCGTGGACAAGCTGCCGGAAAGCGAAGTTCCGATAGCTAGGGAAAGAAAGAACAAAGCAGAGAAGCGGGTCTTAAAAGCTGCGGGCGCATAGGCAGTTGTCGCCGCCATACCAATGGGCCCGATGAAGAGCTCTCCGATGCTCATGAGCATGATGCACAGCGCTAACGCCAGGAATGGAACCGCAGTAGCACTCACAAAAGGCAGAAGGATAAACAGCCCCGCACCAGCTAGCGCCAGACCACCGCCCATCACACGGTTGCGATGCACCGTCCTTTTGGCCAAGAATGCAGCAATGGGCAGTGCGAAAGCCAAGATAAAGAAGGGATTGAGAGACTGCGTCCACGCCGCCGGAATCTCAAAACCAGCGATGCTGCGATCTAGGCGCTGATCGGAATACACCGCAAGCACTCCATAAGTTTGGGATTGCAGCGCCCAATACATTGTGGAGGCCACAAAAAGCGGAAGGAAAGCCCTGACCCGACGACGCTCAGGCGCACTCACTCGCGGGGAAACCAACATAGTAACAATCAGGCCAACTGCCACCGCCACAGTAGTGAGAAGTAAAACAAAAGCCATGCGGTCAGGCGTCAGGGTACCCGAGGCAAGGCACCAGACTCCTAATGCGCAGACTAGAACAGCAGCACCTGCCACTGGGGCGAGATGCTTCGGGGCAATCGGGTTTGAAGGACGGGTGATGTCAACGCTGATACTGGCCAAAAGGCGTGAGCGCAGCAGCAAGTAAGACACGCAACCGATAAGCATCAAGCCCGCAGCGGCACCAAAACCTGCGTGATAGCCATAAGCTTCGGACAGCCAACCAGTCAGCATCGGTCCAGCAACTGCACCGACGTTAATACCGAGGTAGAAAATCTGGAAAGCACTATTGTTGCCTTCGGCCGGAAACGCTGCCCCCAGCACAGTGATTGCTGCGGTCTTGAGCAAGCCGGAACCTAGTGCAAGCGGGAACAGCCCCGCGAACAAGCCGGGGAACCCTGGAATTAGGGACAGCGATACATGCCCGCACATCAGCAGGAATGCACCCAACAGCAGAGTGCGCTCAGCACCGAGTACACGGTCGGAGACCCAGCCGCCGACAAACGTGAAGAGATAGAGCACAGCACCATACGCGCCAACTAGCGCAGTGGCATGGGTTTGCTCAATCCCCAGCCCGCCCGCCTGGTCATAGAGGTAATAGGCCAGAATGGCCTGCATTCCATAGAAACTAAAACGCTCCCACATCTCAATGCCCGCAACCGCGGGAATGGCGGGTGAAAACCTTTTACTTGAACGCTGTTCAATTACTGTCATACCAAGGAATTATGCACAACTTTTGTATGTGGTACAGATAAATGGGTGAAGTTTTTGAACAGTGTTCAAGTAGCGGCAGTAGATTCCGCCCACATGTGGCACCCGTATGCCGCACCCGGCGCGCCCGCGTTTGAGGTCATCGGCACAGATGGTGCCTTTCTTCAGCTCGCCGATGGCCGCCGCGTTATCGACGGCATGAGTTCCTGGTGGGCTGCTTGCCATGGGCACTCGCACCCCCGACTAGTCAATGCTGCTAAAGAACAGATTGATCGCTTTAGCCACGTCATGTTCGGCGGACTTACCCACGAGCCCGCGGCACGCCTGACCACTCAGCTCATGGAACTGACCCGCGGAGACTTCTCCCATGTCTTCTACTCAGATTCCGGATCCGTGTCCGTTGAAGTCGCCATCAAGATGGCCTTGCAGGCCTCCCCGCCGGAACGCACCAAACTGCTGACCTGGCGCTCGGGGTACCACGGCGATACCTTCGGCGCGATGAGCGTCTGCGATCCTCAGGGCGGAATGCATTCGCTCTGGGCAGGCACACTGACAGAGCAGGTCTTCGCCCCTGCCCCGCCCACGGAAGGCGCGAGCGAGTCCGAGCAGTCAGACTACCTGGCGCAGATGGAGCGCCTCATTACTGATGACGTCGCCGCCATCATCATCGAACCGGGCGTACAGGGTGCCGGCGGCATGCGCTTTCATGACAATGCACTGGTAGCGGGTGTGCGCCGCTTATGCGACAAGCACGGAATCCTCATGATCGCCGATGAAATCGCCACCGGATTTGGGCGCACCGGCTCGCTTTTCGTCACCCAGGACGCCGGCGTTGTGCCGGATATTATGTGCGTTGGCAAGGCACTGACCGGTGGCTTCATCTCACTGGCGGCGACGTTGGCCACGGGGGACGTCGCCAAGCGCATGCAGCCCACCCCACTCATGCATGGCCCAACCTTTATGGCCAATCCTCTCGCCTGCGCGGTCGCCGCGGAATCCACCGCGCTCATCGCGGAGGGCCAGTGGCGCAGCGCAGTACCGCGAATTGAGGCAGGTCTGCGTAAGGGACTTCAGGGCGCACCCGGCCTCACCAGAGTGCGCGGCGCTATTGGCGTGCTGGAAATGGACCACGAGGTTGACATGGCCGCTGCCACTGAAGCGGCCCTTAAGCACGGAGTATGGCTGCGGCCGTTCGGGCGGCTCATCTACGCCATGCCGCCCTATATCTGTACAGACGAGGACATCGCGCGCATCTGCCGCGCCATCCACGCAGCCGGGGAGGCCGCATGATCATTTGCATTACGGGAACCAACACCGACGTGGGCAAGACCATCGCCACCGCAGCCATCGCCGCCCAGCTCAAGGCTGCAGGCAAGCATGTCATCGTGGCCAAGTCCGTTCAGACAGGTGAGCCTGCCGGGCTTGGCGACGCCCCCACCATCTCCCGCCTCGCCGGGGTTGAGACCCGCGAGTTTGTGCGCTACCCCGAGCCGCTTGCCCCCAACCTGTCGGCCCGGCGCGCGGGAATGCCCCAGCCAGACCGCAAAGAACTCGTTGAGTGGATTCGCAGTATCGAGGCGGATGTTGTGCTCGTCGAAGGCGCCGGCGGCCTCCTCGTGCGACTGGCTGACAACTTCACGCTCGCCGATATCGCCGCCGACCTCGGCGCTCCACTCATCATCGTCACCAGCATGGGTTTGGGAAGCCTCAACGCTGCGGAGCTCACCGTCGAAGCCACCCGTAACCGAGGCCTGGAGGTACTGGGGCTCATTGGTGGCTCGCTGCCTGCACAGCCAGACCTAGCGACCCAACTGAACGTGAAGGAAATGCCGAAGGTTACCGGCCTGCCGCTACTGGGCTGCCTCCCCGCCGGAATAGGCCAGCTCTCCCGCGACGAGTTCGCAGATCGGACTTCGACCATTGATGCGAGCCAATTCCCCGGATAAATCAATAACCGCGGCGATTTACGCCTACTTTCGTAGTGCAGGGATCGTTCCGAGGTTTTCAAAGCGCACATCATCATATCCATATGGATAATCCAAGCCCAGCCCCAGTACCGATGACCCAGTGGTTTTCATGTGTGTGAATGAGCAAGCACGCCGATCATCCATCACCAGAAATGATCTACCTTTGGAATACTCACCTCACGAAGACTCCGTCGGCCCGTCCCAGTACCAACTACCCGGAACACGACAGTACCGAGTCCCCAGAACACCGGTACCAAAAACTGTCAGTGACGGTTGAAAAGTAGCCCATCCGAGAACAATTGGATGGGTGATTTCCATGGATGATTGGGCGCAGATCAGAATCTTGCGCAATGAAGGTATGTCGATTCGAAAGATTGCCAGCACCGTTGGCTGCGCGAAGAAAACCGTCGAGCGGGCTTTAGCTTCGAATACTCCGCCTTCGTATAAGCAGCGTGCTCCTCAAAAGACCGCGTTTGATGAGTTTGAACTTGATGTACGCGCTTTACTTGATGATGTACCAGATCTACCAGCTACGGTGCTAGCTCAACGGGTGGGCTGGTCAGGGTCTATGTCTTGGTTTAGGGAGAATGTTCGCCGTATCAGGCCTGAGTACATGCCCAAGGATCCGGTTGATGTTCTTGATCATAAGCCTGGTCAGCAGATTCAATGCGATCTCATGTTCCCCGAAGACGGAATCACCAATGATCAGGGTGTACCAGCGAAGTTGGTCAAGTCCGGTGTTGGTGATGGTTTCGTCCTATTCGCGGTTTATGGCGGCGTGTGTCTTGCCGACCAAGACGACAGGCGACTTGGTGTCTGGGATGTGGATGCTGCTGCACGACCGCTTCCAGGTAGTGCCCCAGCAACTCTTATGGGATCACGAGTCGGGTATTGGCCAGAAAAGGCTGGTGGATCAAGTCGTTGGATTTTCTGGCACGTTAGGACTTAAAGTCCGCCAAGCGCCGCCACGAGATCCGGAAACCAAGGGCATCGTTGAACGCCATAACGAGTACCTGGAGACTTCATTCTTTCCGGGCCGGCGGTTCAACGATCACATTGATGCCCAAGCCCAGTTAGACTCCTGGATTGATGGCATTGCTAATAAGCGTATTCATGCCACGTTGAAACAACGCCCAGTAGATCGGTGGAAAGCGGATAAGGAGGCGATGTCTGTCCTGCCACCGTATGCGCCGCAGACTGGGCTTCGGCGTCAAGTGCGCTTGCCAAGGAACTACTATGTGTCTGTTGACTCCAACCGTTATTCGGTATCACCTGCAGCAATCGGCAAGATTGTGACTATTTTCGTTGAGCTTCATAGGGTCCTTGTCACTGATAGCGCTGGAGTCATTGTTGCAGACCATCGGCGTGTGTGGGGTAAAAACATCACGGTGACCGATCCTGACCATCAACATCTGGCTAAACAGATGCGTCAAAGCTTGGCAGCGCCGAAACCACAGGCGTGCGATATTGCTGTTGAAGCTGCTGACTTGAGTATCTACGACAAGATTGCAGGATGGGAGCAGTCAGCATGACGACTAAAGATCATCGTCAGATTGATTCTGAATTATCCCACATTTCCAAGGTGTTAAAAGCTCCTCGTATTCGCGCTACCTATTTCGAAACCGCTGAACAAGCTCGTGAGGACGGGTGGAGCTTTGAAGAGTACTTAGCTGCGGTGTTATCTGTTGAAGCTTCTGCCCGACAAGAATCTGGAGCCAATGCGCGAATAAAGCGAGCGGGGTTTCCCAGGTGAAGACGATTGAAGAATTCGATTTCACCATCCAGCCCAGCATCGACCGAGCAAAGATTGCGCGCCTAGAAACCTCAGCATGGATAAGCCAGGCAAGCAATGTCATCTTCCTCGGCCCACCTGGTACCGGCAAAACTCACTTGGCGATTGGACTAGGAGTTATCGCTGCCAGGCAGGGCTACAGGGTTTTGTTTGACACCGCTGCTGGCTGGGTGCAGAAACTTACCCAGGCGCATGACCAGGGAGAACTGCCAAAACTGCTGACCAAGCTGGGGCGCTACGATCTTCTTGTCGTCGATGAAGTCGGATACATTCCCATCGAGGCTGAAGCGGCCAACCTGTTTTTCCAGCTGGTATCAACCAGGTATGAGAAAGCGTCGCTGATTATGACTTCGAATCTTCCGTTTTCGCGATGGGGTGAATGCTTCGGCGATCAGACAATCGCCGCAGCCATGATCGACCGCGTAGTCCACCACGCAGAGATCCTCACACACAAAGGAACCAGCTACCGCATCAACGGTCACGAAGATATCCTGCCTTCCGTAAACGCAGAACGCAGCAAGGCACTAGAGTAAACCACAAGCACAATTGGGCTACTTTTCCACCGTCAGAAGTGGGCTACTTTTCGACCGTCGCTGACAGGTTGATGCCGTAGCCGGAAAGTATCCCCGCGAGCTCCTCCATCTCCTCTTCCGGAGCCTCCCGCAACTCCTGCCTCTCCTTGGCCACCAAGAACTGCTCGGAGTCCCGCTGGGCGGACACGGACACAAACTCCCCAAAGCCATGGACACCCCGCCTGCAATGGTGGCAGCCAGGCCTGCCATCAAGATGGCCTTATCTCCCGCGCCGGTGGCAATCACGCCGATAAGCAGGGCAGCAACGGAAACAATGCCGTCGTTGGCGCCCAAAACTCCGGCGCGCAGGGAGTTCATCTTCGCTGCATCACCGGCGTCGTGAAGCTCCTGGTGAGCGCCGGGAACAGTGGAAAAGGGTGGTTTTCCTCATGAGCGGAATATTAGCCGACTGATTCACAAGCTCCGGGTCTACTGCCGCTGCTATGCACCAGTCCCACTGGAACTCACTGCCCGACGCAGCTGCTGCTGCGCATAGTCAAACAAGATTCTTTCCTGCTCAACGCGCAAGCACCCGCCCGCAGAACGCCCCCGGAGATAGTCCAATGCCAAGCGCTCCCCGTAGCTCAACAGCTCAGGCTCGAACCGGCTAGGTTGCGGTTCTTCCACCGCAAGATCAACGTGGTCACGGACCGTATCCAGGTCCATGAGAACAGATCGCGCATGAGGCACGTATCGCCTGACGAGTTCCAGGATATAGAAACCATGCGAATCTAGATCTCCCCAATAAAGAACTTCCTTCGCCTCTAGCGATGGCATCTGCTGGACGATCCTGGCAGCGTTCAATCCACCACCGAAGATCGCGATCGTCGCGGGCAAGTCTGGCAAGGCAAGGAAACTCTGGTGATTTTCAACGATAAGAACTCGCGCCCCCGGGATCTCACGGAGTTCTGCCGCCGGACATGCCAAGTGCCGCAAACCGCCAATTCCCAGTGTCGGGTCAAGGCTGCGGATCTCCACCAACTGGGGCTTCGGCTTGAAGTTCAGTGGCCCGACCACCGCTTCAACGACCGCCCTGTGTGCCTCGAACCATTTGCTATCGACACCAAAGATTGGCAATTCGCGAATATAAAAGTCGCTGACCTCGTGCTCGTGAACCCACCGGACAACAGCAATGAACTGCTCCACAGTCGTATCATTCCAGTCGTCCCACGCAGAAAGGTGCCTGATGAGCTCAGGTCGAACGCTCTCCCCCAATTCCGTGCAGAAACGGTCCAAGACCGTGCGGAGGCGTTGCCAATGATCGAGTTTGCCGGCCACGCGAGCCGCAGTATCCGCGTCCGCGAGAACAACTCGCCGAGGCAGCGAATAAGTCCCCAAATAGCTGAGCTTTTTATCCTCCCACTCGACGGTAATTGAACTGCGGTTCCACTGTGCCACCCAGGCTCTCACGGCAGCGCCGTCATCACGCTCTGCCGACCTTCCAGTCGGCGGATCCAGGTTGATGGTCAGCATCTTGAATTCCCCGGCCAACCAGCTGCGGTGGTTACGTGAATAAAAGACCGCAGCGCGTTGGCGCACCTGATCAGGAGTCTTCATCCTGGACCTCCTCGATCGTCAGAGAACTCGTTCGCGATCGCTTCCGGTCTGGGCATTCCACCATCAGCACACCCCCGATGTAGTCCTGCACGGTCTGCAGCAGCTTCTCGGGCGTGGCCAGAATCATGTGGAAACCAAAGCGGCGAAAGGCCTCCATCGCAGCCCGAGTGAACTCCGTATCCGCACGATCAAAAGCTTCATCCAGAACGATCGTGCCGAATCGCGGATAAATGTCCTCCCCCACCCGGACAATGGATTTCTTTTCTTGTGCGGCTGGCAAGCCCATCCCAGTCAGCCTGTAACGCAAGGCTGCAGCCAGGCAGAAGGAGGACAGCTTTTGGGCTTGGCCGCCCGAGAGTCCTTCCGACGAGTCATAGACCGCACCGCGCGTTCCATCCTCGCTGTATTCCACTCCCAGGAACTTCACGTGTTGCCTCGTATCCAGACGCAACTGGCGATCACGAGTTGTCGTACCGTCCGAGACCGTCACTGCGTCGATCACCGCCTGCAGCTTATGGAATCGGTGCTCGCTCTCCTCCTGATCAGCTTCATTGATAATCCCTGCTAGTGCGGAATCCAGAAGTTCAACGAAATTGCGGGCGATCGCGGGCTGTGCCTCCCTCACCTCGATCGTCAGGTAAGCACCCGGATAGAACTCGACTTCCGCAAGTGAATCATTAATCATCTGGATCGAGCTGCGAGTCTTCGCTGTCGCGTCACGGATTAAACGGCGCAGCCGACCGAGATGCTTGTGGGTTTCGTCTTGCAGCATGTCCCGGAAACGCTGTTCAAAACGGGGCAAGTCGTCTGCTTCAAGCCTGCCCAGTTCCCGAAGAAAGTCCTGCTCCCACTCCATATCCGCCTTGAGGTCACCCGCCCGATCAGGCCAGCGCACCAAGTAAAGGTTCATTGCGTTGACCAGATCACCACAATATTTGGTGAAGTGCGCATTGAGGTCTGCGAGCTGATCTTCGATACCACGAATGAGGCGATTGTTGAGCACATCGATGTTATCGGGCCGAATGGTGCGGTCGATAGCCGTGCAACGTTCTGTCAGACGGGTCGCAACGTCCTCAGAGACGGTCTTCCCACCTCGGCGATTCCGAATCTTCTCAAGCGTTTCTTCTGCCTGCTCCAGGCGAACTTTGGAGACACTAAGCTGGTTCCGCTGCGCCATGACGTGCTCCTCAACTTTGTCGAGAGTAGCTTCAACGCCCTTCAACTTCGCTTTCAGTTCAGCCAGCTCCGCGTTTCCATCAGTGAGTTCATCAACGACTCGCTGGGCTTCTGCAAGCTCCTGGGTCACCGATGACACATCGATATCCTGAAAACGTTCCGTCTCCAATAGCCGCTCGATCGTGGCTATTTGGGCACGCCTTTTCTCCTGGCCGGCCGCGATGGCCTTGCGTCGCCGTTCAGCGTCTTCAAGTTTCGCCACGATGTCGCGCACCGCTGTTTGAAGGGCATCGATCTTGTCAGCGAGATTGCCCCACAGCACCCAGTTCGAACGGTCATCGATTCGGCGGCGATCATCCTTAATGTGATCGTTGCGGTTATGTTTCACCTGACCCTTTGCAGTCACCGCCCGCCGGGCAGCACGAAACTCTTCCACAGAGCCGCAGCATAAGTAATCGAACTTCGTAGAAAGTTGGGTCTGGATCCAGTCGTGATACCGCCCGGACTTTACGTTGATTTTCAGCCCCAGTGAGTTCGGTACGAAACGGGACGGGCGCTGTTCTTCCAGATCCCGAGTGAACCTGGTGTAGCTCACTTTCGCACCGAGATAGGTGTCATCGATAGCTGAAGAAACCTGGTCATAGTGCTCGTCTGGGACAAGGATCCGCCGGGCAAACCCGCCCATCACTCGCTCTGCGGTTCCTTGCCAATGGTCTTCACCAGGCTTCATACTCACGAGGTCTGCAATGAATGGAAGGTCAGACTCCCGCACTCCAGACTTCTCTGCAATCAAGGCTCGCGCACGGAGCAACCGGTTATCCATGGCCGATTCGTATTTTCGCAAAGCCTCAAGCTCCGCGACCAGCTTGTCCTTGTTCTCGCCCAGCTCGTAAACGCGCACGTGCGCCTGACCCAGCTTTACGTCTTCTGTTTCATATGCAGCACTCAACCGCTTCCGCTCTTCACGCAACTGCAGCACAAGGTTGGTGAATTCCTCGACACTGCCGGGCTTTGCAGCCCCAATGGATTTGAGCCGGGAATTGAATGCCTCTTCCTCTTTGGTCACTCGCTCCAGCCGGTCCTGCAAACGGTCACGCCGAGCCTGTGCAGAAACCAAGGCAGAATCCTGCGCTCCATGAATCAACGTGCGCAGTTGATCTGCTTGCGCCCGGTGTGCGTCTCGAACCCCGGTGGCTTCTTCAATCTTCGCGCTGACTGTCTTAATCTCGGAAGTCCACTGATCCCGCTCCTGTTCGGCGAAACGCTGCTGCCATTCGTCAACGAAGGTTTCGACGCCGTCTCGGTCCTCCTTTACCGTGGTCAGCCTGTTTTCGACCCCTGCACGCTTCTCTGCTGCCACGCGCACCGGTGCCAGTTGCTCAATCTGTTCACGAGTTTTCACCACCGACTCATACGCCGTTCGGAGGTCTGTGAAATTCTCCGCTGCTTGCTCCGCGATCTCGAAGGTCTCTGGTTCGGGCAGCATGAAGGTACGCATCAAATGATTAAGATCGCCGAGCGTTTTAGCCGATTGCGTTCGGTTCAGCAGGTCCAAAGCACCGGCATCGGCGATCCCCACCGCTCGGCGCAGCGCCAAACTGAACTTCGGATGATTTCGACTGACGTGCAGGGCATCGCTGTATGTCTTCTTCGCCTCACTAACCGGCAAATTCTTCTGTGCCAGATCCTCAAACTCTGTCAGATCGGCGGCCCGAGGGAGCAAAATGTAAAGATCCGTGATTTCCTGGCGCGAATAGGCGTTAGCGGGCAAAAACATCAACCGGCAAGCGGTTACGGTCTCCCCTGCCCCATCGCTATAGCGTAGAGCGACGCCCGTCCACGTCGCACCTGTTCGAAGGTAGGACTGCGTAAGTTCGTCCGCCTCGATCGAGTGCTCGCGGCGCCAGGCACCGCGGCAGTAGGTAACCAAGTTACGGCCCGAGTGTGCTTGGTTATCAGCCGCAGCGTTGAAACGAATCTTGCCGGGCGGAACAAGAATCGTCGAGATCGCATCAATCAGCGTCGACTTGCCGGAACCTGAAGAGCCTGTGATGAGGAAGCCCTCCCGCGGCACCTCGACACAGTGAAGGTTGTCGAATGTTCCCCAGTTATAAACCTGGATTTGGGAAAGTCGGAATTGGCCAGGCAGAGTCGTCGTCATTGTTCTTCCTCCAGGAGAGCTCGGAAAGACTCGGTGACAGCGGCGATTTCTTCGCTGGAAAAGATGATGCGCAGCACCGGGGACACCTCGAAACGCCCCTCGGTCGGGGTGCTGGCAATAATCGAGTAGCTCTTCAGCTTGTTCCACGCTGCAGTAAAGCGCTTACGCTGCGTGGACTTGTCCGTGCCAGCATGGCCTTGATACGGCAGGGTCGCCTCAAAAACCTCACCCTCATCCACGATGGTTCGCTCGTTGGGGCTCGTCGTCACCAGCTCACGGCGCAGGTGGAGAATCACCACCGTGTCCATAAAAGTCAACGACTGTTTGCGTAGCAGCGCACGCTTTTCAGGGACATCCGCTTCCCACGCCTTTGTGTAGGCAACCCCTGCATGCTCGTCGAGAATGAGAGTGAGGAAGAGATTATCCAGCTGTTGGGCAAGAATCTCACGTGAGTTGGATATCGCAGCAAACACATCTGGCGATTTCACGCTCGACACGTATGGGCCGCGGATGAGTTCCGCCAGGGCACGACGCTGCAAACCTGTCAAGGTTCCGGTGTCGCCTTCATACAGTTTGTTTTCCATTTAGATGCGCCCAACCTTCCTCCGAAATTCGAAACGCCCATACCGCCCTTGATACCTTTTCCCGCTTGGTCTCTCCCACTGCAGGACTTCTGTACCGTCGGATCTTTCGCCGTGATCATGCGCAAGTTTGATGAGCCCCACCACACTCGCTAGCCCCTGAGTGGCAGGGTGCTCTTCCAAGACTTCCCGAATCGATGCTTGCCCCTTTCTGCCGAGCACATCGTTGATTGCGTCGCGCAGTTCCTGCCAGTCAATTTCTGATTCCCGGATACGCCGACGCATCTGTTCGAAGTCGATCTCGCCTGACTCGTTGACTTCCATTGACCGCTCGATGCGGTATTCCTTCGGGTTGTGTAATTCCCAACTGGAAAGCGACGTCGGTTGCCGCGTCGTCAGCTCGAGCTCGTAGCCGATCTTCTCGTAAGGCGCGATCCCTCGTTTTGCGAGCTCGAGCGCTTGCTGCTGCGCCTGATTGATTGCCCGTGTGAGGGCCTGCTGCGATTCTGCTTCTCGGGACTGCACGAAGCGCCTTAGGGACCGCGATAGGCCCGTGAGCGAGGTATGCACCTGTCCCGAGGAGGAATCGAGCATGTCTACCAATTGCGCGATCTCGCTCCGCTCTTCCGGGCCGAGCTGCACCATGAAGTCCCGCGATTGCACTGAATCCATCACGGCATCGAGTTGCTTTGATTGCTCCGGGTCAAGGAAAAGCTCATAGAAGGAGTTGAATGCCCGTCCCGCTTCTGATTCTGCGATCAGATCTACACCACGGAAGACATTGTCCAGTACCTCACCAGCGTTTAGCTGCCCTTCGACGAGCGATTCTCGGAGTTCGTGATCGACATTCTCAACCTCCTCCCGAACGCGGGAGAAGTCGGTGGGCAAATCCCTCGCCAGAGCCAGGATTTCCCGTGCCCTCTCCACTGCCTCTTCGTCGGAAATCACGCCGACACCGTTCATGCGGATGTTGTCGATACGGTCTTGGATCTGATCTCGCTGAGCTTCCAGGCGACTAATCGCTCTCGCTTCGTCGGGATCTGTTTCAGCCGCCAGATCCTGGAGATTATTGAATAGAGTTCCGAGGCGGGATTTGGTCACCACCCGCTGAGGACTGATCAACTGCTGGACATAGTCGATAGCAACGTGCGCGTCCGTGGTGAGCTCGTAAAACTCTTCCCTCGAGCCCTGAGGGCTGCGCCTCGTGAGGTATCCGAGTTTCACCCAGTCATTGATATAAGCCACGGCTGACTTGGGCAGCTCCATATTGGTCTGTTCCCGAATATCGATCAGCAAGGACTCCACTGCTAGGGTGAGCTCGGATCCGGCGATCTGGCGATTACCTGCTTGGAAGACAGCACTTAAGACAGAAAGAACAGCTGGGGCGTTATGGGCACGAAGCATCGCCCAAGCAGGTACCGAGTCCGCAAGGCGGATCATCGCCAACGCATCTGCCACCACAGTTGTCCGATTCATGTGCTCAATCTAACAAGCGCTGCAGACAAGGATTCAAGAATATCGAACATCTCGGCGCCAACTAAGGGTTCGATGCTCATGCGCACGCCCTCAGATTGGCACTGCTGTACGACAAAGGCTTTGGGCAAGTGCACCGGTTAGCCCACGGCTGCCCCGCGTCCTGGTGCGAGAACTTGGGCTAACCTCGGGGCAACCCACCCCGCTCCTGGTGCACGTGTCTGGCTACATCGCCAGCCGGGCCTAACCGGAGCGTGGATCCAAAGAGAGAGGCATGCCCCCATGGAACTGAACCGCGACAAAAGCGACGAGTTCGTCCGCGAGACCCAAACCCCAGAATCCGCCACTGCGTGGAAGAAGCAGCTCGACGAGTTCGCACCCGGCGCGTCCGACTGGGTTGTCGAGGCCGTCTTCGGCGGAACCTACCAGCGCGATGGCATTACTCTCCGCGACCGTCAGATGCTGAACATGGCTGCCCTGGCTGCGATGGGTGGCGTAGAGCCACAAACTCACCGGCCACATCAAGACCGCTGTGGACGTCGCAGGCATGAGCCCAGAGGAGGTGGCCGAATGCTTCGTACACCTCATGCCTTACGTCGGCGTGCCGAAGACTTTGGCCGCGATGCGCTGCATGAAGGCCGCCCTCGAGGGTTAATGCTGCCGGGGTAGGCCTGGCCGCTTATTAGCGCTTGGCAATCGAGATCAACCCGACTGTTTCTTTCTCCGTTGACGGCGCGAGAAGTACGTCACCGCTGATATAACAACAATGGCCACCAGGCAAACAATGAAAACCCACCACTGCCCAACAGCGGGCAGAAGCGCAAAAAGGCTTGGGACTGCCAGAACTGCGGCTGCTAACGCGATTAATTCATTGCGTTCATCGCGCCGCTCTTGTTTACGCTTATGAGCGTCTGCCTCGATGCCATCAAGTCTGATACGTGCGAAATTGTACTGGGTTGTGTAGACGTTCTCACGTATCTCAAGTTCGCCGACGATGTCATCAAAGTCTCCCCGTGCACCTGTCTTTTCCAACATATGCTGCAGAATGGTGGTCGCTACGTCGCGTCCGGGGACTCGCTCGTACCAGAGGTGATCGCGCACATAGACTAGTTCCGCTTGTATCTTTGCGAACTTCCGGAGACTGCCCTGCAGCTTTTGGTCCGCGCCCCTTATCTTCTCGAGAGTTCCAGCATTGCCCTCAGAGCCGGAGCTTTCCAAGACATTGAGCGCTTCCGGACCGAAAGATAATTGGCGAAGTTGTTCGCTAATACACCCCAGATAATTAACTGCTCTGAGCGCTAAAATAGCCAGGTCTACAAAGCGAGTCCCAGCCAGCATAAAGAAATTATTTTGTGAGTTTTCTAGCGGTGCCCGGCGCACCACTGCCAACCCCTCCTCGCAGGAGTGAATAGTCCAGTCACGGTAGCGGGACACGAGGCTTCTGTTTATAGAGCCATCACGAAAATACGGGATTTCTGTTGTGTACCGGTCGAAACGAGAAGCAAAGTACCATGCCCATTGGTCATGGAGCATCCAGTTCTCCCCCGACTCCTCAGATGCATCCGCGATGGGAGTTGGTAGGGCAATGTCTGTACGGCCCGGGATAGCCATCGTGACGCAATAAGGTTTGGGAGACTGTCGACCGCGTTTCGCTTTTGTACCCCTACGGGTTTTTTTGAAGTATCCGCCCTTATTGAGATCCCACGGAGTGTGAGTTTCCGAGCCGACGAATAGCTGCTCTTCCACAACCTTCACGGCAGCTTCCAATAGGCAAACACTAGCCTTGTTGTTAGTCAGTGGTGAGCCAGTGAGTTCTTCAAGTAGCTCTCTTTGTCTCGCCTCTCCGTTGCCTTCCTCCGCAATCAGGGTCATTTTCTCTCGTGGCTTAGTCAACGACGCAGTAGCTTCCTCCAGCGCTTTTCCGGAGCAATTTTCCGCGACGGCATGGATGACGAGAAAATTCTGTTCGAAGTTACTAGGTTCGCCACTTTCAAGGTCATAAAGGCATGGCCCGGAATATTGCAGGTACTCGGCACATACAAACTTCAAGGTCGCATAGGGGTGCCCGGTGTCGTCCAAAGCGAAACGCAGCGGATATGTCTCCATTTTTGGTGCCCGCTGCTTGCCCTCCGTCGTATAGTCCTCCGTCGTAAGGTCGGGCTCAAACACGAGGCGATGCGCGACGACCTTGGCAGGATTAGTAGATGCATCCGAGATCCACTCCGCGGGATCCCCACCAGACGTCGGTACAGCATCAACCGCACTCGCCCCCATAGAGCTGGCTAGGGGCTCACGGAAGTACGACCCAGCACTCTTATGGAAAACGCGGGGTACATATTTGTAATCAACTTTATTACCCCAGAACTGGCGAACGAAGTCCCCTTCTTCATCCCGTTCTGCGAACTCAATCTTCTTAATCCCGCGAAAACGACCGGGCACCCAAGCCTCGGGCCAATCGAAAGCCTCCGGTAATTCGGGCACTGGAAGAACCACCGCGAAATGCGCAAGGCGCCACTCCGGCTGAGAGCCACAGACATAACCCTCCGGAAGATGGAACTCCGCTCCCTGGATTTGATACCAGTTGGAATTCCGAGCATTGTTCGCCTCGGTGAACTCGTCGTTTATCCCCATAGCACAAAGCCTCCGTGATCTTCGAACCACCTGTACCCCAGGCTACAACAGCACTTCAGAAGCCTATCCACTTTGAAACCATCCCACCCCCTGAAATAAGGTCACCCTTAGTAGCGATATGCTTCACTAAAGGGAATTTCGCGCACAACCGCGCGAAACCGCGCCAGCGCACAGATCTACACACAGGCGATCCGAAGGAGGGCACGCACCACCGTGGCTGAAAAGGACCCGCACGCCGCAAGCTCACAGCCGGGCATTCCTCGCAGGGAAGCACACCCAGGCACCCCGCGCCAGGGCACAGACAACCCCCGCCCCGGCGCGACGGAGGCCACGATTCAGTCCCCCCGGCACCTATCCCCCGGGTGAGGATCCGCGCCGCTGGAGAGTTCTGGGCGTCATCCTTACGACGATCTTCATGTCGCTCATCAGCGTGTCCATCATCAACGTCGCCCTGCCCTCCATCCAGCAGGGGCTGGATGCGACCGAATCGGACATCCAGTGAGTGCTCTCCGGCTACACGCTGACCTTCGGCGTGGTACTCGTCGCCGCTGGCCGCGTCGGCGACCTGCTCGGCCGGGGCGGAATGTACCTCATCGGCTTAAGCGTCTACACCCTGGCCGCCATCACCGCTGGCTTCGCCCCCACCGCGGAAGCCCTGAACATCACCCGCTTCATCCAAGGCGTGGGCGCGGGCATGCTCAACCCGCAGGCCGTGGGCATGATCCAGCAGTTCTTGCGCGGCAAGGAACGCGGCCGAGCCTTCGGCTGGTTCGGCACCGTCGTGGGCGTGGCTGTGGCCATCGGGCCTGTCCTGGGTGGCTTCCTCATCCGCGTCGGCGGACCGGAGCGGCTGGCGCTGGACTTTCCTGGTCAACGTCCCCTTCGGCCTTCTTGCCTTCGTCCTCGCACTCCTGTGGTTCCCGCGCCCGCTGATGGGCCGGGTTAAGGACCCCGCCACCGGCCGTAACGTGGGCGTCATCCGCGCAGTGCGCAGCCTCGACCCCTTCGGATCCCTCCTGCTTGGCTTGGCCGTCCTGGCCTTCCTCTTCCCGTTCGTGGAATCCTCCGGCAATGCCCGCACCTTCCTGCCTCTCCCCCATCGCCGTCGCCCTTCTGGCCGGGTGGCTGGCCTGGGAGCGGCACGTTAAAACAACCAAGCCCTTCGACCCCATGGTGGACATGCAAATCTTCCGCTTCCCCAGCTTCCGACTGGACACCATGCTGGTGCGGGAGTGTACTTCATGGGCATAACCAGCATTTGGGTGCTCGTGGCCCTGTACTTCCAAAACGGGCTGGGCTACAGCGCGCTCGTCGCCGGTAGCGTTGGCATCCCCGCCGCGATCAGCAGCCCCTTCGCCGCCAACTGGGCCGGCAAGCAGGTCGCCGACCGGGGCCGTCGAGTCGTCATCGACGGCATCACCGTGGCACTGACCGGCATTGCGCTAACCATCCTCACCCTTGTGCTACACCACGTTACGGGCCTGTCGGAGTGGTGGATGGTAATCACCCTATTCCTAGTCGGCACCGGCCAGGGTGCGGTCATCGGTCCGAACCAAACCCTCACGCTCGCGGACGTTACTCTCAACTACGCGGGCAGCTCCGGCGGGGTTCTGCAGGCTGCACAACGCATCGGTACCGCCATGGGACTCGCGCCGATCACCGCGATAGTCTTCGCTAGCTCGCGCGCCATCAACTGGCCCCTCGGCACCGCCATCGGCTTCGGCACCATCGGCTCGCTCGTCGCCGTCGCCCTCGTCATCGCGCTCTACGACAATCGGTTGCGCGCCCGTAGCGCTGTAGCAGCTTCCGGCTAGCTTCCCCGTAGATTTCCGTACATTGCAGCGCCGTTTCGCCACGCCAGGGCCAAAATTGACGAAATCGTCAAAGTCTACAAAAATACGCAGGGTGTCTGTTGAAATAGACCGTGCTTCCCTCCCTACAGAAATCAGGTAAAGCCATGACTTCCCTCGCAGTAGAAGCCCAGGATCTTGAGCTCAAAGGTGACGAGGGCCAAGTATTTGGCCCTCTCTCCTTTTCTATCCCCAACCAGGGGCTAACCAACCTGCTCGGCAAGGGCGGCTCTGGCCGTACCGCCTTGGCTCTGGTTCTTTCTGGGCGCATGAAGCCCACCGGTGGCACCCTCAATGTTCTCGGTGAAACCAAGCCCAAGCAGATCCGCTCCCGCGTCGCCATCGCCGGCGTAGAGCAAATCGACCTGTTGGAGCGTTCCGTCACGGTCCAAGACATCCTCACCGAATCCCTGTCCTGGTCGAAGCCCTGGTTCATGCCGATGCGCAAGGCCACCGCAGAAGACCTACAGCGTATCTGCTCCCAGGTCTACGGCGAACGCGATCTTCCCCCGCTGGATGCCTACATCTCCCAGCTGGATAACCTCGACAAGATCATGCTACGCATCAGCCTGGCCCTGTCGCCCGCCGACAACAAGCCAGTCCACCTGCTGATCATGGACGACATTGAGCAGGTGCACGAAAACGACGAGCGCGCGATCCTACTGCAGGTACTCGAGCGCTTGTCGATGGATATTCCTGTGGTCGTTAACTCGTCGAACCCTATCGTCGGTCCGGTCGAGCCCACCACGGTTATTGAAATTGACGCCTACGCTAACCACGCGCACCCGATTCATACCGGACTGCGCGAATACACCGACATCGCAGAGCCAAAGGAGAACAACTAATGCTCGCCGGTTTTAAACTCAACAGCGAGATCCGCAGCTTCAAGCGCAACCGGCTGACCCGCGCCGCGCTGGTCATCCTTGTGCTCATGCCGCTGCTGTACTCCGCCTTGTACCTCTGGGCATTCTGGAACCCATTCGGCAACCTGAACGCCCTGCCCGTTGCCCTTGTTAACAGTGACAAGGGCACGAGTGTCGACGGCAAGGAGCTCCGCGCCGGCGACAAGGTCATCGAAGGCTTGAAGGAAAACGACCAGATCAGCTGGATCGAAACCGATTCCGAGGATGCCCGTCGGGGCGTGGAATCCGGCGAATACTACTTCTCCTTGGAACTGCCGGAGAACTTCTCCGACGCAGTGGCCTCGCCTACCTCCGGGAAGCCGGAAAAGGCCAACCTCATCAGCACATACAACGATGCCAACGGCTACCTCTCCACCATGATCGGCCAAAACGTCATGCGTGAGGTGCTGAACGTCGTCGGCGACAAAATCAGTGCAGAGGCCGTGGATAAAGTCCTGCTCGGCATCGTCGACGCGGGCAGCGGCATGCAGCGCGCCGCCATCGGCGCCGGCAAGCTCGCCGACGGCACCGCCCAACTCAAAGACGGCTCCGTCCAACTGAACGATGGCGCAGAAAAGCTCGCCAACGGCCTGGCCACCGCCAAGGACGGCTCCGGCAAGCTGCGAAATGGCGCCGTCGAACTCGACGACGGCATCGCCAAACTGCACCAGGGCGCCGGCACGCTGTCCGACGGCACCACCGAACTGTCCGACAAGGTAAACGCCGCGGCGGAAAAGATCAACGGTCAGGCTGGAAAGCTCAACCAGCTGGAAGGTGGCGTCGATAAACTTGGCGACGGAGCGAGCCGCCTCAACGACGGCGTGCAACAGCTCAACACCAAACTCGGTGGAGTCACCAAGGCACAGGGCGACCACGCAAGGAACCTGCGCGACATCTCCCGCAACCTGCGTGGCAGTGGCATGCCCGCCGCCATTACGGCCGCGAACGAGCTAGACAAGGTGGCCCTCGCCCTGGAGACGCAGGGCATCGGCCCGAAGTCGCAGAACGCGACCGATCTGAAGCGCCTGGCTGACGGCAGCGCCCAGCTGTCCTACCAGCTCAACGACCCGAACGCCCCGCTGCGCAAGGGCGTGGGCGAACTTTCCGGGCTCCCCGCACAGTTCAAGCAACTGCAGGACGGCGTGAACAAGATCAACAACGGCGCGCACAAGCTGGACGACAAGCTGGGCGAGGCCTCGGCTGGCGCGACGAAGCTGAAGAACGGCGTGATCAAGCTGGACGACGGCAACACCAAGCTCAAGGACGGCGCAGACAAACTGAAGGACGGCACCGCCAAGGCCAAGGACGGCACCGCCAAGCTGAACAACGGCGCCACCGAACTGCGCGACAAGCTTTCCGAGGGGTCCAAGAAGGTTCCGCAGTGGGACGAAGGCCAGCGCCTGGCAGCCTCCAGCACCATCGGCGGGCCGGTACAGATGAAGGCCGATAACGACTCCGGCACGCACACCTTCGGTGCAGGCATGGCGCCGTTCTTCTTCAGCATGTCGCTGTTCATCGGCGGCATCATGGTCTACGTCATGATCAAGCCACTGCAGGCCCGCACCGTGAACTCCGGCATGCACTCCTGGCGCGCCGCCCTGTCCGGCTTCCTGCCGACAGGCATCATCGCCATCCTGCAGGCAGCAGTCGTGGTGGCTGTCACCATCTGGGGTGTCGGCATGGATACCGCGAACGTCCCGGGGCTATTCCTGTTCGCAGCGCTCGTGGCGCTGGTGTGGATGCTCATGAACCAAATGCTCATCGCCTTCCTCGGCCCTGGGCCTGGACGCGTGACCGCCCTGGCGATGCTCATGCTGATGATCCTCGCCTCGGGAGGCTTGTACCCCGTCGAGACACAAAACAAGTTCTTCCAATTCCTGCATCCGTTCGACCCGATGACATACGCGGTCAACGGCTTCAGGCAGCTGATCTACGGCTTCTACGATGAACGCCTGCCGATCGCAGTGGGAGTGCTGTGCCTCGTTGGCCTCGGATGCTTCCTGGTCACCACGCTATCGGCGCGCAGCCAGCAAATGTGGACCATGAAGCGGCTGCACCCCGTGCTGAACGCTTAAAGGTCGTTGGGACGAGGGGGCGTCACTACCCTCTCGGCTCCCTGTACACCCAACAAGATCGAAGGGTCGATCTGCTCCCCCACCCGCAGCGTAGAGATCGAACCATTGGATTCCAGCACCATGCAGGCGACCTCGCTGAGGTCGCGCACGCCGGCCTTGCGCATCGCAGTGGCAATGGCGACATCATTGATGTGATAGCGCTGCAGGGCGGACTCGATGATCTCGCCGTGCGCGATCAGAACCGTTGGCTGCGGGTTGATGGTCCGGCGGAGCCCCACCACATCCTGCACGGCGCCGAACAGCGCCTCCATACACATCAAAGTAAGCAGGCCGATCACGCCCGCAGCCAGCGACGGCGGGTGGCCAATGACGGAACGGCCGGCGACCGCGCCGAACATGAAAATAACCACTGCATCGAAGCCGCCGAGGCTGCTTAAGATCCGCTGTCCGAAAAGACGGACCGCCACCAGGAACGTCAGATAGATGCCGACGGCGGCGACCATCACAATCGGAATGCGCCACAGGTCGATGCCTAGCTGTTCTTTAAGCACCGGCCCCCAACCCTGCGGCGGGGTGAAATCCGCAGCGCTAATCGCAGCCGTCGTGAGTGATCCGTAGATGCCGCCAAACATGAATACCCATTCTACGCTGTGGTTTTGGGGTTAGGATTCCGGCTTGGCGGGGCTTTCCATGGACTCGTCGGAGAGCTCGCTCTTCACCTCGTCGGTGATGGTCTTGTGCAGCTCCTTGTCCTCGATGTTGGATTCGCCGACCAGCTTGCGCAGTTCCTTGCGGTCCTCGGCGGTGTATTCCTCGTCCTCGTGCTCGCGGTTATATGCCAGCTCGTGGATGCGGTCGCGACGCTTCGATTCCAGGGAAATGCGGGCGCGGGAACGCAGCCACCAGGCAATCATCACGACGATCATGACCATGCCGATGTAGCCAATGACCGGGTACACGTACGTCATCAGGGTCTCGAAGCCGACGAAGCTGATGCCGTAACCAATCAGCGTCACCACGACAAACACCGGACGGAAAGACTTGTCCGTGCTGGCCGTCAGGCGCTTACCCAACGCGTAGAACATGCCGATCGCGGTGTTGAAGATCATGAAGAAGATGATGATCGCCATGATCACGCCGAGGGTGGGGTTGATGTTGTTCATCAGCTCCAACATCGGGACGTCGCTATCCTGCACGGTTTCGATGTTTAGGTACAAGGTGATCGCGGCGATGATCAGCATGACCGTGTACAGGGCGCCACCCATCAAGCCGCCGATACCGGCCTCCTTCGGCGAGGAGTAGTTACCGCCGATGACCAGCGACATGGACACGCCCAGCAGCAGCGCCAGGCCGTTGTAGTTCAGGGCGGACAGGATCCACGGCGATACGGGGGAATCCGCCCCCTTCGCGATTTCGCTGAGGTGGGATGTGTCCGCGGGCATGTTGATCAGCGTGTACACGAACGCGAAAAGGACGGCGACGATAATCAGCGGGGTCAGCGCGCCGATCACCTGGCTGACTTTTTCCACGTCCAGCATGCCCGCAGCCAGCACCACGCCGGTCATGATCAGCGCACCGGCCCACGCGGGCAGGCCGAACTGCTGTTCCAGGTTCGAACCCGCCCCCGCCAGCATGACAAATCCGACGGCGAACAGCGTGAGCGTTACCGACAGATCCAAGAAGCGCGAGACTATCGGGTGCGCGACGTTGCGGAACACCATGCGGTGTTCGTCAGCCAGGAAGTAGCTTCCCACCTGCAGGATTACGCTACCCGCGATGGTCATGACGATGCCGGCCAGCACCGCACCCCAGATTCCGTTCATGCCGAAGGACACGAAGTATTGGATGACCTCTTGGCCGGTGGCAAACCCGGCGCCGACGGTCAGGCCGACGAAAGCCATGGCGATGGAGAACGTTCTCTTCACGCTCGCAGAGCTCCTTAGTTTTTGCTCGATGGTTCTTATTCGATAGTGCTATTTTTAGCCCGAAGTTCGACTGTACTCCGTCGGCTTCCCGGTGGCAGCTCGGCGCTTCGCCGGTCCGCGCGCGGATGGGCGCGGGTGAGCGGATGGGCGCGGGTGGGCGCGGGTGGGCGCGCCTGAATCTCACGGGAAAACGGCCTAGCATGGGCAATAGAGGACATCTCACCGGAAGGAGAACCATGAAGATCGTCGACAACGGACCAGAAGCCAACGTCTTTGATATTGAAACGGCCACCCGAGAGAACACGAACTACCGAACCACCGCGTGGACGGGCAAGTACCTGCAGGTGACCCTCATGTCCATCGCCCCGGGCGATTCCATCGGCCTGGAAGTACACCATGATACCGACCAGTTCCTGCGCCTGGACGCGGGTGTTGGCAAGTGCATCATGGGTCCGGACAAGGACAACATGACCATCCAGCAGGAGGTCTCCGACGGCTGGGCGGTGCAGGTTCCGGCCGGTGTGTGGCACGACATCATCAACACAGGTGACGAGCCGATGCAGGTGTACGCGGTCTACGCGCCGAGCCACCACGCCAAGGGCATCGTCCAGGAGACGGCCGAGCAGGCAGAGCAGGACGAGGAGTCCGGCAAGGATGTACCGCCGGAGTGGACCGTTCAGCCTCCGAAGCAGCAGGCTGACGAGCACGCCTAGGGCTTGGTTGGGCTGGTGACCGGGCTGGCTCCTGGGCAGGCTCCCTGCGCTGGCCCCCGTGCAGGCTCCCTGCGCTAACCACTGACAGTGGCACCTCCCCGCGTGGTGCCACTTTTCTTTTTGCCCTTCACCGCGCAGCCTCCACCGCATAACCTCCACAGCGCCGGAACCGCCCACGCCACGCGCGTCACATCCGCCCCTTGTGCCCCACAGGCTCCACGATCGCAAACGGGCTGCGGCGACAATGTCCCAAATCTTCGAGTTACTGAGAATAGCAGGTGTGCAGCCATTTTACGCAACGCACTGACCTGCATAAACAGAATAGTTATATTCTAAGACGTGGAAT